>JAFAHO010000408.1 GCA_019237205.1 Hyphomicrobiales bacterium
AGCCCCTGCCGCGGCAGAGAGGCGGCAAGCCCCTTTTTGCGAGGGCGCGTATCGCTTGGCGCGCCTTCTTTTTGGAGTCCGCGTGTCGGTTGGAGCGTGGCGTACCCGAGCGCGTGCCGCCGCGCCAAACGCCGCGTCCGGCATCGATCCTGCATTCCTCTAGTCGTTCAGCGCGATCGGCTGCGACGAGTCGCCTGGCATTGCGAGTTCCGGCGCTTGCTCGAAGCTCCAGTCGCCGTTGTCCTCTCGGTCGAAAACCCAAACGAGATCGAAGCGATGGCCAGGCCATCGCGGCGGAATGCCGTTGGCGCTTCCCCGAATGAGCGTCGCGATCTTCGCGATCGCCTCATGCTGCCAGGCGACGAGGGTCACGCTGCCCG
The DNA here is from genome assembly GCA_019237205.1 of Hyphomicrobiales bacterium. GTDB lineage: Bacteria > Pseudomonadota > Alphaproteobacteria > Rhizobiales > Beijerinckiaceae > Roseiarcus. The sequence goes on from JAFAHO010000408.1 coordinate 381, forward strand.
CGTTTTTTGCCGCGGCCACGAGACGGTCCTCCTGGCCCTTGAGATAGTTCGCATCGATGACCAGCTTCAGCGCTTCGGCGAGCGGCGCGAGCGTCTGCTTGGGCCGCAGGCTGTCCGACCCGGACGCGAACAGGCTGCCGGGCCGCGCGAGTCGCGGATCGGCAAATCTTCCACCCTGCGGATTGAAGAGTCCGACCAGCGCGCGTGCGCGGCTCCAACCCGCAGCGGTCAGGGCCTCCGGATTCTGGGAGCCGTCCGGCATGATCCCGGGTTCGCCATTGGGCTTCTCGGCATGGCGGATGACCATGATCTTCGTCGTCGGCATCGATCGCCTCAGTCTTTTTTCTTGCGGGCGCGGGACGCTTTCCGGTGCGCATCGGAAGAGACCTTGGCCGCGTCCCTCCGGCGAGCGGCCGAATGAGGTCCGTTCGCCGGCGAGAGGCCGTGCGTCTGCGCCTGCAGGGCGGGCCGGGCCCTGGTCGAGCCGTCGTCATTTGGCGTCGGCAGCGCGTCGGCCGCCGGGCTCGCGCCGAGCCAGAAGTTGAGCTCGGCCGACTTCACCTGGTTGTCGGCGGAGAAATAGGAATCTTGCCAGCTGTCGTCAGTGGACAGGAAATGCCAGGCTTTCTCGTTCTGCGTGCCGAGCCAGTAGCGCCAGGCGTAGTGGTCGTAGACGTCGAGGCAATGGGCCGCGTAGGCCTCGGCGAGCGCGCGGTGGTTTCGGATGATCGCCATGTTCTCATCGTTGTTGTAGGAGGCGCGATAGCCGAGGTTGTGGCTGCCGGTGATGACGACGCAAGTGTCGGAGAACGGGTCGACGACGACGATCTTGTCGTGAATGACCGCGTGCCCGGCCTGATTGAGCTCCGCCTCCCACTGGCCGAAGGCGTCGTTCTTGGTGACCCCGCGCGCATGAATCACCCGGTAGTCTTCCGGAAGCGGCGGATCGCCCTTCTGATGTTTGCGAGGCGGGGCATCTCCGTCCCCGCTGATGGCGGTATGGAAATGGCCCGCCGCGTCGGGCGCGGTGACCGCGCCGCGCACGAAGAGCGACGGCCTTGCCTTTTGGGCGTCCGCGATGGCGTCGACGATGCTCGGGGAGCCGGGCTGGAAGGCCAGAAAAATGATCGCCTGCTGCGCCTTGGAGATGATGTCAAAAACCTCCGCCAGGTCCGGGGGGACTTCCTCGCTCTTCCCCGGCTTGCGCGCGCGCGCGCGCGGCGTGTTGGGCGAGAACCAGAGGTCGACCTCGCCGCTGCCGTCTTCGAGCGCGATCGGCGGGAGTTGCGCGGCGTTCGCCGAACGGAACTCGCCCGACTGTTCCGCCTTGCCGCCTTCGCCCGGAGGGTTGGTGTCATCCTTGAGCCGGTTCCAGTAGTCCAGGTAGGCGGCCGCAAGGGCGGGCGAGCGGGCGACGATTGCATTGTTGGTCTGGGCGCAGAGCGCGTGCGCCGTCCAGTTGGTCGAACCGAAAAGGACCGCCTGCGCGCCGTTGTTGACCAGCACCTGAAACTTGTTGTGACCGATGTGGCCGCTCGGCATGAACCGGTCGATGACGTCCGCGCCGGCCGCGCGGATCTGTGCTCGCTGGGGCGCGTAAGTGTCGTTGGTCTTGGCCTCGCCTTTGCCGCCTCCCGGCATGTTCGAAAGGACGATATGCGCCTTGTCGCCGAGTTTGGACAAATGGTCGAGGGCTTCCGGGTCTTCGAATTCGTAGAGCGCGCAATAGGTCTCGCCGCCGTCGCTCAGGGCTTCGTCGGAAAGCGTCGTCAGAGCCTCGATCAATTGACCCATAAGGTCGGTGCGCAATGGATCGCCGACGATCTCGATGTGCTTGTCGAGCTTGTCAGCCATCGATCCGGCGTCCGAGTCCGCGTCGAGAGCGCGCGCGGTCGCCTGAGTGGCGAGGATGCCGCGATTGAAATAGGCCGACGCCACGGGGCCGCAATGCGGAGTGAGCTGAATCGTATTGCTGATCGCTGGGCCGTACGGCATCGGCTGGAGCGAGCCCGGCGTTCCGCCCATGGGCACGATCTTGTACCGATAGGTTCCGCCGCGCTTGGCGTAGAGGTCCTTCCAGTAGAATTTCTGGACCGGGTCGTCGGCCGTCGTGCGCCCCGCCTTCGTCGCGTCCTGGTCGGGGAACGTCGCCATGGCGGGCAGACAGGTTTCGGTTCCTGCGCGAACGTCGATCCGATAAATCGCAAAACCAAGACAGCCCGGCAGTTTTCCGCCGAAGGTCCAGGCGACGACCGCGACGTCATTGTTGGCGAACGCCACCGCTTTCATGACTCCCTCCCTGTTCTTCCGCCCGCGCGCCCAATCCGCGCAGCCGCGTGGGGCGAAGACCGCGCTACCAAGACCGCACGCTACCACCCCGTGCGCCTCGCGAGTGTGAGCGCGATCACGCGACAAACACAAGACGGCCGAACGCCGCTCTAGGCGGCGCTCTCCGCAGCCTTCGCCCGCTCGGAGCGTTTGCGGTCGTTCGGGTCGAGGAGGGCCTTGCGCAGCCGGATCGACTTCGGCGTCACCTCGACGAGCTCGTCGTCCTGGATATAGGCCAGCGCCTTCTCCAGCGTCATCTGGATCGGCGGGGTGAGGCGGACGGCCTCGTCCTTCGAGTGGGTGCGGATGTTGGTGAGCTTCTTGCCTTTCAGCACGTTGACTTCGAGATCGTTGTCGCGGGTGTGCTGGCCGACGATCATGCCCTGATAGACCTTCCAGCCCGGCTCGATCATCATCGGCCCCCGGTCCTCGAGGTTCCACATTGCGTAAGCGACTGCTTCGCCGGAATCGTTCGAGATCAAGACCCCGTTGCGGCGCCCTGCGATCTCCCCTTTCCATTGGCCCCAGTGGTGGAAGAGGCGGTTCATGATCGCCGTGCCGCGCGTGTCGGTCAGAAGCTCGCCGAGGTAGCCGATGAGGCCGCGGGTCGGAGCAAGGAAGACGAGACGCAGGCGCCCGCCGCCCGAGGGGCGCATCTCGATCATCTCGCCCTTGCGTTCGCTCATCTTCTGCACGACGACGCCCGAGTGCTCCTCGTCGACGTCGATGACGACTTCCTCGATGGGCTCCAGAATCTCGCCCTCGTCGTTCTTGCGGAAGAGCACCTTCGGGCGCGATACGCCGAGCTCGAAGCCCTCGCGCCGCATGGTCTCGATGAGGATCGCGAGCTGCAACTCGCCGCGCCCCGAGACGACATAGGAGTCGGAATTGGGCGCGGCCTCCACGCGAAGCGCCACATTGCCCTCCGCCTCCCTGAACAGGCGGTCGCGAATGACGCGGCTGGTCACCTTGTCGCCTTCCGTGCCGGCGAGCGGGCTGTCGTTGACGGAAAAGGTCATCGAGAGCGTTGGCGGATCGATGGCTTGCGCGTGCAGCGGCTCGACTTCCTCTGGGCTCGCCAGCGTGTCGGCGACGTTGAACTTCTCCAGGCCCGCGATCGCCACGATGTCGCCCGCGACCGCCTCGTCGATCGGCGAACGCTCAATGCCGCGAAACGCCAGGATCTTCGACACCCGGCCGGTCTCGACGAGGTCGCCCTGGCGGTCGAGCACCTTGACCGGCGCGTTGGTCCTGATCGAGCCGGAGAAGACGCGCCCGGTGATGATGCGCCCGAGATAAGGATTGGCCTCGAGCAGCGTGCCCAGCATCCGGAAGCCGCCGGCGCCGACCTTAGGCGGCTCGACGTGCTTCAGCACCAGATCGAACAGGGGCGCCATGTCGACCTTGGGCCCATCGGGCGAAGCGGCCATCCAGCCCTGCTTGGCCGAGCCGTAGATGATGGGGAAGTCGAGTTGCTCGTCGGTCGCGTCGAGCGCAGCGAAGAGATCGAACACCTCGTTGACGACCTCGCTCGCGCGCGCGTCGGATTTATCGACCTTGTTGACGCAGACGATCGGCTTCAAGCCGATCTTCAGCGCCTTGCCGACGACGAATTTGGTCTGCGGCATCGGTCCTTCGGCCGCGTCCACGAGCACGATCGCGCCGTCGACCATCGACAGGATGCGCTCGACCTCGCCGCCGAAGTCGGCGTGTCCGGGCGTGTCGACAATGTTGACGCGCATGCCCTGCCGCACGACCGAGGTCGCCTTGGCGAGAATGGTGATGCCGCGCTCGCGCTCGAGGTCGTTCGAGTCCATGACCCTTTCGGCGACGCGCTGGTTGTCGCGGAAGGCGCCCGACTGCTGCAGGAGGCGGTCGACGAGCGTTGTCTTGCCGTGGTCGACGTGGGCGATAATGGCGATGTTGCGAAGCTTCATGGGGATTAAGGACTTCTGGCGGAAGCGGCATTGAGGCCGGGCAGGGGCCGGCTTTTGTCCTCGTTCGCGAAGGTGACGGGAATGCGACGGCGCGGTGGATTTGGTCCCGCGTCCCGGCGGTTTGTGCAGCGCAATACACGAAACGGGGCGGGAGGGGAAGGGCGCGCCGGCTTCGTCGTTTCGGCGTGGCGTGCTGTTTTGTCCCGACCCAATGATTTCGGCGCCTTAAGTGTATTTTTCTGTCCACTTCGTGATTTTGCAATTCCCAAGCCGGCTCCGCCGGAGCAGCGCCATCCCGATCGTGGTTTTAAGCGACTTCAAACGCTTGCGGCGACTTTTCCATGGCGCCCTAATCAGTCCGCGGCGGACCATAGGATCCACTCCAGGCTTCGCGTCCGGGCACGCAGGCGACTCGGGCGCTCGGCAACTTTTACGCCGTTGCGCGGCGCGAGGCGCGGTCGATCAGGCGACGCGGGCAAGGTATCACAGATTCTGATTTTCCGCAATAGTGTTTATAGACAGATGGACGCAAAAAGGGTCGAGGGCGGTCGGACGGCGAGCACCTGCGATCGTCGCAACCGGACGGAAAGTGGGCTGCTGGCGTGAGTGCAGGTCGTTGATTCCGACGCATCCGTCCGGAACACGCGTACGACGGAGCCTTACCCGCGGGGTATCAGGTTCTGATCGCCACGCAAGGGGATTTCTTATGGAGCAGGCGCAGTACGTTACTCGTGCGTTACTAAAGGCTGAAACAGCTTATTAGGTTGCGTCATCTAAATGGCTGAAATAGTTCAAAAACAGTGCAACGCTTTCCCTGCCATGTATCCCTTATGCAACCGATCGAGATGCAAGCTGCTGAACTAAAATGAATCTCTCCATTGACAGAGGTTCAAAATAGACCTATTGTATTTTTTCTTTTCTTAAACCAACGGCGTTAGGTTGTTATGAGTGGTGCCGGACCATCGATAACGGATATTTCGCCAGTCGCCGGCCCCGCCGGAACTGCGGTGACGATCAAGGGCTCAGGCTTCTCCAACACTATAGCCGATAATTTTGTGACCCTCGCGGGCGCATTGATGATCGTGGCGAGCGCTACCCCAACTACACTGGTGGCCGCGGCGGATATCACTGTCAGAGGCCCGTCCCTGATTCCAGTTTTCAAGAAACCAGCACCGCCCCAAGATCGTCCGCCAGTGTTGGTAGATGTGATCGGTGTTAACTAATCGCCCTCCGACGCCGCTCGCGGCGTAAAGATACGTGGCCTCTCGGGGTCGAGCGAGTGAGACGATAAGGGCACGGAAGCGTGTGATTCACGGACCGCGCCCGTTTTCTTTTCGGGCCGGCAACCTAATTCGAATTGCAAATAGATTGGTTCGCACAAAGCTAGCAGATGAGATCCAGGCGGCCGAGGCGGAGGAGGGGGGCGCTTGACCGAGGAACAGATTGAACTGGTGGTTGGGGTGATCGGGCAGGCGGCAGAGATGAGGCGGGTTTGTCCGGTGTGCGGCAAGCCGCGCGAGGTCTGTGTGGAAAGCGGGAAGCGGAAGGGGGGGCTGGCTGCGGCGGTGGCGCTGGGGGCGGAGGGTCGTCGGGAGCGGGCGCGGAAGGCGGCGGCGGCCCGTTGGGCGCGGCAACTGATGGATGACAGTATAGGGCAAGTTGTGTGAATCGCCGGTTTAGGCTCTTCGCGCGCAGCACCGCCCGCCGCATGTCCCTGCCGGGGAACAAAGGATCACGAACAGGACCAACCGGCCGGCGGCGTAGCGTCCCAACGTCCTGCCGAAGCCCGATACGAACGCTCGACACATTGTTCTTTCACACAATCGATGATTGGCGGCCCCACCCGTCGCGCGGATCGTATTGCTCGGCGAGATGAAGCCCGAAGGCGCTGTCGGCAAGCGCATCCGCCGCGTAGTCGAGGAGCTTCGCTTGAGCGTCAGCGGACACTCGACGGTCTACGGGGCTGCTGCCGCCGCCTGCCGCAAACGCGTGCTCCAACAGCCCGCCCGACGCAGTAGCGGGGCGGTTGCGACGCCGCGTTGCGAAAGCGCGACAATCGCCTGCTTTACGGCGAACCCCGTCACGGTCGGTATCGCCTGACCGGCTCCGTCAGCGCTCATGCCAACGCAACGCCTCGAACTGTTGGCGAGAATTACCAGCGGAATGGCCGGCGAATGCAAGCGCCAAACACGGCTTCGACCCCCTCCCGCAAGCGAACCGCAGACCCGACTACATTCGATTCAGCCTGAGAACAACTCGCTTTAGATGATCTCGCGTTGGGCAACGCTCGCCTGATCGTGTTTGGCGCCTCATCGATCTCGGGCCCAATAGGCATGATCGCTCCTCGGCGAGGGTTCTCGGCCATGGGCGAGCGGCGCCCGATCGCCCTATTTTCCGAACGTGAGGTTGACCACGACCATCACGCAGCCATTGCCGGCCGTCGGCATCAGGAGCTGGCGCGCGCCGTTGGGAGTTTGGCTGACCGGCATCCCGCCGAGATCCGCGATGACCTTTCCGTCCTTGAGCAGGTCGGCGAGAACGGCGTTGCACGGCCGGGCCGTCGGAAAGATCTGCACGGTCGAGGTGTCGCAGCTTTGGCCCTGGGTCGGCGCGGCGACAAGGATCGCGGCGGCGTGCGGGGCGACCTTGTTGGGATAGGCGAGCGAGATGATCGACTCGAAGAGGTGGGAGTCCGCCGCGCCGGTGAACCATTGCGACATCGCGGCGTGCTGCGTGTCGATCGTCCCGTTGGCGGTGCGCGCGATGCCGTCGAGGCAGGATCTGACGCCGGCCTGGGACGCGTGGAGCAGCGGCTGCGGCTCGGCCGCCGTCGATGGCGGCGGCTTGGGCGGCGGCGCGGGCGC
>JAFAHO010000200.1 GCA_019237205.1 Hyphomicrobiales bacterium
CCGACCGCGCAGATGTCGTCCTTCTCGCCCTCGACGGTCAAGAGGAAGGTCCGCTTGATCGCGCGAGGCTCGATCAGTCGCATTTTGTGCTTCATCCGCCCGAGCGGCAGCAGATAGCGCTGGAACACCTGCTCGACCGTCTCGAGGTAGAAATCCGCGCTCATGTCCATGATCGCGAAATATTCTTTGTAGAAGTCGTGGATTGCGTCCGCCTTTTCCGTCTCGCCTTCGATCCGATGATTGAAGAGGTCGACGAACGATTTCGTATGCCGCTCCGCGTTCATGCTCATGAAGGCGCAGAGCTGAAGAAATCCCGGATAGACCCGCCGTCCGGCCCCCTCGAACTTGTTCGGCACGACGCCGATCATGTTGGAGCGGAACCATTCGATCGGCTTTTCCTGCGCCAGTTCGTTCACCTTGGTCGGCGCGATCCGCGCGTCGATCGGCCCTGCCATCAAGGTCAGGCTCGCGGGCTGAATCGCCGCGCCGTCCTGGGCGAGCACTGCGGTTGCGGCAAGCGCCGAAACGGTCGGCTGGCAGACCGCCACCAGATGGCAGTCCTCGCCGATGAAGCCGATGAAGTCGATCAGATGCTGGGTATAGTCCTCGAGCGAAAATCCGCCGTGTTCGAGCCTGATGTTGCGCGGGTTGAGCCAGTCGGTGATGAAGACCTGGTGGTCGCGAAGGAGCGTGCGGATCGTGCCGCGCAGGAGCGTCGCGAAATGGCCGGACATCGGCGCCACCAGGAGCACCTTCGGATCGTCCTCGCCGCCCTCCCGGCGAAAGCGCAACAACTGGCAGAACGGCGTCCACAGCACCCCGCGCTCTTCGACGGGAACCGGCTCGCCGTTCCGCTCGACGCTGTCGATGCCGTAATCGGGCCTCGCGTGAGTGAAGCCGGCAAGCGCCACGAGTTCGTAATAGGCGGCCATGCGGCGCCACGGCGGGGCGAACGGATTCGAAGACCATGCGTTCAGGATCGCTTGGGCGTTCTCAGCCGTCTTGCGCACCCGATCGTTGATGTCGGCGATCCCTTGGTAGGCGTCATAGATCATGAAATTGCCCAGCTTGCGGGCAAATACTTAGCAAACGATGTGCCAAATGAGCATTGGCATGTCGCTTGCTAAATCGGGATGAGACGCGCTCGGCTCCGCCGTCTCCAATCGTGGGCAAGCACTATGTCGCGAACGACGCTGACGCTTAGCAGCAAAAACTATTCGTCGTGGTCGCTGCGCGGCTGGCTCATGGCCAAGCTCGCCAAGATCGACTTCGAGGAAGTGATCGTCGCCCCCGACGACGCCGATGCGCGGGCGGAAATCCTGCTGCTCTCGCCCTCGATCCTCGTGCCCTGCCTCACCTACCAGGGCATGCGGGTCTGGGACACGCTGGCGATCGGCGAGTTCCTGAACGAAATCGCGCCAAGAGCAGGCCTTTTGCCCAAAGATCAGGCAATGCGGGCGCATTGTCGCTCAATCTGCGGCGAAATGCATTCCGGCTTCGTGTCGCTGAGGCAGGCGTTGCCGATGAACATCAAGGCCACGTTTCCCAACTTCAAGATCTGGACGAAGGCGAGAGGGGACATCGACCGGATTCTCGTCATCTGGGCCGAATGTCTCCAGGCCTATGGCGGCCCGTTCCTGTTCGGCAAGATCAGCATGGCCGACGCGATGTATGCGCCGGTGGTCAGCCGGTTCCGCACCTATGGCGTCAAATTCGACGGCGAACTGAAGGGCTACGCGGAGCGCATCTGGGACCTGCCGGCTATGCAGGAATGGCGCGAAGCCGCGCTCGCCGAGAGGGAAGAGATCGAGGAGCTCGAGGTCGAGTTCTAGCGAGAGCTATCCGGCTGGTTCGCCACTTGGCAAGAGCATGGGCCTTCGCGGCGGCGAAGGGCCCAAGTCTGCGCTGCCTTACCAATCAGAAACGGGACCCGAGATCATGGCAGGAATCGATGGCAAGGTCGTCGCAATCACCGGCGCCAGCAGCGGCATCGGCGAGGCGCCGGCGGTGCTGCTTGCTCAGCGCGGCGCGAAGCTCGTGCTCGGCGCGCGCCGGCTGGACCGCCTCGAGGCTCTGGCCGGCCGCATCGGACAGGCGGCGAGGCGGCCTTCGGCCGCACCGACGTCAAGCGGCGCGCCGACCTTGCCGCCCTCGTCAATCTGGCGTCGGAGCGCTTCGGCAAGCTCGATGTCCTCGCCAACAATGCGGGCATCGGCCCGATCTCCCCGCTCGACGACCTGAGGGTCGAGGAATGGGAAGAGATGATCGACGTCAACATCAAAGGCGTCCTCTACGGCATTGCGGCGGCGCTGCCGGTCTTCCGCAGGCAGGGCTTCGGGCATTTCGTCAACACCGCTTCGACCGCAGGCCTGATCACGAGGCCCGCCATGGCGGTCTATTCCGGCACGAAGTTCGCCGTGCGCGCCATCTCGGAGGGATTGCGTCAGGAGGCCGGCGACAAGCTCAGGGTGACGATCATTACGCCGGGCTTCGTCCGGACCGACTTCGTGGAGAGAGTGAACATTCCCGCCGTCCGAGCCCAACTCGAAGAGGCGCGCGACACGTTCGCGATCCCGCCGGATGCGATCGCCCACGCCATCGCCTTCGCGATCGAGCAGCCGGCCGAAGTCGATGTGGGCAAGATCATCGTCCGTCCTACCGCGCCGGGGTAGGCCGGCTCTCTGGGGCGCCGGGTCCGCTGCGATGAGGCGATCCCGGGGCAGGTTCCGCCACGCCGCCCTCGCGGGCCATGGCCGCGAACATGTTCGCGACCATGCGGCCGATCTCGGGCGCCAGTCGGGCGGGGTCCATGCCCTCGAAGGGCAGCGCCCCGTCGACCCACAGGGTGGCGAGCCCATGAACCGCGGACCATGCGGTGAGCGCAAGCGGCGCCGGATCTCCATCCGGCGCCGCTCCAGCCGCCTGACAAGCCACGACCGCGTCGCGCAACAGATGGAAAGCGCTGAGGCCCGGTCCCGTCGGCCCGGACGCCATGGCGTCGCCGTGGAACATGACGCGGAAATATCCTGGATGCGCGACTGCGAAGCTCACGTAGGCGCCGCCGAGCGCCTCCAGTCGGGCGGCGGCGTCGGCCGGGGCCGCATCGCGTTCCGCAATCAGCAGCGCCCCGAATTTTTCGAATCCTTCCTCCGCGATCGCCCTTAAGAGCTCACTCCGATTGGGAAAGTGGTGATAGGGGGCTCCCGGCGTCACGCCGACGCGGGCCGCCAGTTCGCGCAGGTTCAAGGCCTCGATCCCGCGCTTGCCGATCACCCTGACCGCAGCCTGAATCAGCGCGCGCCTGAGGCTTCCGTGGTGGTAGTCGGTCTTCGCTTTTCGCCGCATGAACAATACTTTGCTCGGCGCAAGCGGCGCTCAGATTGCCGCGCCCGCCGCGAAGTCCGGCTCAGTCCGCGCGATCTGAACCCCGAGAGCGGCCAGAACGACGCAGCCGAAGGTGACCGTAAGCCCGATCGCCAGAGGCAGCAGGAAGAGGCCAATCGCAGAGGCAAGGCCGCTCGCCGCCGCCGCGGCGCCCACCAGGACGCCGAATTGGCCGACACGCCTTGGCAAAAGCGGTGCACACGCGCGGAGGTCCGCCGACAAGATGGCGATGAGGCCGAGCCCGAACGGGACGTTGCCGGCGGCGAACAGAAAATCGAACCATGTCTTGAACGCCATGAAGAGGCCAGGGTCCGGGTTCTCAGCCAGCGGCCAGAACAGAACGGCGGTCATCGAGTCGAAGATCATGGCGAGCGCGGCGCTGACGGCGGTCAGCGCCCAGCCCGCGGCTTCGAGGCCGCTTCCTCGACGCCTGCGACCGCTGGCCAGGACGATGCACGCGGCCAGGAGCAGGCAATCTCCGAGGAACGCTGAGCCTCCGGCTAGCCACAGCCTCTGAGATCCGAGCGACAACGCGTCGGCGAGCGCTTGAGCGCGCTCCGCCGGCGAAGCCGGCAGTCCGAGCCGGGGCGTCAAACGGGCGTAGAAGAGCGTGCCGACGAAGAGGGCCGCAG
>JAFAHO010000314.1 GCA_019237205.1 Hyphomicrobiales bacterium
CGCCCAAGTCATGGCCGCCAGAGGTCTGCCGTTTGCGGACTACTGGGTGCGGCACGACGGCGACTGGGGCTTTGCGGACAGCTCGGACGTTCAAGGGAACGTCTACGGCCGCCGGCCGAGCTTTGCGGAGCGTGGGCTCCTTTATGCTTCATCTGGGTGGCTGAAGAGATAGCGCGCGAGCCCTTCGCGCGTTCCGCCCCGCCACCGCCAAGGCAGGAGATGCGCTGCACAATGCGCCTCACGCGCGGATAGACCGGCCAAGTCGACAAGCGCCGAGCGCCGAGCCCCTCGCGATTCCACGCCTCGCCGAATTTGGACGGAACGAACTCCGCGCGCTCACTTCAGCGCACGACAAAGAGATCGCACGTCATCCCACTTGAAGAACCGCCGCTAGTCCCCGGCGCGCCGGATCGGATTTTCGTCGCGCTCGAACAAGGCGGACGCGTCTTCATCGTCAGCGAAAAGCTCACGACCCGTGTCCCGCCGATTCCCGCCTGCGACGCGGCGGGCGCGGACATCACGAAGAAAGCCGACGCGGTCGACGGCGCCTTCATGAAAGGGGGCGGCAAGGACAAGACGCTATTGGACCAGGTGGAGAAACTGCGCAACGAAGCCGACGCCGCCGTCTGCGCGTGTTTCGCGGGCAAGGTCACGGGCACGCCCGCGTTCAAGGCCGCTGAAGTCCAGGCGGCGGCAATCGTCGCGGCGCTGACCGGGAAGTGAGCGCCCTTCTCGCGGTATTGACATTGAATTGGCGTAGGGCGGCTTCCGTCGACTGCTGACGCCAATTGTGGACATTTAAGTGCTGAACCGAGCGCGGTAATCCTGCGGGGTGGCGGCGAGCAGGCGAAGAAAGCTACGGCGCATTGTCTCCTCCGAACCAAAGCCACAGCGCTGCGCAATCCCTTTGACCGGCAGGCGCGACTCCGAAAGCAGGCCCCGCGCCGCTCCCACCCTCAGCCGCTCAATGGCGCGGGCCGGCGTATGTCCAGTCGCCTCCGCGTAGCGCCGGCTGAAACTGCGCGCCTGATCGGCGAGGACCGAAAGCGAAAGATCGCTCGCCAGATGACCGTTGATCCAGTCACGGAGCGCGCCGAACTTGTCGTCGGCTGCTTGCAAGGCCAGGGCCGCGCTGAACTGTGTCTGTCCGCCAGGACGCTTGAGGAAGACGACCAAGAAGCGGGCCACGGCGAGAGCCACGGAACGGCCGAGGTCCTCTTCCACGAGCGCAAGCGCCAGATCAATCCCGGCCGTCACCCCTGCTGAGGTCCAAACCGGACCGTCACACACGAAAATAGGATCGGGCTCGACATGCACCGCGGGAAAGCGTTGGGCAAGCTTGGCGCAGGCCATCCAGTGGGTCGCCGCGCGGCGCCCGTCCAACACCCAAGCTGCAGCGAGCAGGAATGCGCCTGTGCAGACGGAGGCGACGCGACGCGTCTGCGTCGCCCGCTCCCGCGCCCAGTCGACCAGCACCGGGTTCTCGGCCGCCGCCTCGGCCCCCTCGCCGCCGGCGACGAGCAGGGTATCCAGCGCCTCGTCAAGTTTCGTGAGCGGGCCCGCGGCAAGCGCCACGCCCGCCGAGGCTGTAACGCCTTCGCCGCCTTGCGCAACGACCCTAAACACGTAGGGTCGCGCCCCTCCGGCGGCGGCGACGAGATCGACCAATTCGCGCCTCGACCTGACCCCGCCGCGCACTCGCGCCCCGACAGCGGCTGTCGCCGCGCCTCCGTCACCGGCTGGTAAATGCGAGTATCGCTTCCTTTATCTTTGCCTTGGCGAAATTTTCCATCTTTTCCAGATCGATATGCGGGACGTTGGGCAATTCATCGGCCGGAACGACGCAGCTGACAATGGCCGGGCCTTCGGCCTTGAACGCCTGGTCGATGGCCTCGCGCAACTCGCCGGGCTTTTCGGCCTTGAAGCCGACGGCCCCGCAGGCGCGCGCCAGCGCGACATAGTCGGGATTGGGGAAGTCCATGGCCTTCCAGGCCGGCAGCCCCATCGATTCGGCCTCGAGCCTGATCAGTCCGAGCGATGAATTGTTATAGACCACGGCTTTCACCGGCAGCTTATGCTGCACGGCGGTGAGGAATTCGCACAACAGCATGTTGAAGCCGCCGTCGCCGCAAAGCGCGATGACCTGGCGCGAACGGTCGAGCGCCTGGATGCCATTGGCCTGGCCAAGGGCGGTCCCGACGGCGCCATTGTTGAAGGAGCCGAGGATGCGCTGCGCGCCGCTTTGGCGGATCCAGTTGCCTGACCACAGCGTGTTGAGCCCGGTGTCGACAACGAACACGGCGTCGCGTTTGGCAAGGTCGCTCACCATACGCGCCACGGCTTGCGGATGAATGCGGTCCTTGCTGCGCGCGGGATCGGCCTGCTTGTCCTGCATCTCGTTCCACGCTTTGCGCTGCGCGCCCACGCGATCGAAGAACCCGCTGTCGCTCTTCGGCTTCACCCGATCGAGCAGCGATTTGACCGTCGGCCGCACCGAACCGACAACGCCGAGCTCGGTCGGCGCGCGGCGGCCGATCACCCGCGCTCGCTCATCCACCTGGATGACGACGCATTCGCGTGGCAAGAATTCCGAGTAGGGATAGTCGGTGCCGAGCATCAGAAACAGACCGCAATGCATCACGGCGTGATAGTCCGCCTTCGTTCCGATCATGCCGATGCCGCCCATCCAGCGCAGGTCGTCGTAGGGCATGATGTCTTTGCCCTTGACGGAATGAATCAACGGCGCCCTGAGCCGATCGGATAACGCACGCAATTCATCGGCTGCGCCATGACATCCGGCGCCGCACATGATCACGATGCTCTCGGCTTCGTCGACGCGGCGAGCAATCTCGACAATATCCGCTTCGCTGGCGAAGATTTCTGGACGCGGCTTGAGCGTGGCGAGGCTCGGAACGCCGCTGACGGCCTTTGCGGCGAGGACGTCCATTGGAACCGTCAAATGCGCCACGCCACGGCCCGCATAGGCGGCGGCGATGGCCTGATGGATGACGGGGGGCGCCTGCGCCGGCGAGGAAACGGTCTCGGTGTAAAGCGAGACATCGCTGAACAGCAGGTCGGGATTTGTCGCTTGAAAATACTCGACGCCTTCCAGCTGGCGCGGCATGTCCCCGGAGATCGCGAGAACCGGCGCGTGGTCGCGACTAGCCTCATAAAGGCCGGCGACAAGGTGGGTGCTGCCGGGTCCGGTCGATCCGCAGCACACACCGAGCTGACCGGTGAGCTTTGCTTGGCCCGCGGCCGCGAGCGCCGCGCCTTCCTCGTGGCGGACGCCGATCCATTCGATTTTGCTCGTGCGTACGGCGTCGCCGATCGGATTGAGCGAATCGGCAATGAGGCCGAAAATCTGCCTGACGCCAATTTTCTCGAGCGCATCAACCAAGGTATCGGCCACTGTCTGTGACATCTGCGCCTCCTGCAGCTAAACGTTTCAAGCCGTTCTCGTCTCACTTGACGCGCAAGCGCCGGGCGCCTCACGGCATGGGAACCCCACGCAGTCGTCCGTCCCGCGTGAGTGCGCTTGACGATGCCCGGCTGTCCCCAAAACTAGCGTCAGTTGTTTAGCGCTTCAACAGACGAACCGGCCCCTAACGACCGCTCATCGTCGATTCCGGCCGTCGGGACCTAGCTTACGAAATCCAGCGCGGCGCGCTCAACCCGACGCCGCTCCGCTCCATTGAATCGAAAAATGAATTTCAACCATCCGTCGCAGCCCTCACGCGCCTCGCGATTTGATCGGCATCCCGACCCGACCGCGAGTTCTCGCGGAAAGCGGGCAAAAAACCGCTCGCATGGTTAACTCACCCGCTCCGCGAGCATTATTGACTCCCGCAAATTGAGATTTAGAGTCAACGCAAGGTTAAGTCTGTGTAGGAGTATCGCGTGCCGACCGTTCGCCCGTACTGGAAGGGCTACATCAAGCTAGCCCTGGTGTCCTGCCCGATCGCGCTTTACACGGCCTCGTCCTCGAGCGAGCGCGTCGCGTTCCGCCAGATCAACAAGAAGACCGGCAACCGGCTGCGGCAACAGCTCATTGACGATGTGACCCGCGAGCCAGTCGAGGCGGCCGACAAGGGCCGCGGATACGAATATGCGAAAAATTCCTATCTCCCGATCGAGGACGAGGAGATCGAATCGATCGAGGTCGAGAGCAACCACATGATCGAGATCGACTCGTTCGTTCCACGCAGCGAAATCGACGAGCGCTATCTCGACAGTCCCTATTACATCGGGCCGAATGACCCGGTCGGTCAGGAAGCTTTCGCGGTCATCCGCGAGGCGATGCGCGGCAAAGACATGGTGGCGCTCGGACGCGTCGTTCTGGCGAAGCGCGAGCGCGTCATCATGCTTCAGCCGTGGGAGAAGGGGCTTTTGGGCACAACGCTCAGATACCCTTACGAGGTGCGCGACTCCAAGGATTATTTCTACGACATTCCGGAAGTGAAGATCGCGCCCGACATGCTGACGCTGGCGGAGCACATTCTCAAGAGCAAGGAGACGAAGTTCGACCCGTCGAAATTCGTCGACCGCTACGAGCAGGCCGTGATTCAACTCCTGGAAAAGAAGCAACAGGGCATGCCGGCGCCGAAGGCGGCTCCTTTCGTCGCCCCGACCAACGTCGTCAGCCTGATGGACGCTCTGCGCCGCAGCATCGCCGAAGAGTCAAAGGCGGGCGCCCCGGCGAAGACGGCCGCGGCGCCGCAACCGCAGAAGGGCAAGAAGCGCGTCCCCGGCCAGGGAGAGCTGCTGCTTCCGATTGCGGGGCGGAAGGGTGAGCCCAAGGGCGACGCGAAGTCTGCGGCCCCCGCCCAGCCGGAAACAAAGCCCGCGGCCCAGCCGGCAAGCCGACGCAAATCCGGATAGCGACGAAATCGAGTGGCCCAAGCCTCGTCTTGCCCGTTCGAAGCGGAAGGCGTGCGGGGATACCTGCACAAGTCGATGAGCGCCGGCGACGGGATGGCGCTGACGCACGGCGCAGGAGGCAACGCCAATTCGCCGCTGCTTCTGGCGGCGGCGGACGCGTTTCAGCACGCGGGCGTGACTGTCTTGCGGTGCGACCTGCCCTTCCGTCAGCAAAGGCCATCAGGACCGCCGAGACCGGGAGATTCCGCCAAGGATCGCGCAGGGCTTCGCGCAGCGGTTGCGGCGCTCAGGAAAATTGTGAGCGGCAGGATTTTTCTGTCCGGCCAATCCTACGGCGGCCGTCAGGCGAGCATGCTGGCGGCTGACGAGCCCGACCTTGTCGAAGCGCTCATGCTTCTCTCCTACCCGCTCCATCCGCCCGGGAAGCCGGCCGAGCTGCGAACCGCCCATTTTCCTCGGCTTCGCACCCGGGCCCTGTTCGTCCAGGGTTCTCGTGACCCATTCGGCTCAATCGAGGAGATCGGGGCGGCGGTGACGATGATCCCCGCCCCGCATAGGCTGACCGTCGTCGAAGGCGCCGGCCACGACCTGAAGCGCGGCCAGTTCGATCTCGGCATCTTAACCGGCGCTCTGTCCCAACTTGTAGCCGGCGCGTGATTCCCAGAGATCGCGAGGCGATCGGGAATCAAAACCCCCAGCGCCATCGACAAATCGCTTGCGCAGAGTTCCGAGGATCGAGACGCGCTGATCCTTGATCAGCTACCATCAGTCGCCACGATCATCTCGATCGGCGCCGGCATGTTTCGCTTCCGCCGCAGAGGGGATTCACGCCCGTGTCTCGCAAAGAGAACGTTCCTGTCGAGGACGACGACCGCCCCGGAAATCTGCTCGCGCTGGCGCTGTTGGCGCCGGTCGTCGGCGCGGCGGCCGGCCTTATCGGAGCGCTCTTTCGGCTCGCTCTCGAAAAAGCTGACCGCCTTCGTGACGCCTTGATAGACTGGGCGCACGGCGAACGGCTTCTGGGATTCCTGATCGTCGCGGGGGCTTGCGCCGCCGCGACTCTGGTCGCGGCTTCGCTGGTTCGCCGGTTCTCGCCGTATGCATCGGGGAGCGGCATCCCTCACGTCGAGGCGGTGCTGAACGAGGAGCTGCCACAGGCGCCGTTTCGCATCATTCCGGTGAAGTTCGTCGGCGGAGTGCTGGCGATCGGATCGGGACTGGTGCTCGGCCGGGAGGGGCCGAGCGTCCAGATGGGCGCAAGCATCGCCCACCTTCTCGGAAAGGCGTTCCAACGAAGATGGCCGGACTGCAGGGTGCTGCTCGCCGCGGGCGCCGGGGCTGGCCTCGCCACCGCCTTCAACGCGCCGATCGCCGGCGCCGTTTTCGTCCTGGAAGAATTGGTGCGCCGTTTCGAGCCCCGCATCGCGATCGTGGTGCTCGGCGCTTCGGCGACCGCCATTTCAGTATCGCGCGTGCTGCTCGGGGATGTCCCGGACTTCCATGTCGAAGCGCTGGACTCTCCTGGAGCTGAAGCGAGGCCGCTCTTCTTTGTTCTTGGCGGGGCCGCCGGGCTCATGGGGATAGTCTACAACCGCACTCTCCTTGCAACGCTCGCTGCAGCGGAGCGGCTCTCCTGGTGGCCCGTGGAAGTGCGCGCAGGACTGATCGGGGCGGCCGTCGGGACGCTGGCTTGGTTCAGGCCCGATCTCATCGGCGGCGGCGATGCGATCACTCAGCGCACACTGCTGGGCGCCGAGGCGCTTGCAACGCTTCCACTGGTCTTCCTGCTCAGGCTCGGGCTCGGCGCAGTGTCCTACGCTGCGGCGACGCCAGGAGGACTGTTCGCCCCCTTGCTTGTGCTGGGCGCCCAACTCGGCCTGTTCATCGGACTGCTTTTTCGTCTGGCGTTTCCTGACCTCGGCATTCAGCCCGAGGGCTTCGCCGTCGTCGGGATGGCGGCCTTCTTCACTGGAGTAGTGCGGGCTCCTCTGACCGGCATTGTGCTTGTCACCGAGATGACGGCAAGCGTCACGATGCTCTTGCCGATGCTGGGGGCATGCTTTGCGGCGATGCTGGCGCCTACCCTGCTCCGCGACCCGGCCCTCTACGATTCATTGCGAGAGAACGCGCTAAGACGGGACCGCGCGCTCAGCGGTCAGACCGAAAGCGACGGTCCTTGAGCGAGCTCTTTGTCCGAGCGTTGGTTGCTTGGCTGCTGTTCTTGGGCCTCTCGGACCAACGCGACCGGCGTCAATCTCGAGACGGCAGGCGCCGAGCCGAAGGCGCCGGGCTCACCGCAGACCCAGAACCTTTTCTGGCGGATCGATCGGCATGCCTCCGGCGCGCGCGACTTCGACGGCCTCGTGCAGCGTCGGGAAGATCCGCCCTTCTCCAAGGTCCGCAGCGAGCCGGTGCCGTTGCATATCCGACAGCAGATACGCGTTGACCCGGCCGAATACGACTTGAACGCCTCTGTGAGACAGATCTTCAAGTAAGGTTCGTACGGTCTGCGCCGCGGAAAGGTCTAAGTCTCCGATCGCCTCCGCGTCCACGAGAAGCCATTGGGCCGGCGCCGGCGCTTTTTCGACGAGCTCCCGCACTTGATCGGCGAAACGATCGGCGTTGGCGTAGAAGAGATCCGCGCCATAGCGATAGACGATGAGTCCGGGAGCGGTCTGCAAGCCGGGCGCGGCGGGCCTCGGCTGCCACCGTCCGCTCGCGTCGGGAACCAGCACCATCGAATGCGCCTCATAGCTGTGGCGGACATGGCGCACGAGCGAGAAGCCGATCGCAAACAAAATGCCCTGCTCGACGCCGACCGCAACGACCGCCGCGGCGGTCAGGATCGCGAGCATGAATTCCCCCCGGCTCTCCTCAAGGATGCCCCTGAGGCCGTTGACGTCGACCATGCCGACCGCAATCGTGAACACGATGCTCGCCAGCACGCAGCGCGGCAGAAATTGCAGCTGGCCTGTGAGGAACAGCAGCACGACGATCACGATCGCGGCGAAGGCGAGCTGGGCGGCCTGGCTTCGCGCGCCGGCCCGGTCCGCCATCGCGGTCTGCGTCGGACTGCCGTTGACGACGAACGCCCCGCTCAGCGCCGCCGCGGCGTTTGCAGCCGCGAGACCGAGGATATCGGCGTTTTCGTCGACCCGCTCCTGATGTCGAATCGCATAGATGCGCGACGTGGCCGCGCTTTGCGCGATGATCATCACGAAGCAGGATAAGGCGACAGGCAAAACGGCGAGCGTTTCGCTCCACGTGACCTGCGGCAGCCCCAGCGAAGGCAGCCCGCCCTGAACCGGTCCGATGACCGAAAAGCCGCGGTCCGAAAGATGGAGCCAGGCGCTTGCAGCGATCGCTCCGACGACCACGACGAGCGGAACCGGAAAGTTCCGGACAAATCGCCGGCCGAGGAGGATGCAGGCGACGACAAACAGCGAGACGCCGGGCAGCCGCAGATCGAGCGAGGGTAGGCCTTGCATGACCTGCCAAAGCTGGACGAGCGTTCGGCGCGAGGCGACGCTCACCCCGAGCATGTCGCCGAGCATCGCCGTTCCGACCTGAACGCCGACGCCGGTCAGGAACCCGGTGAGCGCGGTGCGCGACAGAAAGTCGGCAAGAAATCCGAGTTTGAAAATGCGCGCCAGCACGAGGAGACCGGCGGTCAGCAGCGCGACCATGCCGACGAGCGCCATGTAGTGGGCGCTGGCCGGTTCGGCCATGGGAGAGAGCGAACTCGCAAAAATCGCCGCGGTCGCCGAATCCGCCGCGACGACGAGATGCCGCGACGAACCGAAGACCGCGAAGGCGACGAGTGGCAGAAGCACAGTATAGAGGCCGGTGACGACCGGCGTTCCAGCGATGCGGGTATAGCCGAGAACTTGCGGAATGTTCATCGACGCCAGGGTTACTCCGGCGAAGGCGTCGCGCAGCGCATCCCTCGGCCTGATCGGCCACAGGCCTCCAAAGACAGGTATTCGCATCGTCTCGACGTCCTCCGCATGGGCTGGCGGACTTCGGGCGCCCGCGCCGCGTTTAGCGACCTTTCGCCCAGAACGGGCGCAATGTCACAAATCTGTCATCAGTTCCAGTGCTTGCGTTTTCGCCCGACGCGCCCGACGATCTGGCCGGCGGGAGAAGCGAGCGATTCTCTCGCCGCTTCGGCGCATAGGTCTTCGGGCGTCGCGGCCGCGAGCGCCGCGACTTGGTCAAGCAGGGGCGAAGGATGGACTACCGGAAAGAGTTTCGCGTCGACCCGGGCGACAAGGTCAAGCTGAACAAGCGCGATTCAGCCTATACGGGCAAGCACCGTTCGGAAGACGACGCCAAGCAGCAGATCGAAGCCTTCCGCAAGAAGCTCTTCCATCAGCAGGGGCGCCTATACGCCGAGCACAAACACTCGATCCTGGTCGTCCTTCAGGCGCTCGACGCCGGCGGGAAGGACGGCACGATCAAGCACGTGTTTTCCGCAATGAATCCGCAGGGCGTACGCGTCGCCTCGTTCAAGCAGCCGACGTCGAGCGAACTCGCGCATGATTTTCTCTGGCGCGTCCATCCGCACGCGCCGGGGCGCGGCGAAATCGCTATCTTCAACCGCTCGTATTACGAGGACGTGCTGATTACCCGGGTCCACAAGCTCATCGACAAGGCGACCTGGACTGCGCGCTACGAGAATATCCGCGACTTCGAGGCGCTGCTCGCCGAAACCGGAACGACAATTCTCAAATTTTTCCTGCACATCAGCAAGGACGAGCAGCTCGCCCGCTTCGCGCAGCGCCTCGACGACCCGGCGCGGAACTGGAAGATCAGCGAGTCCGACTATACCGAGCGCGCGCTGTGGGACGACTATATCGAAGCGTTCGAGGACGCGCTGCAAGCCACCAGCGCAAAAGCGTCGCCCTGGTACGTGATCCCCTCAAACCAGAAGTGGTTCCGCAATCTCGCCGTGTCGCAGATCATGGCCGACACGATGGAGGAGCTCAAACTCGCCTACCCGCCTCCGTCGGTCGACCTTGCCGCGATCCGGCGCAAGTACCATGAGGCCGCCAGGCAAGAGAAAGGCAACAAGAAGAACGGATAGTTCGTCGGGCTGGAGCGCCGTTTCCAAAAAACCGCCTGCGATGATAAGGAGGGCGCGCTCGATGGCGGCGAGACTGCCGCCGTCCGGTTGGAATGCGGTCCGGCCGAGCGCCGCCGCGAGGGAATGGATCATTGTCACTCTGGCGCGCCGCTCGCGATCGCATCGGCTCCTTTCTGAGTTCGCCCTCGAACGCGGTTTTGCGCCGGCTCCTCCTGGATCAGGGCGCCAAGCACTGGAAGGGCTATATTTTCGCCTTCGTAATGATGGCGTTGATCGCCGTCACCACGTCGCTCTCGGCTTGGATCATCGGCAAGGTTGTCGACAAGATCTTCGTCGGCAAGAGCCCCACGGCGGTCTGGGAGATCACCGCGGCGATCGTGGTGATCTACACGGTCAAGGGGCTCGCGACCTACGGCCAGCAGGTTGTCCTGTCGCGGGTCGCCAACAGCATAGTCGCCGACATTCAGAACCGCATCTTCGACCAGATGCTGCGGATGAAGGTCGGCTATTATAGCCGTTCGCATTCATCCGAATTCATCGCGCGGCAGGCCCTCATTGCGCAGTCGGCGAGCAACGTCCTCAATCTCCTTATCACCACGCTGTCGCGCGACGCGCTGACCATTGTCGGTCTGATCATCGTGATGGTGTCGCAGGACCCTCTGATGTCGCTCTTCGCCCTGGTGTTCGTGCCGGTCGCCGCGGTAGGCGTGCGCAAGATCGGCGTCCGCGTGCGCAAGATCATGGCGAGCGAATACCAGGGCTCGATGCAGATGATGGAGTCGCTGCAGGAGACCGCGCAGGGCATTCGCATCGTGAAGGCCTTCACCCTCGAGGGCTTCATGCGCGACCGCCAGGCCCGCGCGATCGAGGGCTTCGAGAGAGACGCGAACAAGCTCGCGCGCGTCAGCTCCCGCACCAGCCCGATTATGGAGAGTCTCGGCGGCTTCGCCATCGCGGCTGTCGTGCTTTACAGCGGCTATACCGTGATCATCCGCGGCAATCCGCCGGGCAGCCTCTTTTCCTTCATCACTTCGGTCATCATGCTGTACGAGCCGATGAAGCGGGTCGCGAGGCTGCATGTCGACCTGTCCTCCGCCCTGTTCGGAGTCGGCATGCTCTACGACTTTCTCGACGAGAAGGACTTCGAGGAGGACCGGCCGGACGCGCGAGAGCTCGAGGTCACGCGGGGGCGGATCGAATTTCGCGACGTGGTCTTCGGTTATCGCCCGGAGGAGCGCGTTCTCCATTCGGTCAACTTCGTCGCCGAGGCCGGCAGGACGATGGCCCTCGTCGGCCGCTCAGGCGGCGGCAAGTCGACGGTCATGAACCTCATCCTTCGGCTCTACGAAGTTGAGTCGGGCCAGATTCTCTGCGACGGCGTCGACATCGCGACGGTGACGCTGAAGTCGCTGCGCCGGCAGATCGCCTATGTGTCGCAGGAGAACTTCCTGTTCAAAGGCTCGGTGCGCGACAACATCGCCCTGGGACGTCCCGGCGCCAGCGAGGAGGAGATCGTGGCGGCCGCCAAGGCGGCTTACGCACACGATTTCATCATGGGCTTCGAGCGCGGCTACGATACGCCGTGCGGCGAGCACGGCATGCAGCTCTCGGGGGGACAGCGCCAGCGCATCGCCATTGCCCGCGCTTTCCTCAAGGACGCGCCGATCATCCTGCTCGACGAAGCGACCTCGGCGCTCGATTCCGAATCCGAGCAGGCGATCCAGAAGGCGCTTCGCACTCTGTGCGAGGGCCGGACGACCATCGTGATCGCCCACCGGCTTTCGACTGTGGCCCAAGCCGACGAGATCTGCGTCATCGATCGCGGCCGGATCGTCGAGCGCGGCCGCCACGGCGAGCTTTTGGCGCAAGGGCGAACCTATACCCACATCGCCCGGACTCAGTTCCCGCGCGACGCTGCGTGAGCGCCGAACGCACAAACGGGCATCGGCAGCACGAACGGACTGGCGGCGTTTGGTCGGTGGCCACGGGCGACAACCATCGCTGCGGCGCGCGCGTCAGCACGAGCGCCCAGCGTGCCTGACCCATGGTCCATCGCCTTTCTGCTGTTCGTCCTGTGCGCGAGCGCGGGCGCAGGCTATTTCGTTAAATCCCGCCTGCCGGAGCGGCATCGGTCGCGCGACTCGATCGAGCTTGCGCAGCTCGGGATCACTTTGCTCGCGACCTTCGCCGCGATCGTGCTCGGGCTGCTGACGACCTCGGTCAAGGCGGGCTTCGACTCGGCCTATGCGGCGCGCGGAACTTATGCCGCCGAGCTCGCCCAGATGGACCAGTGTCTGCGCGAATACGGACCTGAGACGGCTCCGATCCGCGAGAAGTTGCAGAGCTACGTCGCCGCAGTCATCGCCAGCACTTGGCCGGACGAAAAGCCCCCGGCCGACATCCGTTATCCCGACACGTCGAAAATGCCCATGACCGGGGAGAGCGCCGTGCTCAGCGCCATCATCAACGCCGTGGGAAAGGAAGTGCTGGAGCTGCAGCCGGCGGACGCGCAGCGTCAAAGAATTCTCAATCAATGCACGCAGCAATATTCCGACCTGATCAAGAGCCGCTGGGCGGTAATCGAGGGGGCGCGCCCATCGATCTCGACGCCCTTCTATTGGGTGCTGGTGTTCTGGCTCGTGATCCTGTTCGCCTGTCTCGGTCTCAGCGCGCCGCCCGACGCTATGGCGGTCATCGTCATCGCCGTCTCTGCGATTTCGATTACCGGCACGGTCTTCGTGATCCTCGACCTGGACCGGCCCTACGGCGGCCTCTTCGGCATCCCGAGCGAGTCAATGCGCAACGCGCTCGTCGACATGATGCGCTGACGAGGCGCAGGCCCCTCAAAGAATGCGGCTCTTGTGGCCCTTCCAGTAACGGTCGCGCAACGGACCCTTGTAGAGCTTGCCGGTCGGCAGGCGCGGCAACTGGGCTTCGAAGTCGATCGAGCGCGGGCATTTGTGGTGCGCCAGATGATCTCGGCAAAACCCGATCAGCTCGGCTTCCGTCTCCGCGCCCGGCTGGAATCCGGGCATCAGCTGCGCGACGGCCTTGACCTCTTCGCCCATCTCGTCGTTCGGGACGCCGAAGACGGCGGCGTCGGCGACCTTGGGATGGGTGATGAGCAGGGAGTCGCAGCAAGTCGCTACATCAAGGGGTTGCGCGAGGTGCGGGCGTTTAGAGCCCCTTGAAGACGCTTATAGTTCCGGTTCTCCGCCCTTACCTTGCAGGCCGTTCCGAGCTGACCGGATTCCGGTCGCCGGCCCACACAGAATGCCCCAGCACCGGCCTCCGCGCCAAGATGCGCGCTGCCGCCAAAGCCAGGATGTTCTCGCGTGAGACATCTTAGGTCTACCTAGCCGACGCTGGGAATGCTGGTGAACCTCTCAGGCTAAAGGAGAAAACCGTGAGAATTTTAACACCCCGAATCACCGACATGCTCGACGGCTCGTTTCGGCCAGAGATCGTCATCGATGACCGCTCGCCGACCGGCGAGATCGTCCTGCTCGAGCCGATGGCGAACGCCGATGCCGCCTGGGGGCGAGCCTGCGACGCCGTGGAGATCGTGCCGGGTGACTGGACCGACAGCGGCCGATGGTATGTCGCGCCGTGAAGCAGGATAGGTGGGACGGACCAACAGTCACCGGCGCGCTGATGGTCCGCGTCAACGCGGACTTGCGACCGCGGGCGCCGCGGCTCGCCGACTTTTGGCGACCAGCATCGAGACCGACGACGTACAGGTTTGTGTGCGAGGAGTGCATTCACTGGCCGGACAATGTTCGGACGACCGAGGGCCCGACAGTTTGGCTCAACGGCGCGCTGCTGCTCACGGTGACGCAGGACGGGTTTGGCATCGTCGGCGTCGGCCGCCCTCAACACGCCAAGCTCAAGATGAGGGGCGTGCCGCTGGCGACGCCTCAGCCGGCGTCTCTTTCACATACGCTGTGGAAAGACATCGCCGACGAGAAAACGGAGAGCGATCTTAGGGTCGAGAAACACTGCGTCGCCGTTCTCGATGACGAGGGCAACACTCTTCA
>JAFAHO010000147.1 GCA_019237205.1 Hyphomicrobiales bacterium
ACCGCAGCCATTCCAGGTAGTCCAGGCAATCCGCATCAGTCCGGAACCAAGCCCGAAACTCCCCAAGAGACTTAGGGTAGTGGGCGCCGGCACGGGGACGTTCCATTACTCCAGTCTAGCTGAACTCCGGTTAAATGGATACCCCAATGGCGCGTAATGGCGGCGATCTACGTCTGGCTCTGGGACGCCGTTCCCGACATGCCGCGAGAGGCGTGGAATTCCGCCGCGCACGGCCCCACATCTTGTGGGCGCCAAGCGTTCGGCGCCTACCACGTCCGGGCGCGAATCCGGACTTTTCAAAGGGTTGCGCCGCCATTTCCGGGCCGCGTAACTTGGCCTGAGCAAAGCGTAGGGGGAGAGAGGGCCTGCCGGCGGAGCCGGCGAGCATCCTTCGAGGCCCATGACGATGGACGCATCGAGGAACGGCGCCGAAAATCCTTTCCAGTATGCGCCGCGCGCCCGCCCGCAACCGGAAAACGCAGGCGAACAGGACCGAAAAGCCCTTCCTTTTCCTTCCTTTTTCTTCCATTTCTGACCGCGATTTGTGACTTGTCAAAGGTTTGCGCGCGACAGGGCCGCCGCCCGGCCGTGACGAATTCGCGATAGCTCTGGATTGCAGGCACTTTGTGGCGGATCGTCAGGGCGGCGAGCTGCGCACCGTTTACTTGCCGTAGGCCTGCGCGATCTGCCCCACGAGCGTAGCCCACGGCATATCCATGGCGCCGTAGACGACCGGCGCCTCCGGCCGCGCATTGTCCTTGAGGATTTCAACCATCAACGTGGCGTAGTCGGAGAGGATCACGCCGGCCTGCAGCATGCGCAGAAGACCGACTTGTCGCTTGGTTTCGCTGAAGGTTCCGGACGCGTCGACCGCCACATAGGCGTCGAGGCCCTTGCCAATAGCGGTGATGGCTGGAAACGCGGCGCAGACTTCGAGGGAGATGCCCGCGAAGATCAGCTTCTTGCGGCCGGTGGCCGTGATCGCCTGAGCGACCTTTGGATCGTCGAATGCATTGACCGACGAGCGATCGATGATCGAAACGCCAGGCAGCGCTTCCACGAGTTCAGGGAAGGTCGGCCCCCACATGCTGTCGCGCGCCGTGGTGGTCACGACTATCGGTAAGGTCAGGGCCTTGGCCGCCTTGGCCAGCGCCACGACGTTGTGCTTGAGCTCTCCCGTGGAATAATCGCGCACTCCGGTCATCAGCCCGACCTGATGGTCGACTAGAACGAGTGCGGAGTTCTCCGACGTAAGCGGCTCGTAGGGGTGGGCTGGGTTGAACATGGCATTCTCCTGCAGAAAAGAAAGGTGAGTTGTGGCTGCGGCTGGTGATCAAGAGCGCATGAAGGCGAGTGCATCTGCGTTGAAGGTCTAGGGATCGACCTGGGCGAGGCCATGGCTGCCGCCCTTGTAGACCTTCAACTGCGCGCCCTTGACGATCTTTGCTGTCTTCTCGGCAGAGGCTGCAAAGCTTTCGTCGAGCGCCGGGTGCGGCGAATTATTTGGGGCTTTCGGCCGCCATCGCTGCTGTCGCCAGTTTCTCGAGCACCCCATCGATCGTTCTGGCCACTTTATCAAGATCGGGAATGCCGAGCGGGGCCATGATCGGCACAAACTTGTCGTAAGAGACGTGAACCGCCCCGTCGGCATCCTCGAACACGAAGAGCTTCGTTGGTAAGTACAATCCGACCGCAGGTCCCCCGGCTGCGAGCAGCTTCTGCGCCGTCAGAGGGTTGCCGACAATATAGCAGCGGGCCTTCATCGCCTTGCCAGACAGCGTCAGAACCTTGCCCCAGTTGAGATAGCCGACTTCGATCAGATTGCTACGGCCGGCGAAGTCCGCGCACTCCGCAGCATACGCATCCCAGCTGTCGCTCGCGGAGAGGCGGTCCATCAGCTTTTCAGTGCTGGCCTTGCCGAGTTCGGCGGTGAGATCCTTTACTGTCTTCTCGAAGGGCTTGCTCGAAATCAGTTCCACATGCTCGGTCGTAATGGCCGTCGTTGCGCGCATTGTGTGTTCCCTCCTACTGCCGCTCGCCGAATGAAATCGGATACGCCGCGTTGCGTAGATCCAGCATTGGATCGGCCGCTTCCACGCCTGGATGCGGCTGCCCGGGCAGGAACAACAGGAGACGCTGCGCCGTCTCGGGATCGGCAGGTGGCCGGGTCAGCGTGAACGTTCCCAGTTTCACCAGCTTGCGGTTGTCAGGCCATGCGATGGACGGATCTTCGATCTTGTCGCCATTGCCGGCGATTTGCACGTACCAGTCGAACACAACCGGCTGTTTGGCGATGCGCTGGGCGAGTTCGTCGTGCAGGTAACTTCCACTCTCCGCCTTGCGTTCGGCCGGGGTCAGGTAGTGCTCTCCGGCGCGCGGCACGATCCGGTAGCGCACATAGACCGACTCTCCGCGTGCATTGGTGAATTTGAGCGAATTGACACCAAAGTACGTCGCCTGTGCGTACGAGGCGGGGTAAGTGCGACTTTCGAGGAAAGCCTTCACCTGCGGATGCGCGCCCACGTACTGCTCCACCGGGGTGGGATGCGGTACGCCCGGCCCGCTTGCGGCGAGCGCGCGAAGGAACACGGCGAATTCGTCGAAGGTGGCCGTGATGAAGCCGTTATGCTGATTGTTCTCGATGTCGAAGTCATCGCCGTCCGGCGCCTTGATCTTCACCGCGAATCCGGCGGGCGAAGCGCCATCCGCGTTATCGGGAAGATCGGGAACGCCAGCAAAAAGCGAGAAGCGTGCGACGACGGGCAGCGAACCGCCAGTAAGAATGGGTTCCTTGGTCAAGGTTCGCGCCTCGGTCGCCGGTTCGAACGTCCCCTCCAGCATCGCGCCCTTCGTATGCACGGCGCGCGCATGATGCTCGCCAAACGCCCCGTGGAGAGCATTGACCATGCTCAGCGGCGTCTCCTTGGGAGCGCTCTGGGCATGCGTCTGACTGACGGTGGCAAGGGTGATCAAGGCAGCACCGCGGTACAACGAGAACTGATCGATCATATTGTCCTCCGCTACTTGCTGGCGATGATCGCCATGGACCTCGACTGTGGAGACAACAATGACTACCTTACGGCCAACCAAGGGGGCGACCGATGGACTTCCCCGAGGACCGTAGATTGACTATTGTGAATTGCGCCTTCCATGCCATTCCGGAGCCATTTTGTGCCAGAAGGACGGCGTGCAATGCCGGGAGTCGGAACCCGCAACGTAGTCTTGGTCGCCTTTGAAGACGTCCGGCTCCTGAACGTGACCGGCCCTTTGGAGGTCTTTGACCTTGCCAACACCATTCTTCGATCGGAGGGAACCGTTCCCTACCGCCTTATGGTCATGTCACGTCCCGGCGGGGCAATGCGGACTGCCAGTGGAGTAAAGATCTTTACCGAAGGGCTCAGCGCAGCCGACGATACCGACATCGACACGCTGCTCTTGCCGGGCGGGCCTGGCGTCCACGCTGCCGCTGCGGATCGCAACGTTGTTGCGTGGCTCGTGTCGCGCGCACCTGAGGTTCGGCGCGTATGCTCGGTCTGCACGGGAGCATTCCTGTTGGCTGCCACCGGACTGCTGTCCGGCCGGCGTGCCGCCACGCACTGGCAGGACGCGGAACGTCTGCAGGAGCTGTATCCCGACATAACGGTCGAAACCGACCCGATATACGTTCACGATGGTCAGGTTTGGACATCCGCGGGCGCGACATCAGCGATCGACCTCACGCTGGCGCTTGTTCAAGAGGATCTCGGACACTCGGTAGCGATGCAGGTCGCAAAAATGCTTGTCGTTTATCTCCAGCGGGCGGGCGGCCAATCGCAATTCAGTGTACCGCTATCTCTGCAAACAGCGGCCGACCCTGAATTTGCGTCCTTGCATGCATGGATGCGCGAAAATATTGGCCGGGAATTGCACGTCGAAAGTTTGGCGGGCCGGGCCGCTATGAGTCCGCGGAACTTCCAACGGGTCTACACCGCCAAGGTGGGGCGCACACCCGCTAAAACAGTCGAGTTGCTGCGGTTGGAAGCAGCCTGCAGAGCGCTGGAGCATGGAGCACTACGCCTCAAGCAAATCGCCGTCGAGTGCGGTTTCGGAGACGAACGGCGGCTTCGCCGCGCATTTCACCGGCAGTTTGGCGTCAGCCCTCTCGACTATCGCGATCGGTTTTCCAGCCTCCTCGCTGCTCCCGAGAGAGCGGCATGAACTGTTCTCTGCCCATTGTCCTAACATCCCCGGAACATTTCTCCGCGGCAATGCCGTCGCCCCCGGCAGTGGGATGCCGAGCGTTGTCGCGGAGGCGCCGAGCACAGTTGGCTAAAAGAAATTGCCGCCGTTTCATTTTCGGCCACCGTGGAGTTCCGGACGCGCCTTGCGCATTTGATCGCGGCGGGTTCACGGCTGCGGGCCGGACGCTGCGAATTCCAAAATCAACACTGACGATTACGCGATTACGGTGACACGACCGTCTTTACCTTATTAGCGGAGGCGGAGGCGCCTCCTCCCGCGGCTTGCGGCCGCGTTTGCCCGGCGCGAGGCGGCGGTTCAGGCGCCTCTCGATCTCTGCAACAAAGTCCGGCGAGCCGAGCGGTCGGCCGATCAGCTCGGCTCGCCTGAGCGGCGCGAAGGCGCCGCCATCCCCCTCGCCCTCGATGAGGTCGGCGAAACGCCCCGCGCGGTCGAGCAGCGGCCGGACGCTGACCAGTCCGTCGTCGCGGCTGGCAAGATGCGCGCGCACGCTCGAATGCGGCCACGCCTCGGGACGCGAAACAAGCCTCGCCCGCACCGGGTTCAGCGCGACATAGCGCGCCGCGGTCATCAGATGCTCCTCGTCGAGCGCAACCGATCCGAACCGGCCCTGAAACAGATGCCCGGTCTGACGCGCCCGCGCGTTGACGAAGCCGGCGTAGAGCCGGTGGGTGCGCGACAGCGCCAGAGCCAAGGCCGCGCCGTCCGGCGGCGTCAGGATCAGGTGAATGTGATTGGGCATCTGGCAATAGGACCAGACCTCGACCCCGAACCTCCGGCAGGATTGGCCAAGCCAATCGCGATAGAGCGCATAATCGCCTTCTTCGAAGAACACGCGCTCGCGCCGGTTGCCCCGCTGGGTCACATGATGGGGCAAGCCGGGAACGACGACGCGGGCGATGCGGGTCATCGGCAAGCGGTAGCACGCCCGCGATGTCGGGTAAAGACGGGCGTGTCACCGTAATTGCACCGTAATTGGGGGGGTCTGGCCTTGCGTTTTGACAACAGTCGATGGAATTGACGCAACGCTTTGTCCGACGGTCGGAGGCCACAATAACGCAGGCCGCCATTCTCGCCCTTGCCTTGGCGCTCTCCGCGAGCGCGGAGGCCCATGACCTCGACTGCCGCGGAATGCCGGTTTCCCAGGCCGAAAAGCTCGGATGCTGCGGCGCGGGCGATGCGCATTTCGCCGCCGCCTCGCAATTCTATGAGGATGAGGACGGGTTTTGGCACTTTCTTGTCGCTGGCGAGGACCTCCGCCTCGTCCGCGGGACGCCGGAAAACATGACCAAGATCGAGCCGCTTCCGAGCGCCGACGGCTGCTATACGGTTTGGTTCCGCGTGTGGAGCGACAGCGGGAAGTTTGTTCCCGGTGAAATCCGCGCCGGCATGACCCCGGATGAGGTGCGCTTCTACTGCCTCGAAATCCCGCCGGCAATGTGAGGGGCGCGTTTCCCGGTCCCGCCAGCCAGGTCGAGGAAGCCCCTCATCCGTCGGCCTTCGGCCGCCGCCTTCTCCCGCAAGCGGGAGAAGGGACGCTACTGGGCAGGCGCCGGCGCGGTTGGCGCGGGCGATCCTGCGCCGTCAGTCGAGTTCTGAGAGGGCGTCGCTCCGTCCGCGGCCGGCTTCGCCGGCGGCAGAGGCGCATGCAGCGCCAGATGCGCCTGCTTTTCGCCCTGCCCGACGGATGCGTCGCGGCGCGGCGGCAGCGGAACGTCAGAGGGAATCGGCTGGTCCGGGACATAGGCCGTGACCTGCGGCTGCGCCGGGTCCTGGCCGCCGAGATGGAGCCACTTCTTCATCGTGGACGTGCTTGCGCCCCAGATGCTGCCGCCAGAATCGGACGCCATCGCAGCGGGAGTGGTCGCGATCGCGACAGTCTGCGGCTGCGGCGCGGCGACGGCGGCGTCAGCAGGAGGCGCGGCCGGCGCGGGAGGCGGCGCCGTACCGTTGATCCGCGCCATGATGGCGGCGTGCTGCCGCTTGGCGTCGGCCTGGGCGGCGGCGACCCGGACGGCGGCAGAGACCCGCTGCTCCAGCACGATGTCCTGCGGTCCCGAGATGAGCGCCTCGGGATCGCTCTCATCCTTGTAGCCGGCGAATACCGGGTTCTGCCCGCCATCCGCATAGACCGTCCGGATCGGCTTCACGCCCGAGGCGACGAGTTCAGCGACCTTGGCCTCGTCCCGGTCCGCCTTCTCCGCGACCGCCGTCTCGACGTCGTCGTCGCGTTGGAGCGCAGGACACGGCTCGGCCGCGGATACCGGCTTGTCCGAGGTGGCGCCGAACACGTAGTGCCTTCCGCAGACGACGACCGACGGCTCTGCCTGCGTGACCTCGAAATGATCGGAGCCGCTCTTGAGCTCCTTCCAGAAGGCGATGTTGGGGTCGAGCCGGTACTTGGCCAGATTCTCGGCGGTCATGTGGAACGGATAGGACTGCAGCTGGATTTCGCGCTGGCCGCCGCGGAATGCGTCGCGCGCGATCACGTAGATGTCGGCGACCTGTTCGTCGGTCATCGAGAAGCAGCCGGCCGACGAACAGACGCCGTGCACCATCACCGAGCCGCCGGTGCGCCCCAGGGCGCGGTCATAGGCGTTGGGATAGCCGACGTTGAAGGCGAGATAATAGTGCGAGTTCGGGTTCATCTGCCCGGGCGCGATCATGTAGAAGCCCTCGGGCACCTGCATGTCGCCCTCGCGCGTCTTGGGCCCGAGCTGTCCCGACCAGCGGCACATCGGATAGGTCTTGAGCAGCGCGTAATGCCCATCCGACTTCATTTTCCAGATTTCGAGCTCGGCCTCTTTCTTGTACGTGCGAATCAGCACCGGCGACGCCGGCGTCGTATCGATCTTCGTCATCTCGGCCAGCGTGGCTCTCGAGATCGGTTGCTCGGAACGGTTGGGACCGTTGTCGAGATAGGAGTCGTCGCAACCGGCGAGCATCGCCCCCGCGGCGCCCAAGAGGCCGACAGCAGCCAAGCGCCCGAACGGTAAGGTCATTCATCACCCCCGCGTTTGGCGGCCAAGCTAGGCCAGCCGACTGCAAAAGTCTACGCCACGGAAGGAAGCGCCCCAGAGCTTACCGACTCGTTAACGTTAAACGTCCGCCCCGATATTTGATTGCTCCTGATCAAACCAATGGGGTGAAAATGCGGCGCATGCGCGCCCCATGCCGCCGCATTGTCTCACCAATGGTCCCGAATTGGCGCGGCGTCGAGGATTTCGGCCAGCCGCGCTCGTGTGCCTGCGGTGGCTCCTTCGGGCAGTGCAGAGCGCGGAAAGAAGCGCGCTTCCTTGATCTCCCGATCGGGTGGGCGCTCGCCAATGACCACGAAATTGCGAATCACATAGACCGCCACATGGTCGCGGCGCGACGGCTTCGCGTTGAAAAAAAGGCCGTGCAAAACCGGCGGGCCGATGAGCGCGATCCGCGCCTCCTCTTCAAGTTCGCGCGCCAGCGCTTGCGAACAGGTCTCGCCGGCTTCGACGCCGCCGCCGGGAAAGTGCCAGCCGGAAACATAGCCGTGCCGCACCAGGAGCACGCGGCCGGCGTCGTCGATCACCGCGCCGCGCACGCCGAGCGTCATCGGACGCATGAGGAGGAAGCTCAGATGCGCCGCGCGCGAGCGCAATCGGGTTCGAAACGACGCCATGCCTGCCGCGAAGCCTTTCGGTCCGGCCTCGGGCCGGGGTTGTGTTTGCGTTGAAGCGCCCTTATTGCCGCCCCGTCAATGGCGGCGAGAAGTCGCATGGGCGCCCGGATCAGGGTGGGGCATGGGCTTTACGATCGCGCATATCACCGACCCCCACCTCTCGCCGGCGCCGCTGCCGGGCCTCGCCGATTTTCGCCTCAAGCGCTTCATGGGCTATGTCAATTGGAAGCGCGCGCGCGAGCGGCACAACGACATGGGCGTGCTCGCCCGCTTGGTCGAGGACTTGCGCGCTCAGCACCCCGACCATGTCGCAATG
Source organism: Hyphomicrobiales bacterium (assembly GCA_019237205.1). Classification (GTDB taxonomy): domain Bacteria; phylum Pseudomonadota; class Alphaproteobacteria; order Rhizobiales; family Beijerinckiaceae; genus Roseiarcus. The sequence continues at coordinate 8,211 of JAFAHO010000147.1, forward strand.
ACGGGCGACCTCGTCAATATCGGCATGCCGTCCGAGTTCCGCCGCGCCGCCCTTTGGATGAGAACGCTCGGCGATCCTCGCGACGTCAGTTTCGTCCCCGGCAATCACGACGCCTATGTGCGCGCCTCGATGCCGACGCTGAGAGCAACGTTCGAACCGTGGACGACAAGCGACTCGGGCGCGAGCGGCTTCCCATACTTGCGGGTGCGCGGGGAGGTCGCGATCATCGGCCTCTCGTCGGGCGTGCCGACGGGGCCATTGATGGCGACGGGCCGGGTCGGCCGCAAGCAGCTTCAGGCCTTTGCGGCCCTGCTCGATGAGACCGGCGCACGAGCGCTCGTCCGCGTCGTCCTCATCCATCATCCGCCGCTCATGAGGGGGGCGCCGCCATTCCGTGGCCTGACCGACGCGGCCGCGTTCGAGCGTGTGATCGAAGAGCACGGCGCGGAGGCGATCCTGCACGGCCACTCCCATAAACAGCTCGTCCGCTCCCTGCCGTCGCGCGCCGCGCGGACGATCGGCGGCGCAGTCCCCGTCCTCGGCGCGCCCTCGGCCGCGGCCGCCGCCCACGACCCCCGCACCCGCGCCGCATATCATCTCGTGCGGCTTGAACTCGAACAAGGCCGCCTCTGGCGCGTCACCGCCCGCGTGCGAGGGCTTGCGCTCGGCGGAGAGCACATCGGCGAGCGCGAGGCGCTGGCGGTGTGAGGTCGAAAGCTTGGCCATTAGGCGGGGCGTGGCGGAGCGTGAGACGCATCTGAAAGTCCTCGCGCCATTGCCGTCGGCTCCTCGGATGGCTACTTCCGTTGCTCGTCCCCAAAGGAAACGACCATGACCGACCTCTCCGCCTTTTCCGTCACGAAGCGCTGGCCCGCCGCCTACCCCGACCGGCTGCAGCTCTATTCGCTGCCGACCCCGAACGGGGTGAAAGCATCGATCATGCTGGAGGAGATCGGCCTGCCTTACGAGCCGCATCTGGTTGATTTCGGCAAGGGTGACCAGAAGACGCCCGAATTCCTCTCGCTCAATCCCTACGGCAAGATCCCCGCGATCCTCGATCCCGATGGGCCGGGCGGGAAGGCGCTGGCGCTGTTCGAATCAGGCGCCATCCTGCTCTATCTCGCCGAGAAGACCGGCAAGCTCCTGTCGGCCGATCCGATCCGGCGTTACGAGACCATCCAGTGGGTCTTCTTCCAGATCGGCGCGATGGGGCCGATGTTCGGGCAGGTCGGCTTCTTCTATAAATTCGCCGGCCGCGAATATGAGGACAAGCGCCCGCTCCACCGCTATCGCGATGAGGCCCGGCGCGTGCTCGACGTCCTCGAAGGACGCCTCGCCGATCGGGCCTGGGTCATGGGCGACGACTATACAATCGCCGACGTCTCGATGCTCGGCTGGGTCAGGGGCCTCGTGGGTTTCTATGACGCCGGCGAACTGGTCGGCTTCCACGAACTCAAGCACGTCCCGGCCTGGCTCGAACGCGGCCTCGCCCGCCCGGCGGTCAAGCGGGGGCTGGAGATACCGAAGCGCGGGTGAGGCGAGACGCGGGCTACCGGTCCAAAGTCAGGTTCGCCACGGAACTCGGCAAGTCTGATCGGCGACAACCCCACTGGCGTCATGGCCGGGCTTGACCCGGCCATCCAGGAGAACTCTGTGCTACCAGCATAAACCATTGATGAAACATCTCTTTTTTACAATAACCCTATCGTCGCAATGCAGCCGCGTGGATGGCCGGCACAAGGCCGGCCATGACGATGTCGGTCGGGCCAACACCCGACGCTACAAGAGCCAAGGCGAGGCTTTCCAAAGGTTTGCCGAAGGCGCGACCTAACGGAAAGGCGGCGTGAGGCTTGACTCGCGCCGCTTCGCGCCCTGTCCGCTGTGTGACGTACGTCACAGCAAAGCGCCGACGATCATGCTTTGATGACTTTATGTGATGGACCGCCATTGCAAGGGAGTGAGGCGGTTCAAGCGGAGACGCGGCGATGTTCAAGACTTTCAGGCAGTCCAGCCCCTTCGATGGAATTGTGATCGACGACCGCAACGAGCGGCCCTTGACGGTCGCTCTGGCGACGATCGTCATGGTGTGGTCGTTTGCTTTCGCGCTCACCTTCGCCTCGGGCGAGGCCCGTGCGCCTGCCGCTTCTTGGCTCGGCGCCGC
>JAFAHO010000457.1 GCA_019237205.1 Hyphomicrobiales bacterium
TTCTCATGGCGATGCAGGCACCAGATCGCGACATAGATCGGTTCGCGCTTTGAGACTCTGTACGGCCCAAGCGTCGTGTCCTCGCGCGGTTGGCGTCCTATCATCGGCGCCGGTGGGAACAGACGCATTGATTCCTGAATGACTTGCCGCGTGAAAGCGAGCTTTTCGACCTCCCCGGGCCCGATCTCGCGAGCGCCGGCAGTTTGCGCTACCTCCTCGCGCAAGCGGTCCTGCGAGGCCTGATCCTTGGCAAGCAGCCAGAGGCTCCAGCCGAGCGCCACGGCCGAAGTCTCATGGCCGGCCAGCAGGAAGGAATAAAGATTGGCAGTCAGTTCAGAATCGGTCATCGCCCGGCCGGTCTCTGGATCGCGCGCCGCCAGCAAGAGACCCAGAATATCGCGTTGATCCGAGCCGGTTGCGCGGCGCGCGGCGACGGCCTTCATGGTCTCATTGAAAAGATAAGCGGTCGCGGCGCGCGCCTTGAAGGAACCGGGATGCGGCGTCCAGTCCGGAAGGTTGAAAAAAGCGATCGTGCGGCGCCAGGGCAAGCTTGCGAGCGTCAGCCTGAGCTGTTTGAGAAACTTTTCGCGATCGAACGAGGCGGCCTCGCCGAGCGCCGTGCGTTGGATCACCGCGAAAGTGGTGCGCGACATCGCGTCCATCGCGTCGATGGGCGCGGCGCCGGGAGAGTTGCGCCACGCGGAGGCTTGCGCGCTTGCGCATTGCGAGAAAGTCGGAGCCAGCGCCAACAGATTATCGTGGCGGAAGGCCGGCGCCGCGGCGCGTCTTTGCCACTTCCAGTTCGCGCCCTCTGCGAAGAACAGGCTCTCTCGACTGACCGGCGCGGACAATGAGCGGACGGTCATTGTGTCGCGCGGGAAGAGTTCCGCGCGCGCGACGAGCATCTCCTCGATGCAGTCGGGATCGGTCAGAAGAATCGTTCTCGGGACCAGCGGCCATAGTCCCGGCAGGATCGAAAACCCCTCGCGATAGGCTGCGGGAGGCAAGTTTTCGAGAAAATTGCGCAGATTGGCCCTGAAGGAAGGCTTGCTGCGCGGCTGAAAGGGAGTGAAATCCGAATCGTGAAACATGCGCGAACCCCTTATTGATGAGGGAGAAAGAGGAATTCAAATGCCGCGGCGCTGCGCGAAACAGGGAACCAAAAGAGGTGCGCTTTTTTCGGGTCGGAAACTCGTCACGACCGGCGCGCCGTTGACGAACCAGTGCCGGTCGCAGTCGGCCAGCGGCCCTTCCCCGAGGCCGTGAAGCCGGTCACTTTCCCGTCCGTCATAGTGAGCGCAAGTTTTCCTTCGGTCAGCTCAAAAGTCGCAATGGCGCCAGGTTTGCGGATGACGCCGCTCTCCAAGAGCATTTTGGCGTTTGTCCCGTCCCAGGCGGTCGGAAACGCCGCACCAGAACCGCTAGAACCCTGGTGGGATCGCAGTTCTGGGTCGCTCACTCCTCCGGCATCCCCGCCTTGCGCAGGCCGCCAAACATCCGCTCGTGGGCCTCGACGCGGGCTGGATCGCCGCCCGGTGAATCGTCTGGTCATAACGCTTCAGCGCGAAATTGGCCCACGGCGGCCATACCATCGGCGGCGGCGCGCGGGAGCCGCGCGCTCTCCTGCCTGGCGTAGTGCTCATCCCCCGCTGTCGCCAGCGCGCCGTCTGAGCATTGATTCCATCACGGCTTTCAAGGCGGGCGCGTCGGTGGCGATGATCTCCCATAAGATGGCGTCATCGATGCGAAAGTATTCGTGGCGAATTCGGTTTCCGACGCCCCTTATTTGCGTCCATGGCTGCGTCGGGAACTCGGCGAGCCAGTCGTCCGGAATGCGCCGCACAGCTTCCGAGATTGTTTGGATCGCGTAGGCCGCCGCGCGGCGAGCGATCGGGTCGCTTTACGAACGCGTGAAGCGTCATGCGTGCGGCGATCTCTTCCAGAATTGCGATCTCCGCCAGGCAATCCCGAATGGCGATGGTCGGGTCCCTCGGCATCAAGCGACCCGAACGGCGTCGCGGTCTATGCTTTCTTTCATCAACGGGTGAAGAGCATTCCGGGTCGTGATGGTCACTGGGACGCCGAGAGACTTCGAAATGGTCTCCTCGATCTGCATGAGGCGCAACATGTTTGGAATTTTCGTTGCCGGGTCATAATCGATGAAGAGGTCGAGATCGCTGTCGGGCCGTTCGTCGCCGCGAGCGCGCGACCCGAAAACGTACAGCGCCGTCGCGCCAATCTCGCGCAGGG
>JAFAHO010000023.1 GCA_019237205.1 Hyphomicrobiales bacterium
CCGAGCGAGTTCCGCCCGTGGTACGACGAGAGCGGCGCCTGCAGGAAGAACTGCTCGTTCGTCTCCGGCGAGGCCGCGACCGGCTTCTGGATGGTCGCCCCGGCGAGCGTCCTGCCGGAGCCCTGGCGAGCGCCAGCGATCGTCGCCGCCTTCGCCTTCGGCGTCGGCGCGAGCCTCTTGCGCATGGCCTTCGGCGGCCACTATCTCTCCGACGTGCTGCTCGGCGGACTCGTCACGCTGATCGTCGTCGAGATCGCGCGCATGCTGCTGTGGCCGCGCTCCGGGGCCGAGAAGCGCGAGGGGCGGGACGCAGGCGAGAGCATGACGGCGGCCGAGCTTGTCGACGCGGCGCTTCATGGCCATCGCGACCGCCGCTGATGCGGCGCGCAAGGCTTGCGCGAGGCGACCGCCCCGCCTATAAGGCCGCTCTGGCCGCAAAGGCCTTTGTCGGAGTGTAGCGCAGTCTGGTAGCGCACCTCGTTCGGGACGAGGGGGTCGGAGGTTCGAATCCTCTCACTCCGACCATTTTCTCCAATAGCTTAGCCGAGTGGGCCTCAAAGCCGGGAACCGGATGGGGCTAAAGCGCCCGCGCCATGATTCGCGTCGCCATCACGCCCGCGGCCTTCGAGGCGATCGCCGCGACGTTGCCGCGCGGCTCGATCTCGCGGCGTTGCTAGCAGGAGCAAGACTCTGGGCCGACGCGATCCGCTAGCTGATTGGACCCGGTCTTGCGCCGTGTTATCGTCCAGGCACAAACTGGCGCAGAGGGAGAGACGCATCATGGCGAAAACCACAATCGCGATCGTCCTAGCAGGATTCGTTCTCGCCGTGGCGGGGGCGACAAGCGCTCCAGCAATGCAGGTCGTTCCGCCGTCAAAGAGCGTGCTCAGCGCTCTTAGCGGCGACGTCGTCGACGTCGGGTGGCGTCGGTGTTGGCGCGACCGGTGGGGGCGTCGGCATTGCCGCTGGTGCTGGCGCGACAGCTGGGGCCGCGTTCGCTGCCGGTGACCATTCGAGCCTCTCGCAAAAGGAACGAGCGGCGCGGGCCCGGCGAGAGCTACAGCGGCGTGATCCTGCGGCTTGTTCTTTCTGGCGATATTGTCAGCGGGCGCCGCCCCGCTTTCCTGACAACGAGCTCGTTGGCGAGACAAAGAATTACACGAATCCCGCGCGGACCCCACGCATAAGGGAAGTTCTCGCTCCGACCATTTCCGGTTCCGTTGAAGACCGGTCGAACGCCCACGCTGCCGCGCCGCGCAGCCTCGCGAAGATCGGGCTCCGCCAAGCCAAATTGCCGATCCGCGGCGTCACCTCATTCCGCCTGCTCTTTCCCCGCAAGCAAGAGCAGGGTCACGCCGATCGCAACGGAGAGCGCCGAAGCGGCAAAGACTGCGATTTTCGCGGCTTCGAAGTCGGCCTCGACCGGGAATGCCTGGCCGGCGATGAAGAGCGACATGGTGAACCCGATGCCGGCGAGCGCGCCGGCGCCCGCCAATTGCAGCCACGAATATTCGCGCGGTTTGACGGCGACCTTCAGCAAGACCGCAAGCGTTGAGAAAGCCATGATTCCAATGGGCTTGCCGATCGTGAGCCCGACCACGATCGCCGCGATCAGCCGCTCGCGCCCGCCGAACGTGCCTGGCGTCACGGCGACGCCGGCATTGGCCAGCGCAAAGAGCGGAAGCACCAGGTAACTCGATCGCGCTCCGGCATGTCTCAACAAGCGGTCGGCCGGCGATTCCAGCCGATCATGGATCGCATCGAGCGCGCGGAGCGCGGGGACGGACGGCCCGTGCCGCAGTACCTCGCCGCCGCGTCGGGCCTCGGCGGTAATGATCGCGTTGGCCTGCGTCGTGAGCGAGATCAGGTTGGCGGGCGGTCTCGTCGGGATGAACAGCGCGAGGATCACGCCCGCCAGGGTCGGGTGCAGCCCGCTCGCCAGCACCGACGCCCACAGAGCGACGCCGACCAAGACGTAGGGAAAGAGAGTGTAGACATGGGACCGGTTGAGCATCGCGAGCACGCCGACGAGCGGGACCGCCGCCGCGAGATAGATGAGACGCAGTTCGCCCGAGTAGAACGCTGCGACGGCCAAGATCGCGCCGAGATCGTCGACGATGGCGGCTGCGGTGAGGAAGATGCGCAATTCGACCGGCACCCGCCTGCCCAGCATGACGATCAGCGCGACGGCGAAGGCGGTGTCAGTCGACATCGGCACTCCCCAGCCGTGCGACCACGCTGCGAGGCCAACGACGGCGAGATAAAGCAATGCCGGAGCGACCATGCCGCCGAGGGCGCCGGCGACCGGCAGCGCGGCGGAGCGCCAGCCGGTCAAATGTCCGACCGTGAACTCGCGCTTGATCTCGAGACCCACCACCAGAAAGAAAAGCGTCAGCAGTCCGTCGTTGATCCACTCCTTGAGCGACATCGCGAAGCTCAAGGAGCCCAGCGTCAGTCCGAAACGCTGCTCCCAGAGCGCCGCGAATTGAGGCCCGACGGTCGTGTTGGCGAGCGCAACCGCAATCAGCGTCGCGAGCAACAGGAGGACGCCGGCCGAAGGTCCCCAGCTCGCGAAATCGAGCGCCGCGGCGCGCACGTGATGGCCGAGCGTGCCCAGCATCGCATCCGAGAACGCGCTCTCGTCCCACGGCCCGTCGTAACGGCGGCCATTGATGAAGAAGGTTGGGGTGATCAACGCGCCGCTCGCCTGAGCACTCGCTTCGTCCGCGTCGACCCGCGCTTTGGCCTTGCTGATAGCCTCTTCGTCCTCTCTCTCGCCCCCTGCCGCCAAACCCAGGTCGGCGGCGACCGCAAGGAGATCGTCCTCGGTCAACACGTGGGAGCGCGTCATCAGCTTTTCGTGGGCGGCCCAGAAGCGCGTGTGATCTTGTGCGCGCTCCACAAGCTCGGCGGCTCGCCGCGCCAGCTCGACGCCGACGAGCGGCCGATGGCGGAAGACGTAGCGCAGCCGCTCGCCGAACTGATCGCGCACCTCCGCGATTCGCTGGTTGGCCGCGCGGCAATAGGGACAGGCGTAGCTGCCGTATTCGACAAGCGTGATCGGCGCATTGATGCGGCCCAGAATGTGATCGGTTTCGTCGTCGACCGGCCGATCGAGCCAATTCCGGGGCGCTACGACACTCATGCTGGGTCTCCGATCCGCTCACATGGCGGGAAGGATCAGCGCGGTCAATTTGCGCGGCGCGAGGCGCCAGGTGAGGGA
>JAFAHO010000402.1 GCA_019237205.1 Hyphomicrobiales bacterium
TCGGCGCGCCGTCGCGTCGACTGACTGCGGCCAACTGAGGAGGGATACGACAGAGAGATGCGACAAATATTGCGCAGCGGCGGGGGTGAAGCCGCGGCAGGGGAACTCCCGAGGATTGCAAGTGGCCGATCGACGCATCGACGCCCGCACGAAGACGCGGAGCAGCCCTGCGGAGCAAACCCGCGCATTAGAGCTCGATCACCGACGTCCAACAGGCTTCGCCCCCACCCCTGCGCAATCATCCAACGCCATCGCTCCGCCGATCCATGAAGCGGAGACAGGAGGGCGCGTCCGATCCCTTGACGAAGGACATAAGAGCAATCCAGCGACGATTGTCCTGATCCTTCGATCACCTCGATTGGCGGTGGGCTAGCTTCACCTTTGATGAATCGCACCGAGCCTCACAATGATCGCCGAGGTTTTCGCGCCTTTATCTGGCTCGAGAACGCAATAACTGGCTCTTAATCTTACGCAGATACGATGCCTGATAGCCGCCAACTGAAAAAGCTTGGCCGGTTTCTGGATACAGGACTGCACTGTGGTTCGAGTAATTCTTCCCGTTCTACAAGACTTTATTGACGACGAGCGCGGAAGCCCGCTCGTCGAATTTTCCGTTATGGCGCCGCTCTTCCTGATGGTGATGTTCGGCATCGTCGAGTGGGGAAACATCTTTTACGTTCAAAACAACATGCTGATCGCGGCGCGGCAGGCCGCACGAAATTGGGCGGTTGACGGTCCGCCCTCCTCTGCAAGCACCACGGCGACGAGCACCATCACCAGCGCATGCAACGCAGTTCCGCTCTATGGAAGCAACTTCAGCTACACATTTACCTTGACCTATTATTCAGGTTGCACAGGCCCTGGGACTCCTGCAGGGACTTACGGGATCGCCACCATGACGATCACCACACCCGCGGCCCCAGCGTCCCTGGTCAATTACCTCGGCTCGGTGACGGGCTTGACCCTTTCTGCGTCGGCGACGCTGCAGGAAGAATTTGTGTGCCCGGCAGCCGGACCGGTCACGAAGACGGTCAGCAACCAGACTTGCTGAATCGCGCCACAGACTGAGCATTCTCATGTTACAGCAGCGCCAAAACCCCCAGGCCCTCAAGACTTTCATCAGGGACGAAAGAGGAGCCATTGCGGTCCTGCTCACCGTGATGCTTCCTGCATTCGTCGGGTTCATGACGCTATCCATCGATGCGACCTATCTCTATGCACAGCAAAACGAGCTTCAGATTGCCGCAGACGCCGCAGCGCTCGCCGGCGTTCAGTATATCGGCGCCTACCAGAACTCGATGGGAAGTACGCCCTGCGGGAGCAACAGCCTTCAGCTGTGCACGGCCGCGCAGGCGCTCGCTGGCGGCTCGTCCCAACATTACAACTTGCCTCACGCCGCCGGAAGCTCGTCGATTCTCAATAATTCGAAGATTGTGGTTGGGAACTGGAGCAGTTCGGGCGTATTCACGCCGATCACGAGCAGCAGCACGCTCCTCGCCAACGCCGTGCAGGTCACGACGCAAATGACCGCGACAACCTTTTTCACCCCGATGCTTGCGATCGTCGCCAGCGGAGCGGGGTTTTCAAGCATGGCGCTCACCGCCAAAGCCACTGCCGCCTTTACGTCTACGGGGACCGGCTCGGGAGGCTCCAGCGGTTCGTTGATCGGCAGCTCTGCGAAGCTGGTCATCGTGCAAGACATTTCGATGTCGTTCTCGAGTTCGTGCACCTATCAAGGCACGAAGTGCCTGAATTACGCCCAGACCGCGATCCAGGACTGCGCTGAATACTTCAAGTTAACGGGGTCGAGCAGTTCCTTATTTGGGCTTAGCGAAATGACCGGAAATTCGCCGCAGACGGGCTGGAAGCCGGGCGGCTGGGTAACCGGGGACCCCACATATACCGCTCCGTACTATCCCCTGACTGCGCCGACGTCCTCGAATTGGGTGACTTACCCGACGATCGGGAGCACCACGACGATGAGCACCACCGGCACGCCGACCACGACGCCAGTTGGCTGCTACTCCGGCTCCCCCTCGTCATCGACGCCCTATTTCTGCAGCGGCAGCAACGTCGCCGCGGGGATGCAGGCGGCGATCAATCAATTGTGCCAGCCTTCGAGCTCCTGTGGCACGACGGTGAATGATGGCAGCACAATGGAAATGATCATCATCACCGACGGCGATCCAAACTGCACCAGCGCCACGAGCCAGATTTCCGGTCAGAATTGTGGAAGCGGCGGGAATAGTCAGCTTTTGTCAGACGCGCAGACGTTGGCCACAACTGCGGGCAACGATGGAATTTCGGTCAGCACGATCTACTACAACGACAACAGCTGCACGTCCGGCACTTGCGAGACTGACCTCGATCAGCTGACAATCAATTCAAACGCTGGCCTCAACCAATATCATCCGGGGTCCATGCAAGCGCTGAATTTCGCCGAGCAGGCGGCGAGCAACCTCCCCGTGGACATGCAGAAGTTGTGCGCAGGCGTAGCGAGCGGGAGCAAGCCGCGCTTGGTTCTCTGAGCCGCGGTTGGCGACAAGAGTGCTGAAAGCTGCCCCACGACGCAGCGATTTCACGCGCCTGTAGTCCCATTCACGGTTCGCGCGGACTCGCGATAGGCTCAGCCGCTCAATTGCAGAGGATGGGACGCGTAGCGCTGGCGCCGGCGCACACGACTGGCGCAAGCCTCGCGCGAAACACTGGCGCGCGGGCCAAACGTCCGCCGGGGCGCTCTGATCACGCAAACCGGCATCCAGGACGAAGTCTGTTGAGCGAAGGCGGACTGAGGATCATGAGGACTCGAATTGCCGGCCGCTCGGACGTCTCTCGCGCCGTGTGTCTCATCTTGGCGACACTGGGCGGGTGCGCGCTGGCTGGCTGCCAAGAAACAGGACTCACGGCGACGCCGACCCCCAACGCGCTCACCGGGCAAAACCCAAGCGACGTCAAATATTACCGCTCGGATGAACCGGTGAGACTCGGCATCCAACGGTTCAACGAAGGGAATTTCGGCCTGTCGCAACAGTATTTCCAGGACGCGGTCGAGAAAGCTCCCCGGGACGTGACCGCCTGGATCGGTCTGGCGGCGAGCTACGACCGACTGGGGCGATTTGATCTGGCCGATCACGCCTATGCGGCGGCGATCAAGCTCGATGGCAGGACCGCCAGCATCCTCAATAACGAGGGCTACTCGTATATGCTGCGCGGCGATCTCCCGAAGGCCAGCGCTCTGCTCGACGCCGCGTTAAAACTCGATCCGAGCAATCCAACTACCATTAACAATCGCAAACTGCTCAATTCCAGCTCGAAATTCGTCGAACGCGCGGCTGACGGCGAGCCGTGCGGAAGCGTCCCCTGCAGCCATCAATAGGGCGATCTCACGCTGGAGGTCGTTCAACCGGTATTACGGCTACAGAAACTATACTTTCCAATATTCTGCTATTCGGCGGACGACCAGATGTCCATCTCGAACGACCCATGCTCTCGTTTATGCCAGTGTGGGTATGCTTTTTCGGCGGAGGTTCGAAGCCGCGCCTGCAGCGAAGGACCGATCTGCAGCGCGTGACGCGTTATGCCAAGAGCTGCCCCCGGCTTGTCGGATCCGCCGGAATGGCGCAGATTTTAGGTCTGGCTCGCAGTCGACCCAGGAATGTCGCGTTCAACGTCGGGGCGAGATCCCATGACAGATGCCATTCAAGCGATTTTCGTAACGCCAGGCCTCGCGTTCTCCCGGCTCGGTGGGAGTTCGACGCCTCAATGCGCTTATGATTGGGTCGATACGCGGGCGCCACGCGCGGACGGGGAAACAACGATCGCGCCAAATTGGACGCTGGCAGTCCAACCGGATGGTTCGGCGCAGCCCTTCATGCCGGACTCGGTTGCGTTTCGCGACGGCGACTTGATCCGCCCGGTCGCGCCATTCTATGAGGTTTGGGCGCGCGTAGGGGGCGCGGGCAGCGCTCCGGCGACCTGGCGAGACGTCCCGCTGACGCCTGCCTTGCTGCAGGCGAACGGCTTGGCGCTTGCGGCCCTCCAGTTGAAGGTCACAGCGCGAAATCTCAAGGCGGCGCGACGGGCCGGAAACCCGCAACTTGGGTTCGGTACGTTTCCGCCGTTGACATTCAACGCCAACGACAATTCCCGCATCCCAATCCTTGGGGTCAGCCCGACGACGGCGCCGACGCCGATGATACCTCATGGTCGCAGTATTCCGTTGGGAAGCGTGCAATTCCTGCGCAGCATGCCCCAACCCAATGGCGAGGCTTGGTCCGGCGCAGTCAATGTCGAAACCCTTCGTTTCCGATACACCCCGGCGGCGGGCCTGTTTTATGGACCGCCAGAGGCAGCCCAGGCGGCGCCTCAAAATGGGCGACCCGCGTCCGCAGTTCGTCCGGAGAACGCATTTCTCAACGCCAACGCCGGCTGGCGCGGAACCTCGACGAGCCAGTTGGTGGAGCCCGGCGACACCTATGACGTGATTAACCAAAGCCAGAGCCCCGACCCAAACCTGCCTTCGCCCGGATTCGGGCCGTCGCTCGGCGTCGTTGACGATACGTGCGAAGTGCATTTCGAGGTTTTCCTGCACGGCGGCCAAGCTGCTCGAACGCTGACGGCGTTGGCCGTCGCGTTCGTGGGACCCCCCGATTTCGCTCCTGACCGGCGGCCGTTCCTGTCGACGGCGGACGAACTGAATGACCGCAGCGCAGACGCAGGCGCTCGCAACACCGCGATCGATGGCCCCGACCTCGACCGTTGGGTCGCCGATCTTTTCCAGCGCGTGTACGAGACGGTGTCGTTGTTCAACGTCGACGCATACCGTCGGGATCGGGCCGCCAATTTGCCGCCGGACAAGATAAAGCCAGCGGATGTCGACGGCGGCGCGCGTGACGATCCCAAGCGGGCGATGGGCGGCCGGGACGGTCTGCGCAACGCTCTTTACAAGTTGGCCGCGCCAACGACCGACAATACGCTGCCGCTCAGCGAACACGCCCGCATGCGGCACCGGGCGCTGTCCGATCTGCAGAATCTGATCGAGGTCGTTTCGCTCGACGCAAATCGCATCAAGACCCTCGTTCGACCGCCATTCGAGGTTGAGTCCTTCGAGGATGGAAATTCAACATCGATGCGGATGCCTCCCTTCATGCGCCAATCCAACGCGCTGCCGCTCACCCTTGCGAGATGGCAATACGACCTCCTCTTGCGTTGGGTCGAACGTACAGCAGCGGACTTGGCCGCCGGGCGCCTGGAAGTCGTAGGACGACCCCGGGCTCGGGTGTTGTCGCCCGCGGCGGCGGCCAGGCGCGCGAGCGTGCTCGCCCGCATCGACGCCACCGCGGCGGTGCAATAATGCTGGCCGTGTCGGTTGTGCCCGGGTCCCCGCAGGCGCCCAATTACCGACGATTCCGATCTGGCGCGGGCGAGCATCTGCTGGTGGTTCCGCACACGCGCATATTCGATCTATCGCATGCGCTTGCCGCAAGCCTCGATGTTGATGTTCAAGCGGCGGATCGTTTCGCTGCAGCGCTCGGCGAAACCTCTGAACTCGAAGCGGACCTTGCCGCGGTCGTCACGCCAGCGCCGCAAAGCCTCTCCCTGAACGTCAGCTCGTCATGCAATTTGTCATGCGGCTATTGCTACGCCGATCGTGGCGCATTTGGCGGCGCGCAGGCCGCGACGATGCAGACCGTCGTCGCCGAGCAAGCAGTCGAGCGGCTGCTGGCGGTCGCCGATCCCGCGCGCCCGATAACAATCGGTTTTCTCGGCGGCGAGCCTCTGCGCAACAGAGACCTTGTTCACGCCATCGTCCATTTCGCGGGCGGGCGCGCGCAACAACAGAAGCTTGACGTGCGCTTCTCGATCACGACCAACGGAACGTTGATCGCTGATTCCGACATAAAGCTGTTCCGCGACCATCGCTTCGCCGTGACCATCAGCATCGACGGCGACGCTGTCGCGCATGACGCGCAGCGGCCCCTTCGAAACGGATCCGGAAGCTTTGCGCGGCTGGCGAAACGGGCGGCGCCGCTCTTGGCCGATCCCGGTCGCGCGCAGGTGGCGGCGCGCATGACTGTCCGTTGCGATCGCTTCGATCTCGAGCCGCGGCTCAACGCGATCTGGTCGCTGGGCTTTCCGGAAGCCGGGGTGGCGCCGCTGCGTGTGGCGGCGGACGGCAGTGAACTTCGTGACGACGCCTGGCCGATCTATCGCGACGCACTGATTGCCGTGGCCAGCCGCGAGCTCGAACGCGCGATGCGCGGACTTCCGATCCGCTTGACCAATTTCGCCGTCGCGCTGCGACAAATCCATGCCGGCGCGAGCTCGCCCTATCCGTGCGGCGCCGGCGGAGGCTACTTTTCGGTGGCGGCGGACGGAGACTGGTATGCCTGCCACCGCGCGATCGGGGATAAACGCTACCGCCTCGGATCGTCGGCCGCGTTGGACGAGAGCGGACGGCGTTCCTTCCTCGAAGCGAGACATGTACACGCCAAGGCGGATTGCCGAATCTGTTGGGCGCGCTATCTGTGCGCGGGCGGCTGCCATCAGGAAACAGGGGCCCGAAGCGTCGCGAGCTGCAATTTCATTCGCGATTGGCTGGACTTTTGCCTCGCCAGCTATTGCGAGCTTTCAAGCACGCGACCGGATCACTTTGCGCATCGATTGAAACCAAAGGCATAGGGAGGTCAAAGCAATGCCGCCGTCTCAGCCCAAGCTGTTCGCGCGCAACGTCGCGGCGGTGCGCCGCTTTGCCGACCCTTCTAACCTCCTTTCGATCACCGCCGGGAATCCAGTCTCGACGCGGCTGGAATCTGGAATCGGCAATTGTTTTCCCGGACTCGAATGCGACCTACGCAATCTCGAGCGACGCTTTTTCCCGTTCCTCGAGATGGACCCGATCGACAATTTCATCTTTTTGGCGAGCGTCGATACCGACGGCGTCGCCCACGCCGAAGCGGCAGGCGATCTGTCTCAAGCAGACGCGAGCGTCTACGCGGGCCTCGCGGACGATTTGAAAGCCGGGCGCTCGGTGCTCGTGTCACGTATTGCCGGCACGTTCGGCGTTCTCGGTCCCCTGAGCCTGAATCTCGGGCTGCCGGCTCTCGGGCAAGCGCCTGCCATCGATGGCGATCTCACGATCCCCAGCACCGGCCCCGGTAGAAAACCGCCGGACGCTTGGACCGCTATCCGGCTGTTGAACGAGGGGACCGACGTGACGCTCGTTTTCGTCAATGACGACGGATCGAAGACATCGACGCTGACCGCGAAACGAGCGCGCTATCTTGACGACAACGGCGCCCTTTCCGCCGCGTTCCTTCCGGGAGAATTGTCTCAGTCTCTGTGCAGTCCGTGGACACACGATTTCAGGGATTGCGGTTGCTTCTACTGGGCCTCTAACCATCCGGACATTGCCCAGCCGCTACTGTCGCCCGGCACGCCTGCGGGACAACCTTGGAACGCCCCCGTCCCATGGGAACGCCGCGACAGAACCGTCCGCGCGACGCCTCCGGCGAAGGCTACGGAGGCGCCGTCGGAACCCATCGAACTGCGCCACTATGAAATCAACAATCGCTGGCAGGAGCTCCATTTTGTTGTCGGTGGCCGAGAGATAACGGCGCCATTTTCCCCGACCGCGGTTCAGGGCGCGCCATTCCGCGATCTGACCGAGCTTCTGGCCAATCTCAACTATGCAGCCGGGGTCGAGCTCGCCGTTGCGCAGGAATATCTTGCCGCCGCCTTTTCCTTGAAGCCGGATAGCGATCCCTCTCTCCAGGCAAATCCGGATCTCCCTGGCGATGTCAAAGCGGCGCGGGCAGAGCTCATGCGCATCGCGATCGGAGAGATGCGGCATACGCGCGTGGTCAATGACGTGATCCGTGGGCTGTCTGATGCCGGCAAGTTCGAGCCGGCGTTACGGGTAGCAAGTCAGGTGCCGCATCAGAACCCCGGACCTTTTCGGCCCGTAATGGCGCGCGCCGCCACCCGACAGGCGATCGACGATTTCATCCAGATCGAGGCGCAGTCGACTGGAGTCGATGGTCTCTACAACAACATTCTCGCGACCCTCCAGTTTCCGCCGGCGGACGTGAAGAACCGTGTCACCGACGAATGGATTCAGGCGATCCGTTCCGTTATCGCGGAAGGCGAGGACCATTTCGAGACGTTCCTGAATATTCAGGAATGGCTGAGCTCCCACAGCGAATCGGATTATCTGCGGGCGCTTGCGCCGCCCCGACCTCCTGCGGGAAATCCCGGGGACGCGACGCTGCAGGCGGCCTATGCGTCTGTTTTGAACAATCTCTACACCGGTTACAAAAAGGGACGTTTTCTCGGCGCGGACGAGATCAACGCAGCGCGCGCCTCAATGCTCGGCTCGGATGGGGTCGTCGCGAAGGCCGAAGCGGTTGCGCGCCAAAACTTTTTGGTGACGTTCACCACGCCGGCCGACCCGCGATTTACCCCTATCGATCCTCCCGGTGTGCTGGTTGCTTGATTGCCGATGGGCAGCTTGAAGCCTTTGGTGGTGTTGGGCTCGGGGCCCGTCGGCCTGTTGTCCGCATTGCGCGGTCGCCAGCTTGGCATGGACGTCAGAGTCTACACCAATAGCTTGGCGCTGCCGCAGGACCCGCCGCGGGTCGAGTGCGTGCCGGCGCAAGTCGTCGCTCTGCTCGTCGAATTTGGCGTGAGCCCGAGACGCATCGGCGTCGACGCCCTGTTTCGAGAACGAACGATGCAATGGGCGGACGACGCCGTTGTTGCTTCGCCCGCGCCTGACGCCGCCCACATTGAGCGCCCGGCGCTCGAGATCGCGCTGCTTGAATCGGCATTGCGCGCGGGAGCGAAAATCGACCTGCTCCCGGGAAACCTCCTCGAGGAACTCCAGCGGCGGCATCGAGAGGGTGAGTGTATGTTGCTGGACGCGAGCGGCAGATCTGCGGTCACCGCGATGCAGCGAATAGGCGCCAGGCGGCCACTCGTCGCGCGGCTGTTTCATCTCCCGACGCGGCCAAGCCTCCGCGGTTCAGGCTTGATGATTGCCGCAGGGCCGGAAGGATACGCCTATCGGCTGGCCAATGCGGCGACATTGACCCTTGGAGTCGTCGGCAGGAAAGATTTCGTGCAGGGCGACGCCGCGCAGATCGTTGCGAAAATCGCGGAATTCGCCTCTTGGCTCGTCCAAGACATCCCGAGCGCGCATATGCAGTCCGGCGCTTCCGGCGCCGCCAGCGCCCAATGGAGCGTTGGCGACAATTTTGAGAGTGTTCTGGTCGGCGACGCGTCCTTCGCCCGCGATGCCCTTGCGTCGCAGGGTTTGGCGATGGGCCTGAGCGATGCTTTGAAGACGTTTGTGCAACCAAACAAAAGCGTCCGCGCGCCGCCGCGATCGGACGAAAAGAAACAGATTTCCGTGCACTGCCAGCGCATCGTCGAGCAGATAAAGAGAAGCGCGTTTGGTGCAGCGCGGCCTTGGGTTGAATACTCGGAGTTCCTCTTGGATCTGGT
>JAFAHO010000198.1 GCA_019237205.1 Hyphomicrobiales bacterium
TGAGGGTCTCCTCGAACAGCTGCTCGAGGCTGCTCTCCGCATTTTTACGCGTGGGCATGGGGCGGCTCCTTTGATTTCGACCCCGGTTAAACCAGGGCGCTGCGCCTTCGTTCCGAACTCGGGTCGCCGAGCGGCGTCGGCGCCGAAATTCGGGCTGCAGCGTCACGCCGGGCGTTCGGGAGGAACCTCTTGCGGACGTGGAGGCTCGATGACGTCGGGAGGCGGGAACGGCTCAATGTCCGGATCCGGCTGGGGCAAACCGGTAGGTACGTCCGGCTCGGGCTCCTCTTGGGGCGTCGGCGGACGCACGACGTCGGGCTGGGGAATGGGAATCGTTCGGGATCGGATCGAGAAGCCGGCCTATTTGGTCACGAGTCGATAGAACACCACGTCCGCCGTCGGCCCGAACACAAAGTTCCTCACATTGGCGCGCTCGGCGAGCTGCTTGGTTTCCTGGAACATGATGATGAACGGGCCCTCGTCCATCACCTTGGCTTGCAGGTCCTTGTACATCTCCTCGCGCTCGGCGGGATCGCGCTCGCGCACCGCCGCATCGCTCATCTTGGTGATCTCAGGAATGTCCCAAGCGTTGCGCCAGGCGAGCGGCTTGGACTTCGCATTGTCGGAATTGTCCGGGTTGCGCGCGAAGGAGTCGGCGTTGGTGTGCGGATCCATATAGTCCGGACCCCAGTACACGAGCAGCATCTGGTGCTGGCGCGCGCGATACTTGGTGAGCAGGGTCTTCTGCTCCTCAGGCACGAGCGTCACCTTCACGCCCGCCTGCGCCATGGTCGCCTGGATCGACTGGGCGATGTTGAGGTAAGGCGAGGAATTGGGCGTGTCGAGCGTGACGTCGAAGCCGTTGGGATAGCCCGCCTCGGCGAGCAGCGCCTTCGCCTTGGCAGGGTCGAAGGCATACTCGTTCTTGTCTAGCGAAGCCCAGAAGCCCGACGGCCAGAAGGTCTCGTGCACTGAGAACTGGCCCTTGAGGAAGGAATTGGCCATGCCGTCGTAATCGACGAGGTCGTGCAGCGCCTGCCGCACCTTGAGCTTCTGGAACGGCGGCGTCTTCAGGTTGAGGCCGACATAGATCAGCGTCGCCTGCGGCGCAATGGTGACCGCGACGTCCTTGTCGCCGGAGAGCCCCGCGATCTGGTCGGGCGTCAGGTTCTCCGCGATGTCGACGTCGCCCTTCTCGATCAAGAGGCGCTGCGTCGCCGGCTCGGGCACGTGGCGCACGACGACCCGCCTGATTGTCGGCGCGCCGTCGCGATAGCCCGGGAAGGCCTCCATCACCACGCTTTCATTGGCCTTCCAGCCCTTGAGAACGAACGCGCCGGAACCGGCGGAATTGGTCTTCAGCCAGCCATTGCCGAGATCGCCGTTGACCTCGTGCTCCAGCGCGACCTTCTGCTCGACGATCGAGCCGACGACCGACGACATGAGCGACAGCACCAGCGAGGGCGCAAAATCGGCGTTGATCGTCACTTGCAGCGTCGAATCGTCGACCGCCTTCACCATCGCGTCGACGTTGTCCTTGGTCCAGCCGAGCTGGTCGATGAGGAACGCCGGCGTCTTGTCGAGCTTAACGACGCGCTTAAGCGAGAAGGCGGCGTCCTCGGCGGTGACGGGGGCGCCGGAGTGGAAGGTCAGCCCCTTGCGGAGCTTGAAAGTGAACGTCTTGCCATCGTCGCTGATCGTCCAACTCTCGGCCGCTCCCCCGACCAGCTTGGTGACGTCGTCCGCCTCAAAGCGCATGATGCGGTCGTAGACATTGGTGATCATCTCGATTCCGGAGAGCTCGTAGGCTTCTGCCGGGTCGAGCGAGATGATATCGTCGATCGCCTTGGCGACCACCAGCGTGTCGGCGGGCGTCGCCGCCGCGGCCGGCCTGGGCGGCGCCGTCGCCGTCGCAGCGGCGATCAGGCTGGCGCAAAACACGAGTTTCCAGCTGTTCGACATGGACCTCTCCTGCGTCACGAGGATGCGGGCCGCAACTATCCTTCGCTTTGGCGAACGCTGGCAAGGGGCTCGTCGTGGCGGACGTAGCCGCGGCTGGCGGCGATAAGTTCGCGACCGTAGGGCGTCGCAGCGCCGTTCAGCCGCA
>JAFAHO010000433.1 GCA_019237205.1 Hyphomicrobiales bacterium
AGAAATGGCTGTTGCTGAATGCCCAATACGCGAAAATTTGGCCAAACATTACGGCTAAGAAAGCGCCCCCGCCTGACTCTAAGGATTGGGAGGGGAAGCCGGACAAACTCCAATATTTCTCGCCGAATCCCGGCGAGGGTGATTGAGGCGGACCGCGTCCGCGCTGATTGGGTGCCGGACCGAAGATCGGCCAGCCGATCCAACCGGGCGCAGCAGCGGCCGTGGGCACGGGTCCGGCCAATTGCTTGGCGCGGTGAGCTCACTATATCGCTCTGGCAGTTCGCCGGCCTTGGCGCACGCGACGGTTGATTCGAGGAGCAAGCAACGTGACCGAAACTCTTGTCAGCAAGACCTCCACTCCCTGTCGCGGGGGAATACCTCCGCTCACTCGCGAAGAAGCCGAGCTCTTTCAACCACAGACGCCGGACTGGCGACTGTCGGAGGAAGCTCACCGCATCGACCGGAGGTTCCGGTTTCGTGATTTCCGGGAGGCGCTGACCTTTGTCCAGGAGATTGGCGAACTCGCGGAAGCCGAAGGCCATCATCCGGATATCTGCTTCGGTTGGGGCAATGCGACGGTCTCTCTGCAGACCAAGAAGATCAAGGGACTGCATGAGAACGACTTCATCATGGCGACCAAGATCGACCGCATATACTCTCGGGTTGCGAGAGTGTGAATGGCTCCGAGTTGTCCGGAGCTTGCGCGCTCTTCGGGCGGCGGGTTTCAGAGCGTGTCGCTGTTGCTCTCCGGCGCGATGCGAAGTTGCTGCTCCCACATGTAGCACGCGTCAGTGCGGCGGCCGGTGAGCAATATCGTGATCTTGCGGTGCCGAGGTTCGAGTTCAAGCTTGGCGAAAACCGCCGAAACCATCGAGATCAGCGGGAGGAAAGTCCCTTCGCTGTTGGCCAGCATTCGGAACAAGTCGAGCTTGGCTGGCAGCTCGCAAAATCTGGCGCGAATTTCGGGCGGCTCCTTTGAGAGATCGGCTTATGGGACGCCGCGCGGGGTTTGCCAACGCTGTATCCGTGACGCTGGTGTTGCGGAGCCTGCAATGGAATGCGCTTGTGCCGAACTACTCGGCAGGGGTGCCGGCTAAAATCGCCACTTGGCCGTGCGGGTTTTCGAAGGATGCTCCAGACATGTGTCACTCCCTCTTTGATTGGCTGTCTGCCAATCTATTGTTGCTGTGATGTGAGGCCGGATTACTGGTCGGATAGCGACGGCCGAGATCCGGCGGCCGGCAATTCCCTCAGACTGGCGCCAAGGCGCCATCGCGAGCTCGCCCGCGAGTTGGCGAGCGGCATCCGCGCCGACTACGCGATGGTCGCGCCGAGCGCGCTCGCCTGCTTTGACGACGATTTCGAGGCCTGCGTCGCCCATCCGCGTCTGCCGGTCACCCGTCGGCGCGCTACGCGAACGACGAACCTGCTCGAGCGATTGTTCGTCGAGGAGCGCCGGCGCTTGAAAATCGTTCCCAACGGCTTCGGCGAGAAACCGGTGTTGAAGCTGATCTTCGGCGCTCTGATCCGCGCCGCCGAGCGCTGGCGCGGATTGCGCTTCACCGAGTTCGCACCCGCTGTCTACGCTCAGCCCAGAGCGTTACCGATCTGGACCCAAGACTCGCTACGAGGCCTCCGGCCCGGAGCTACCTCGGTGGAGCTTTCATCCACTGGAGATCATAAGCTTCTCCTGTCGCACTCAAATTCGAACAACTAGCAACAAAACGCTTCTTTCCATCCAGCCGGTCCTTCCTTGGTCAGGCCGCCCGTGTAAGCCGCGACCAGCGCGCCTCGGTACCGTCGCCAAAGACACCAGCGCCGCATACATCGCCGCGTCGAAGAGATCGTCCTCGCGCCGGTAGGCGTCCTTGTCAAAGGCCCGAAGTCCGGTCACCTGCCGTGTCAGGTGGTTTGCGACGACGCCGCGGTAGCTCGTACGTTTGTCGAGCGCCGAACGACTGAGCTTCACCCGCCCGCCGGTTGCATGCGGTTCGACCGCCAGCGCTCGCCCATCCTTTCCGAGGCTGACGAATTTCGCATCGATCTCGTTCGGCGCGAACCCTGCACCCGCGCCGCCTCGATGATGGGGTAACCGTTGCCGGCCGGTTCGATGTGCGCCTGCGGCAGTCCTCCAAGCGGCTTCAGGCGATGGAACCATGACATGGTCCGCTCGTGCACATGGGTGAGCCACGGCGCAACCCCGCCCTGTGCTAAGCTTTGAATATCCCAGTCGAGCAGGATGACACGAGCGCCCGCCACTGAGGCCTGCAGAGCGCAAGGGAGGGTGAGGGCGAAGATCACCGTGGCGCAGCCGTCGCGATCAGGGCCGCCTTTGCCGCTGTTGGAGTCGATCGCAAGTCCGACATAGTCGCAAACAAAGCCATCGTCTGAATGCGGCTCGCCGTCGATGAGCAACGCATGCAGCGGGAAGATCGTTGCGCCGCCCGTATCGACGAACAGAGCGTCGAGTTCTTGGCTCGCGACCTCAGGCCTCAACGTCGACCTGAGATAGGCGATCTCGTCAGGCGGCAAATGCGGGTTGGCGCTCGTCGGCGCGTGGTGTACGACATAGCCGCGCTCGGGCATGTTGGCCGCCTCCCAAAACGCGCCTTCGGGCCCGTTAGGCGTCGAGGCGAGCACGACCTTGCCCCTGTAGTCGAGAGTCGCCGGCATAATCGCCGCCTCGAGCCCGCCCTTGAGATATCCTTCGTCATGCGCGCCCTCGTCGACCAAGACGAGATGATATTTGCGCCCGCGCGCCGCGCGACCAGTGACGTCGATCGACCAGGAGTCGATCGAGCCACCGCCGTCGAGGCGGATCTCACCCTGCCGCAAAAGTGGCAGCGTCCTGGGAAGAGGGCGCCCGACCACCGCTTGACGGCGATCGGCGTTGGCCCGAGGGGATCAGGGCCCGTCTTGAAGGGGGTCGGTCGTCAACCGCCCGCGTCCAGGCCCCCTTCGGAGGCGTACAGCCGGCGCTCGAGGGCGTTGATCCGACTGGCGGCCGGGCGCCAGTTGGACAGGCGCTCAATCGCGACGCACAGACGAGAATGCTGATCGAACGAGGATTGTTTGGTCGGGTTCCGTCGACCGCGCTGGCTCCGCCCTTGGGCGGCTTGCGGGCGTCCCGATCGTTCGGCGGCATCGGTTCGACTCTGTCACTCGGTGACAGGAGATCCTTCCGGCCGCTCGTCGGCGTCGGCGCGCAGCCGTTTGGCGCCAGGGGGTCCAGCGCCATCGGCGCTCAACGGTTCAACGGCTGGGGGCCGCAGACGCCCTCTGGAGGCACGGAAGCAGGTAGCGGCAGGGGCGGCGGCTGGTAAGCCGATTGATAGCAAAGGTTGCAAAAATACGAAGCCCCGGTCACTCCGTGGCCGGGGCTATGTCGGGGTGCGAAGCCCCTGCTCTGTGAACATCTGCTGTGGAGCTGTGTCCACATCGCGCTACTCTCATGAGATAATGCTTGGCGTCAAGGAAACAAGGGCTGGAGCGGAAAATGCGCGCGGCGAACGGAGGCCGGAAATGGCGTCTCGCTGGGCGATCGGGCGCCGCGCGCATGCCCGGCGTCGATCTCGCCGTTTGAAACCGCGCACGTCGTCTTCCTCATCGCAATGCGGCCAGAGCATCTCGTGCGGATCGATTCGGTCGGAGTAGCGATGGACGAGAGGAAGTTGCTGCCGAAATTCTTCACTGCGGCGCGCCGCCATGAAGCGCATTCATGAACCGCGGGGCGGTCGACTGCTGGTGAGAATTGAACGCATGGGGCGAGCCGCCAATTGACCCCAAAGGTGAGCGGACTTTAGCTGCGGTTACTTGCAGGAGTGAAGCGCCTTGATTTGGTCGCCAACAACTCAGCGATCGCAAATTTTGCCGCTCGCATTTGCGCAAGTCCATGCCAGTACCCCGAAGTCCAACTGTAGCCGCCGCGGGTCCAGCGCGTGGCGGTGCGACGTCTCCCAAATAGCCGCCGCTTTCCGGCTCATGTGGTGCCGGTTTAGCCGGGTGGACCGGCCTGAAACGTCAATGCGCCGCCTCGACGATGGTCGCGCCGTGCCTACGCCCTGTCCGACAGCGGAAGGTCGAATTCTTGCTCATCGAGCGGCTTGCAACCGTGTTTGCGGTCGATATCCCGACGCAAGCTATGGTCTTCACAGAGCCAATCTGCGCCAGACGCTCGCAAGCCATG
>JAFAHO010000441.1 GCA_019237205.1 Hyphomicrobiales bacterium
AATCCGCTATCTTCTCGCGAGGCTTCTCTTCAAGCCCTCCCCAATCGCCAAATCCATCATCGCCTGGTCGATCTGGCGGCGCCGCCACCAAGCCAACGCCACCCTTGCCCATTACAAGATGCGCCTCGATACGCAACTGTCGTATTAGGCCGCCTTTTTGGGGCTTCCGGACAATCGCCGCCTTTTGAGGCGTCCGATTTTCACCCGGGTAACCCTATCCAAAAGAGAACGAAAAAAGAACTTGCGCTAAGGAACAAACCGTGCACATATCCCCCGCCGAGGGGGGCGCGAGAAGCCGCTGTTGCGGATCGGACCCCGCCCGTGAGAGAAGGACAAGGACAATGAACCAGCCGATTCTTCGCGTGGTGGAAGGGACAAGCGTGGACAAGACCAAGGCGCTCGACGCCGCTTTGTCGCAGATCGAGCGCGCCTTCGGCAAGGGCTCGATCATGCGGCTCGGCAAGAACCAGCAGGCGGTCGAGATCGAGACGGTGTCCTCCGGGTCGCTCGGGCTCGACATCGCGCTCGGGGTCGGCGGCCTGCCGCGCGGAAGGGTGATCGAAATCTACGGGCCCGAGTCCTCCGGCAAGACCACGCTGACGCTCCACGTAATTGCGGAAGCGCAGAAAAAGGGCGGCGTCTGCGCCTTTGTCGACGCCGAACATGCGCTTGACCCGGTCTACGCAAAGAAGCTCGGCGTCAATCTCAATGACCTGCTCATTTCTCAACCCGACACCGGCGAACAGGCGCTCGAAATCACCGATACGCTCGTGCGCTCGGGCGCGATCGACGTTCTCGTCATCGATTCGGTCGCGGCGCTGACGCCGCGGGCCGAAATCGAGGGCGAGATGGGCGAATCCCAACCCGGCCTGCAGGCGCGGTTGATGAGCCAGGCGCTGCGCAAGCTCACCGCCTCGATCTCCCGCTCGAACACCATGGTGATCTTCATCAACCAGATCCGGATGAAGATCGGCGTCATGTACGGCTCGCCCGAGACGACGTCGGGCGGCAATGCGCTCAAATTCTACGCCTCCGTCCGCCTCGACATCCGCCGCATCGGCGCGATCAAGGATCGCGATCAGGTGATCGGCAACCAGACGCGGGTCAAGGTCGTCAAGAACAAGGTCGCCCCGCCGTTCAAGCAGGTCGAGTTCGACATCATGTACGGCGAGGGCGTGTCAAAAGCCGGCGAGCTGATCGACCTCGGGGTCAAGGCGGGCGTCGTCGAGAAATCCGGCGCCTGGTTCTCCTTCGACAGCATTCGGCTCGGCCAAGGCCGCGAGAACGCCAAGGCCTATCTGAAGACCAATCCCGAGATGGCCGACCGGATCGAACGCGCGATCCGGGAGAACGCCGGCCTCATTGCCGAGCGCATCCTCGAGAACGTCGCGCCGTCGGACGAGGATGACGTCGAGGGCTGATCGGCTTCTTTGGGCCAAGGCCACGCGTCCCCCCGAACGGGCCCGCCCATCCGCCAGGAAGTCAATCGGTCTTCGCGCGTCCCGGGCGCGTGAGGGCGGAGGGCGGCCAAGCTGCGCCCGCCCTCGCGCCCCGCTTTTTCATGCTCGCTCGATCTGCTTGAACCGGCCATCGCGCCGCGTTCGGCGTTGAAGAGCGCAACCTTTCTCCTCACATCCGGTTGACCGTTCGCGACGGCGCGCAGGGCCGCCCGCCCCTTGATTCCGGTTGGCGCTTTCTCCGGCCTTGCTCTAGAAAGCGCGCTCGTAAAAACCGTGCCGAGGCAATGTGTTCATGAGCGGCGTCAATGAGATTCGGGCGAACTTCCTGCAGTTCTTCGCCAGGAGCGGGCACGAGGTCGTGCCGTCGAGCTCGCTCGTGCCACGCAACGATCCGACGCTGATGTTCACCAATGCCGGGATGGTGCAGTTCAAGAACGTCTTCACCGGAGTTGAGAAGCGCCCTTACGTTCGCGCCGCGACCGCGCAGAAATGCGTGCGCGCGGGCGGCAAGCACAACGACCTCGACAACGTCGGCTATACAGCGCGCCATCACACGTTCTTTGAAATGCTCGGCAACTTCTCCTTCGGCGATTATTTCAAGGAGAATGCGATCGAATACGCCTGGGACCTCCTCGTCCGCGAGTTCGGCCTGTCGAAGGAGCGCCTCACCATCACCGTCTATTACAACGACGACGAGGCCTTCGACTTGTGGAAGACGATCTCCGGCCTGCCGGACGAACGCGTCATCCGCATCGCCACGAGCGACAATTTCTGGGCCATGGGCGACACCGGACCCTGCGGCCCGTGCTCCGAAATCTTCTACGATCACGGCGACCACATCCCGGGCGGACCGCCGGGCTCCCCCGACGCCGACGGCGACCGGTTCATCGAGATCTGGAATCTCGTGTTCATGCAGTACGAGACGCTGCCGGGCGGCGAACGAATCAATCTGCCGCGCCCCTCGATCGACACCGGCATGGGCCTCGAGCGCATCGCAGCCGTCCTCCAGGGCGTGCATGACAATTACGACATCGATCTCTTCCGCGCGCTGATCAAGGCGAGCGCCGATATCACCGGCGTCGATCCCGACGGGTCGCAGCGCGCCTCGCACCGCGTCATCGCCGACCACCTGAGGGCGTCGGCCTTCCTGGTCGCCGACGGCGTCCTGCCGTCGAACGAAGGCCGCGGCTACGTGCTGCGCCGGATCATGCGCCGCGCGATGCGCCACGCGCAGATTCTCGGCGCCCGCGATCCCCTGATGTGGCGCCTCGTTCCGGCGTTGACCCGAGAGATGGGCCAGGCCTATCCCGAGCTCGTCAGGGCCGAGGCGCTGATCTCGGAGACGCTGAAGCTCGAGGAGACGCGGTTCCGCACCACGCTCGCGCGCGGGCTTGCGATTCTCGAGGACGAGACGCGGGGTCTTGCGGCGGGGGGCGTCCTCTCCGGCGAGACCGCCTTCAAGCTCTACGACACGTATGGCTTCCCGCTCGATCTGACGCAGGACGCGCTCCGCGCGCGCGAGCTCTCGGTTGACCTCGAGGCGTTCAACGCGGCGATGCAGCGCCAGCGCGCCGAGGCGCGCCGCGCCTGGGCGGGATCCGGCGAGGCTGCGACCGAGACGGTCTGGTACGCCTTACGCGAGCGCATCGGCGCGACCGATTTTCTCGGCTACGAAACCGAGACCGCCGAGGGTGTGATCGCCGCGATCGTGAAAGACGGCGCGGAGGTCGAGAGACTGGAGGCGGGCGACAAAGGCTCGCTCATCCTCAACCAGACGCCCTTCTACGGCGAGGCCGGCGGTCAGGTCGGCGACGTCGGTGAAATCTCCGCGCCCGGCTTCCGCGCCGCTGTCGTCGACACGCGCAAGAAGCTCGGCGACCTCATCGTGCACGACGTGTCGGTCGTCGAGGGGATCGCGCGCGTCGGCGCGGCGGTCGAGCTCGCCGTCGATCACGCGGCGCGGTCGGCGACGCGCGCCAACCACTCCGCGACCCATATCCTGCACGAGGCGCTGCGGCTGGTCCTCGGCGATCATGTGGCGCAGAAAGGCTCGCTCGTCTCCCCCGAGCGGCTGCGCTTCGACTTTGCTCATCCAAAGCCGATCACCGCGGCGGAGCTCGCGGCCGTCGAAGACATCGCCAACCGGATCGTGCTCGAGAACGCCGACGTGACGACCCGTCTCATGAGCCTCGACGACGCGCGGGCGTCAGGGGCGCGGGCGCTGTTCGGCGAGAAATACGGCGACGAGGTCCGCGTCGTCAGCATGGGCACGATCGAGGACGATCCGTCGCACCAGCGCGTCTATTCGGTCGAACTCTGCGGCGGGACGCATGTCGGCCGCACCGGCGACATCGGCCTCATCTCGATCGTCGGCGAAAGCGCGAACGCCGCCGGGGTGCGGCGGATCGAGGCCAAGACCCGCGACGAAGCGCGCCGGCGCCTGACCGCCGATTCGCGCGGCCTTGCGGAACTGGCGGCGCTATTGCGCGCGCCCCCGGAGGAAGCGGCCCATCGCCTCGAGGCCCTGATCGACGACAAGCGCAGGCTCGAGCGCGAGCTCGCCGAGGCCAGGCGCAAGCTCGCCATGGGCGGCGGCGCGAGCGACGCGCAGACGGTGCGCGAGGTCGCGGGCGTCAGGTTCTATTCGCGCGCCGTGACCGGCGTCGACATCAAGGACCTCAAATCGCTTGCCGACGAGGCCAAGGAGAGCGTCGGATCGGGCGTGGTCGCCATCGCCGCCATCGGCGAGGACGGCAAGGCAAGCCTCGTCGTCGCGGTGACGCCCGACCAGACCGGGCGCTTCAACGCGGTCGATCTCGTCCGCCTTGGTTCGGCCGTTCTTGGCGGGAAGGGTGGCGGCGGGCGGCCCGACATGGCCCAGGCGGGCGGCCCCGAGGGCGCAAGAACCGCCGACGCGCTCAGCGCGGTCGAAGAGGGGATTCGCGCAAGAGCCTGAGGCGGGCCGGCCCAGGTCAGCAAGGGGGACAGCAAATGGACTCGAGTCGCGCCGCAATTCTCGAGGGTCTTAAGCCCTACGAACCCGAACTCACCGCCATCCGGCGCGACATTCATCGTCATCCCGAGACCGGCTTCGAGGAGAGGCGCACGGCCGCCATCGTCGCCGAGAAGCTCGAGTCTTGGGGAATCGAGGTCGCCGAGGGAATCGCCAGGACCGGCGTCGTCGGCACGCTGAAGGGCGCCAGGACCGGCCAGCGCGCAATCGGGCTGCGCGCCGATCTCGACGCGCTCAACATCAAGGAGGCCGCCGGCCGCGACCATCGCTCGACCGTTCCCGGCAAGATGCACGCCTGCGGGCACGACGGCCATACGGCGATGCTGCTCGGCGCCGCGCGCTATCTTGCCGAGCGCCCCGATTTCGCGGGCGTGGTCCATTTTATTTTTCAGCCGGCGGAAGAGGGTCTCGGCGGCGGGCGGCTGATGATCGAAGAGGGCCTGTTCGAGCGCTTTCCGGTCGACGCGGTCTACGGCATGCACAACGCGCCGGGCCTGCCGACGGGCATGTTCGCCACCCGGAAAGGGCCGTTCCTCGCCGCCAGCGACGGCTGGACGGTCACGTTTCGAGGCACCGGCGGACACGGCGGCGCCGGCGCGCATCTCGCCACCGACACGACGCTCGCGCTCTCCCAATTCGTGACCGCGATCCAGACGATCGTCAGCCGCACCGTGCCGGCCGCCGACGTCGCCGTCGTCAGCGTCGGCCACATCGCAGCCGGCGATTTCGACGCGCCCAACGTCATTCCGGCCGAGGCGGTCGTGCGCGGCACGTCGCGCTCCTTTAAGGCCGACGTGCGCAACCTTGTGCAGAAGCGCGTGAGCGAACTCGCTCACGCCTGCGCCGCGACCTTCGGCTGCAGCGCGGAAGTCCGGCACGACGGGCTCTTTCCGGC
Source organism: Hyphomicrobiales bacterium (assembly GCA_019237205.1). Taxonomy (GTDB): domain Bacteria; phylum Pseudomonadota; class Alphaproteobacteria; order Rhizobiales; family Beijerinckiaceae; genus Roseiarcus. The sequence goes on from JAFAHO010000441.1 coordinate 5,369, forward strand.
GCTTGTCACCCATGCCGAGCAGACGGGCGTCTCGCTCGCCGCCGCCCGCGCGCTCGCGGGCGACAAAAACGTCATCGCGGAGGCGCCGCTCGTCACCGGCTCCGAAGACTTCGCCTTCATGCTCGAGGCGCGCCCGGGCGGCTTCATCCTGATCGGCAACGGGGTCGAGGCCGACGGCGGCGCCCGCCAGCTGCATACGCCGGACTATGACTTCAACGACGCGATCCTGACGCTCGGCTCGGGATATTGGGTGAGCCTCGTCCACGAAGAGCTGGGCTGAGCGCCCGACTGGGCGCCAACGCGGCGCCGCCAGTCGTCGCTACCCCATCGCCTTCTTCAGGTTCTCGTCGACCCTGTCGAGGAAACTTTCGGTCGACAGCCACTTCTGGTCCGGCCCGACGAGCAGCGCGAGATCCTTGGTCATGTATCCGGCCTCGACCGTCTCGACGCAGACCTTCTCGAGCGTCGAAGCGAACCTGGCGAGCTTGTCGTTGCCGTCGAGCTTGGCCCGGTGGGAAAGGCCGCGCGTCCAGGCGAAGATGGAGGCGATCGAATTGGTCGACGTCTCGCGTCCCTTCTGGTGCTCGCGGTAATGGCGCGTGACCGTGCCGTGGGCCGCTTCCGCCTCGACCGTCCGCCCGTCGGGGGTCATCAGCACGCTGGTCATGAGCCCGAGCGACCCGTAGCCCTGCGCCACCGTGTCGGACTGCACGTCGCCGTCGTAGTTCTTGCACGCCCACACGTAGCCGCCCGACCATTTCAGCGCCGCCGCCACCATATCGTCGATCAGGCGATGCTCGTAGGTGATCCCGAGACTGGCGAATTTCGACTTGAACTCGCTGTCGTAAACGTCCTGGAAGATGTCCTTGAACCGGCCGTCATAGGCCTTGAGAATCGTGTTCTTGGTCGACAGATAGACCGGATATTTCCGCATGATGCCGTAGTTCAGCGACGCGCGGGCGAAGTCGCGGATCGAGTCGTCGAGATTGTACATCGCCATCGCGACCCCGGCGCCGGGGAACTTGAACACCTCCCTCTCGATCACAGCGCCATCCTCGCCCTCGAAGCGGATGGTCAAGCGTCCTTTGCCCGGGACCTTGAAGTCGGTCGCGCGGTACTGGTCGCCGTAGGCGTGACGGCCGACGACGATCGGCTGCGTCCAGCCCGGCACGAGGCGCGGCACGTTCCTGCAGATGATCGGCTCGCGGAAGATCACGCCGCCCAGGATGTTGCGGATCGTGCCGTTGGGCGACTTCCACATCTTCTTGAGCTTGAATTCCTCCACCCGCGCCTCGTCGGGGGTGATCGTCGCGCACTTGATGCCGACGCCATATTTCTTAATCGCTTCAGCGGCTTCGACGGTGACCTTGTCCTCGGTGGC
>JAFAHO010000078.1 GCA_019237205.1 Hyphomicrobiales bacterium
CTTGCGGCGCTGGCCGTTCTGTGGGCGGCCGGGCGGATCGCAGTCCTCGCGTCGGATTGGATCGGCCGCTCTGCCGCCGCCGTCCTCGATGCGGCGTTCCTGATCGTCTTTGTGGCCTTAATCGCGCGGGAAGTGACCGTCGTGCGCAATTGGCGCAATTTGAAAGTGGGCGGGCTAGCCTAGCCGAAGTTTCCACCCGCGCCGCCCTCGGCGTCCTCGTCATGCTGATCCTCTTGATCGGCGGGCGCGTGACGCCGAGCTTCACCGGGAACCGCGCCTCGGCGGAGCTGTTCGGATTCAGCGCTGAGGAGGCGGTGGGCCAAAACCTCAATCTGATCGTACCGGGCCATCTTCGCGTGGCGCACTGGCGCGGGTTCGACGAGGCCATGGCAAACGGCGTCCTGAAGCTTCAGGGACGTCCGACCTTGACCCGCGCGCTGCACAAGAACGGGCGCAAGCTCTACATCGAAATGACTTGCCCTTGTTGCAGCAGACGGGGTTGCAGAGGGAGCCGTCGCGGTGGCGCGGGACGTCACGGAGCGGGTCCTGCGACAGAAAGCCGCGCAGACGGACGCCTCGGCCTCTGAATAATTACGTCGGGCGGAGCCGCGCCGATCCCTGCTCGACCAAGATCAAAGGCGGTTGCCCGCAAGCCTCGGGTATTGGCGTCGCCACGTTCAGAAAATGCCGGAACCGAAAGGGGGAGACAAGGATGAGGGTTCGATCATTTGGGTCCGGCGCAGCAATGGCGGCGCTCCTCATTGCCGGGGCCGCTTTCGCGGCTTCCCGCGAAGACAATCTCAACGATCCGATCACCGGCCAGGAGAATGCGGTTCTTGCCGACGCGCCGAATGTCCCGCCGCCGGTCCAACGCGACCACGCGACGAAGATCGTGGTGCATCTGGAAGTCCGCGAGCTAGAAGGGCGGCTCGCCGACGCGGTCCGCTATACGTTCTGGACCTTCGGCGGCCATGTGCCCGGCAAGTTCATCCGGATCCGCGAGGGCGACCTTGTCGAGATGCATCTCGACAATCACCCCGACAACAAGATGCCGCACAACATCGACCTGCATGCGGTCAACGGCCCTGGCGGCGGTGCGGCGGCGTCATTGACGGCGCCTGGCCACAGCTCGGTGTTCTCATTCAAGGCGCTCAATCCAGGGCTCTACGTCTATCATTGCGCGACCGCGCCGGTCGCCATGCACATCGGCAACGGCATGTACGGCATGATCCTCGTCGAGCCGAAGGAGGGGCTGCCGAAGGTCGACCACGAATACTATGTCATGCAAGGCGACTTCTACACCCAGGGCGCCAACGGCGATCAGGGCCTGCAGCCGTTCAGCATGGCGAAAGTCATCGACGAGAAGCCGGAGTATGTCGTCTTCAACGGCTCGGTCGGGTCGACGGTCGGCGACAAGGCGCTGACCGCCAAGGTCGGCGAGACCGTGCGCCTTTTCGTCGGCGACGGCGGCCCGAACCTCGTCTCGTCGTTCCACGTCATCGGTCAAATTTTCGATGTCGTCTATCCGGAAGGCAATCTCGCCGCGCCGACGCGCAACGTCCAGACGACGATGATTCCTGCCGGCGGCGCGGCGATCGTCCAGTTCCAGATGAGCGTACCGGGCACGTTCATCATCGTCGACCATTCGATTGAGCGCGCGTTCAACCGCGGCGCGCTCGCGCAGCTCAAGGTCTCGGGCGAAGAGAACAAGCTTGTCTACTCCGGCAAGACCTTCGATCTCGTCTATCAGCCTGAGGGGACGGGCATTCGCGTCGCCGGTCAGGGCCAGATCGTCGCACCCGCCGCGCAGTCCAAGGCAGAGCGCATCGAGCTCGGGGCGGGCGTGTTCGCCAACAATTGCCAAGCGTGCCATCAGGCGGACGGCGAAGGCGTCCCGGACGCCTTTCCGCCGCTGGCCAAGTCCGACTACCTCAACGGCGACAAGATCCGCGCGATCAAAACCGTGACCGGCGGCCTCGAGACGAAGCTCACCGTGAACGGCCACGATTTCAACGGCGTGATGCCGGCGTGGAGCCTTTCTGACGAGGACATCGCCGACGTCTTGACCTACGTTTACAACACCTGGGGCAATTCGGGTCAGGAGGTTACGCCGGAGGAGGTCAGGGCTTATCGGATCAAGGCGCAGTAGCCATGCACGGCGCGGTCGCGATCGCAGTCGGGACGCTGGCGCTGGTCGCCCCGCTCGCGGTCGGCCTCGCGGTCGAGCTCAATTCGGATGGAATGATCGCGCTGCCGGCGGGGCTCTACATGCCCTTTCTGCGCGTGAGGGCCTTGAACGCGAGCAACGCCGATGCGACGGCGGCTCGGCGAATCGACGCGTTCCGGCTCGACGCGGAGCCCGTGACCAACGCCCAGTTTCTCGATTTCTTGATCGCGCATCCTCAATGGCGCAAGTCCCGGATCAGGGCGCTCTTCGCCGACGATCGCTATCTCAAGCGCTGGCCTTCCGATCTCGAACCCGCCGACGCCGGGGCGCGCGACGAGCCGGTGACGAACGTCTCGTGGTTCGCAGCCGAGGCCTATTGCAAGGCGCGCGGGTTGCGCCTGCCGACGACCGAGCAGTGGGAATATGCGCTCGCCGACGAGGGCCGCGGCCGGGAGACTGTGCGCGCCCGCTCGCTCGAATGGTTCGCCGAGCCAAACGGCGCGCATCCCCCATCCGTCGGCGGTCCGCCGAACGGCTTCGGCGTGCGCGACATGGTGGGGCTCGTGTGGGAATGGACGCTTGATTTCGCGGCCTACGCGCGGACCGGCGAGTCCCGCGATTCCGACGGGAAGGACAGCGCCAATTTCTGCGGCGGCGCGGCGGCGGGCGTCGCCGACGCGACCGACTATCCGGCCTTCATGCGCTATTCGATGCGCGCGAGCCTGAAGGCCGACTACACCGCCGACAACCTCGGCTTCCGTTGCGCGGGAGGCGCTCCATGAGTCATCGCTTGCTCTTCGTCGCGGCCGCAGCCGCGCTCGTCGCCTTTGGCTCCGGCGCCGCATGCGCCCACGACATGCAGCATATGACGATGGACGCGCCTGCTGAGCCGACGAGCGCCTCCCTCTATAATCTCGAGTCGAAGTGGACGAACCAGGACGGGGCGAGCGTTCCGCTCGGCGCGCTTGGCGGCAAGCCGGTGGTGGCCGCGATGGGTTACACGTCATGCAAGGACATGTGCCCGGCGATCGTAGCTAACATGATGTGGATCGAAAGGCACATGTCTGAGGACGCGGCGAGGCGGGTCACATTCGCCTTCTTCTCGATCGACTCCGCGGTCGACACGCCCGCGAAGCTCAAGGTCTACGCCGACGAGCACGGCCTCGATCCGGGCAGTTGGACGCTCTTTCACGGCGACGATGACGCGGTGCGCGAACTCGCGGCGGCGCTGGGCGTCGGCTATCGCCCCGATGGATTGGGCGGCTTCGACCATGCCGCCGTGATCTCTCTCATCGACGACAAAGGCGAGATCGTTGTCCAGCAACGCGGAACGCAGGCGAGTTCGGATGAGCTCCTGGCGGCGCTGAACAGCCTACTGGAAAAGCGCAACTAAGAAGAATCCACCTTGGGTCGCCTGCCGTCCGTCCCTGAAGGACCACGTATCGGATTTGGCCCCTAGCCTCAGCCGCCGCCAGCCTCTAAAAGTCCGGTCCCCGCGACCAGGACCGGCCCCTTGAACGCTCCCCACGCCGCCCGCGACAAGGCCCGGCCCGTGTTCACGCAAGGGTCGCTGATGCGCCATGTCGCGGTGATGACCGCAACCGGCGCCATCGGCCTCATGGCGGTTTTCGCCATCGATCTTCTCTCGCTCTTCTGGGTCTCGCGGCTCGGCGATCAGGCGTACCAGGCGGCGGTCAGCTATGTGGGCCTCGCGACCTTCTTCGCGATGTCGATCAACATCGGCCTCACCATCGCGGCCTCGGCGACAGTGTCGCGAGCGCTGGGCGCTGGCGACCGGCCTCGGGGACGCCGGCTCGCCGCCTCGGCGCTCACGATCACGACGATCGTTTCCGCGGCCGTAGCGGCGCTCATGTTCACCTGTCGCAACTGGGGCCTGACGACGCTCTTGCATGCGCGCGGCGAGCCGTTGGAGGTCGCCTCGACCTTTCTCGCGATCACCATTCCAGCCAACGTGTTGATGGCCCTGGGAATGGGGATGGCCGGCGTGCTGCGCGCAGTCGGGGACGCGCGCCGGGCGATGTATGTGACCTTGTCAGGCGCGATCGTGACCGCCATTCTCGATCCCGTGCTGATCTTCGGGCTGGGGCTTGGAGTCTATGGCGCGGCCTGGGCGGCCGTCGCCGCGCGGCTTTGCTGGCTCATTGTCGGCTGGCATGGCTCGGTCCGCGTGCACGACATGGTCGCCCGCCCGAGTCTGAAGGCCGCGCGCGGCGACTTCGGGCCCATCATGGCGATCGGTTTTCCTGCGATCATGGCCAATCTCGCGACGCCCGTCGGCTCGGCCTATGCGGTCCGCGTGTTCTCCGACATCGGGGAGGCGGCGATCGCCGCCGGCGCCGTGATAGACCGCGTGACGCCGGTCGCATTCGGCGTCATTTTCGCGTTGACCGGCTCGATCGGCCCGATCATCGGCCAGAACTACGGCGCCAATCTGATGGGTCGGGTCAAGAGGGCGCTGACCGATTCCTTCATTCTCTCGATCGGCTATGTTCTCCTAGCATGGGGCGGGCTGGCGCTCGTCGCGCCGTGGCTCGTCGCGGCATTCGACGCCAAGGGCGAGAGCGCGGGCTACATCACCTTCTACTGCCAGTACGGCGTAGTCGCCTGGCTCTTTCTCGCCTGTCTCTTCGTCGCCAACACCGCGTTCAACAATCTCGGCTTTCCGATGTTGTCGATGCTGTTCAACTGGGGCCGGGCGACGCTCGGCACGATTCCGTTCGTAACCATTGGCGCGCACTATGGTGGAGTGCCGGGCGGCCTCATGGGCATCGCGCTCGGCTGCGCCCTGTTCGGCCTCATCGCTGTCGCGGCGGCCTATGCGGCGGCGGCGCGTCTTGCGAAAGCCATGGAGACGAAGCCGGCCCGCGGCTGACAAGAGCGGTCCGGGCGGCGAGGAGGGATTTGTTTGCCGGCGATGGCGCGCGCGGAGGCTGCGGCCCTCATTTGCAATGGGGCGCCCGCCCGACTATCTACCCGCAGTCGCCGGCGCGCCGGCCGCAGGGGTATAGGCCTTTATGGCTCGCGACGTCGTCGATGGGGAGGTTGTCGAATCGCGTGACGCGCTCGCGGCATGGTTCGAGGCCGGATGCAAGCCGGACGGCCCGTTTCGCGTGGGCACGGAACACGAAAAGATAGCCTTTTATCGCTCAAATCTGTCGCCTGCGCCCTACGAGGGCAAGAGAGGTATCCGCGCTCTGCTTGAGGGCATGAACGCGCGGCTTGGCTGGGAGCGCATCGAGGACGGCGGTCATCTGATCGGTCTCTATGACACGAACGGCGGCGGGGCGATCTCGCTCGAGCCGGGCGGCCAATTCGAATTGTCCGGGGCGCCCCTGGACACGGCGCACGAAACGGCGGAGGAACTCGATCGTCACCTCGGCCATTGCCGGGCGGTCGCGGCGCCGCTCGGGATGGGTTTTCTGTCGCTCGGCATGAGCCCGAAGTGGACGCTCGCAGAGACGCCCGCAATGCCGAAGAGCCGCTATGACATCATGAAGCGCTACATGCCGCGGGTCGGAACGCGCGGCCTCGACATGATGTTTCGCACCGCGACCGTCCAGACCAATCTCGATTTCCGCGACGAAGCCGACATGGTCGCCAAAATGCGCGTCGGGCTCGCACTGCAGCCGGCGATCACCGCGCTCTTCGCCAATTCGCCCTTCACCAACGGCAAGCCGAACGGCTTTCTCTCCGCGCGTTCGGAGATCTGGCGCCATACCGATCCGGCGCGCACCGGAATGCTGCCGTTCGTCTTCGAACCGGGCATGGGCTTCGAGCGCTACGTCGATTTCGCGCTCGACGTGCCGCTCTATTTCCTCAAGCGCGGCTCGACCTATCTCAACGTCGCCGGAGCGAGCTTTCGCGATCTTCTGGCCGGCCGCCTTGCCGCAGCGCCCGGGGAGCGGGCGACCATGGCTGACTGGGCGAATCATCTGTCGACGATCTTTCCCGAGGTGCGCCTCAAGCGCTATCTGGAGATGCGTGGAGCGGACGTCGGGCCGCCGGACAGGATCGTTGCGATGTCGGCGCTGATGATCGGCCTCTATTACGACGAAGACGCCCTTCAGTCGGCTCAGGATCTGATCAGGGGCTGGAGCGCCGAGGATCTCCAGAAGCTGCGCGACGACGTTCCGCGGCTCGGGCTCGCCGCCAAGATCCAGGGCCGCGACCTCAGAGGTGTTGCCTTGGACATGCTCGCGATAACGCGGAAGGGCCTTTGGCGGCGCGCGCGGATCAACCCCAAGGGCGAGGACGAAGCAATGTGGCTGAGGCCGCTCGAGACGATCGCCGAAACCGGACGCGCGCCGGCGCAGGAATGGCTGGCGCGCTACGAAGGCTCGTGGGGACGCTCGGTCGATCCGGCCTTCGAGGAGGCGGCGTTCTAGCCGCCAAAAAGCCGCTACATTTGCGATTTCATCTTCTTGAGCGCCATCGCGCAGCCGACGCTCATGTCCATCTTGTGCGCCTTGAGGCAGGCGACGATCTTGCCGCCTCCCGGTGCCACGCCAGGGCAAAGCCGCTCGACGTCCGGCTTGCAATATTTCATCGCGTCGCCGCCGGCCGCCAACGCAAACTCAGAAAGCAACGCCAGCAGAAGGGCCGAAAGGCACGCGACGGCGGATGGACGAACAGGCATGGCGTTCCCCTCCCTCAGGACCAGTCCGGCATCGTAAGTCGAAGCGGCCGTCGCGGTCAATTTGGCGCAAGGAACCGGCGCGGCTCAGCGCGCGCCGTCCTCGTGGCCAACTTGCAGGAAGAACGAGCCGACTGTTCGCAGCGCGCCAAGGGGCACGCCCATCAGGATGGCAAATGGCGCCTCGAACGGAGCCGGCCTGCCGCCAATCTTCTCGCCGGCCGAGAATTCCGAGCCGGCTGCGACATATCCGCTGATCCGCGCGCACCCCGCAGCTTCCTCGCCCGACGCGGAGGCTCGGAGGGCTTCGTCACATTGCGCCGGGCGCAAGCCGTCCCCGGGCGGACGCGGAAGGCCGTCGGCGCTCGCCGCCAAGGTGAAGGATGCCGTCAACGCGATCGTCAGCGACGCGAGCACGCCGGTCGTCGATCGTTCGAACTTTCGCTGCATCTGGGACTCGCTTTGCCTCAGGCTGCCGAAATGGATCGACATCGTGGCGGCAACATGGCGGCGAGAGCAAACAAATTGCCTACTGTAAACCCCGCCGGGATCCTGGCCAGTCACCGAGCGTCGCCTGGATCAGCGTCAGCGCGGCGACCGCGGCGGTGTCCGCGCGCAACACTCTCGGGCCGAGACTTAGCCGGACGACCCCCGGAACAGCGAGGATCGCGGCGCGCTCATCGTCGTCGAATCCGCCTTCGGGCCCGATCATCAGGCCGAAGCCGCCGTTCGTCGTCGCGCTCGAGAGCGCGTCGAGCGGGTTCGCCTGAGGCGCCGCTTCGTCGCAGAAGACGAGCAGCCTTCGGGCCGGCCATCCGGCGAGCGCCCGCTCAAGCGGTTCTGGCGCCACAACCTCGGGCGTCCAGATCACGCCGCATTGTTCGCAGGCCTCGATGGCGTTGGCCAAGAGACGCTCGATATTGAGCCGCGAGACCTGCGTGCGCCGGGTGACGATCGGCCTCAGGCGGCGCGCGCCCATCTCGACCGCCTTCTGCGCCACATAGTCGAGGCGGGCGTGCTTGAGCGGCGCGAACAGAAAGTCGATGTCGGGCGGCGTTTCCTGCGGGCGCGTTTGCGCGCCGATGACGAGCGAGAGGCCCTTGCGCGACAGGCCGCCGGCGAGCGCGGCGGCGAATTCGCCGTCCCGCCCGTTGAACGCGAGCACGCGGGCGCCGTCCCCCAGTCTCAGCACGTTGACGAGATAGTTCCTCTGCTCGGGGGAGAGCTCCACGATTTCGCCCTCGGCGAGCGGCGCCGTGACGCAAAGACGGGGAGTGCGGAAGTCGGTCCGGGCCATGCGCGCTCGCCAATGAGGGAATGACGCCCGCGTCTTAGCATTGTCGTGAACCGGCGCGCGACCGTAACAACAGCCGCTGGCAAAACGAACATCGCCCCGAGGGGCGCGAGGGCGCCCGGTCGGAGACGGGAACGATGACGATCTCGCAGAAGCTGGGCGTGGGTTTTGCCACGCTGATGATCCTGGCGGCGCTTCCGAATATGGGTTTCGCCGCGGACGCGGCGCATCCCACCGTCGTCGAACTCTTCCAGAGCCAGGGCTGCTCGTCCTGCCCGCCGGCCGAGGCCAATGTCGCGGCGGTCAGCGATCGCGCCGACGTGCTCGCGCTCGCCTTCGAGGTCGACTATTGGGACCGGCTCGGTTGGAAGGACACGTTTTCCAAGGCCGCCTGGACAGCGCGCCAATACGCCTACGCCCACGCCATGGGGCGCGACGGCGTCTATACGCCGCAGATCGTGGTGAACGGCCGCGTCGAGGGCGACGGCCTCGAGCCGGGCGGACTCGCCGACTTGATGAGGCGCGGGGATCGCAGCGCCGGCGGCCCGACGGTCGGCTTTGCGGGCGGCGCCGTTGCGGTAGGGGCGGGCTCCGCGCCCGGGGGCGGCGCCGACGTGTGGCTCACACGCTACATTCCGCGAACGGTCGAAGTCTCGATCCCGCGCGGCGAGAATGCCGGCCACACCCTGCCGTACAAGGACGTGGTTCGCGAGATGGTTCTCATTGGCCATTGGCATGGCGATGCTGCGACGTTCCCGCTGCCCGGCGGAAGCGACCCGAGCCTCGCGGAGGCGGCGATCGTGCAGGCCGCCGGGGCCGGGCCGATACTGGCGGCGGCGAAACGGTAATTGGTCTGGCGCCCAGAATGGCTTCCCGTTAAGAAGACTGCGCAAAGACGTCCGCTCAGCCAAGTCGGTCAAGGACCTTCGCGCACGTCACCCGAGAAACCCCTATTTCGAAAACTCGACAACCATTTGCTTCACGTCGCCGATCTCGACGCGGCGATCTCCTTTTATCGGGATAGGCTGGGCCATCGTTTGCTGTGGCGCAGCGATGAGGCCGCCGGTTTCAGTTTTCCTGAGACGGACGCCGAACTGGTCGTACACCTCCATATCGGTCGAAAGGACAGCTGGTCACCAACGCCAATGGCCAAGTAACTGGCGTCGGGCCTCGCTCGAAGAAGATCTTTGCGGTGCGCCGCGTTGCGCCGGGTCGCAAGGCGAGCCCGCCAATCGGAACGATCGAATTTTGACCAGCGGCAAGGCGATCAGGTTCATGACCCAGGTTTTATCTTGTCTTGGCGCCGAACCTGGCAGCGTCATCCGCCGAACGAAGAATTTGCTCTTTTATCGCAAAAGAGATTTGACCCACGGGTGTCGTCGGGCGACCCCCTTACAAACCGATGATATCTTTCATTCGTGACAGGTTAGACTTTCCGATGGCCACATACAACACTATCATAACGTATGATTTCCACAACAAGTTGCAAAAAAAGGCGCCTGAGCGACTGAAAAACCTCGAGCGGCTGCGGATTCTCATCTCCTTTGCCACAATTCCTGCCGGCGCGGCCGCCGATCGACTTGGGGGCCTCGACTTGCATCCCGATCCGTTCGCCATTCCGCGAATGTCTGCTTATGTGCTCGAAAGCGTACCTGCGCCGACCCTGGGTCGTGGCAGCGCCTGACGCCGACCGTCGATAATCGCCTCAGACACGGGACCGCAATCCGACCTCGACAGACGGAAACCGCACAGACAGAACGATTGTGTCGCCCACGGCCTCCCAAGAGTGCACAACCTCAGGCCCGAAGGCAACGTAATCGCCTTTCGTCTGAAGTCTGACCTCGTGTTGCGTCCCGTCGATATGGAACGTGACCTTCAAGCTGCCTTCGATCAGCACGGAAATCGTCGTGGCGTTTTGAGTTGCCCGAGGATGCGATCGCCTTTCTCCGTCTGGGTGGATCCCCCACTTCAGTTCGACATCCGTCTGGTGCCTCAGTCCAAGTTCGGCCGGAACGAACTGACCTACAAACCATCCGCTGCCTCGCACCTGGTCGGCCTTGGCGTTGCCGCAGTAGAACGGTTTCTTGATATCCATTTATCCACTCTCGCATTCGAACACCGGGACCGGCCGACTTGGCCCCGGTCTATGGGTCCAAGTTGATGCTCGCGCCTACCACACTCTTGCCCTGAAGAAAGGTGTTGATCACCTAACCTCCAAAGATGACCGGGTTTCCGTGCAGAGGATCGGGTGGAAAACCTTTATCGCTTGTTCGAAGTAGCGTTCCGAGGTCCCGAGCTCAGTCATGGGCGCTCACACGATGTCCCCGCGCGTTATCGAGCTTGCCGGAACTGAAAGTCGCCGGGGCGGCCCTTGTCTCTGTCGTCGTCGGCGGGTTAAACGCAGGGAACTATCAGATGTCGTCGCCGGCCTTTGCCTTGGCGCCCGCATCGGCGCCGCCGGGCTGATGCTGTCCAAAACGACCGTGTCGCATTGAGCGGTCGGCCCAATCGAGTCCGGGCCCCGTGGCATTGATCGCGGCGCTGTCCCTCCTACGACTGTCGGGCTCGGACCGCGCACCGTCCGCGCCCTTGCCTATGCCGGATTTCGACGCTACCGTCTTCGCACAGTACAACGGCCCCGCTCGACAAGTCCATGAGAGTTCTCGCGTATATTCATACCTTCAACGACGCCGACGTCATCGAGCAGACGATCTCAGCGCTTTTGCGGCAAACGCGCGCCGTCGACGAGATCCTGGTTGTCGACAATGCCTCTACGGACGGCACCGTGGACCAGCCTTGTCTTCAACACGCGACCGTCGTGCGCAATCACGAGAACACGGGAACAAGCGGAGGCGTAGCCACAGGGTTGCGCTATGCGCTGGAGCGCGGTTACGACTGGACGGGGATCTTCGATCCCGACGGGCTTCCCGCGCCAGACGCGTTGGAG
>JAFAHO010000340.1 GCA_019237205.1 Hyphomicrobiales bacterium
CAATTGCGAGGCGGCGTGCCCTTGCATCTTCCTTTCGCCGCCGACCGAGGGCGAATGCAATGCCCTGGCGGGTGGCACATTGACAAGGGCAGTCATGGCGACACCGTTCTCGACGGTTTGAACGCCGCGCTCATCGCGTACGCGCCCGGCAACATGAAAAACGGTCAGTGGAAGGTGGCGCTCTATCTGGACGAGCGCGCCGACGACAAGCAGCGGGCGGCGCTGCAGGGGATCTTCTCGGGCGCGGACGGAGGTCACCTCGCCAATCTGGGACCGCTCATCGGCCAGGTCCTGGGTGCGCGGCCCACACGGATCACGTTCGACAAGGGCGCGAACTCCCGGTTCCGGCTGGAAGTCGACGGCGCTGGCTCGGCCGAGATCGAGCCGATTCAGGGACAGGGCGGTGGAACCGTCGAAATCACCGGCCACCCGCTCGCGATTTCGCCGGGATACCCAGCCACGGTCTCCCGTTCCTCCCGTCTCAAGATCAACGACTACGGGCTCTCGTGCGACATCACGGGCCGAAACGGCTTCTTTGCCCCGTTCGCCTATCAGGGCTGATCCCGATTTGTCCGTATCGTCGCACGATCTGATTGTCGCGCGCCGCTGGACGGCGACCGGCGTCTGGGCTGCGACGCTTGTGTGTTGGCTCGTCCTGTTTTGGGGCGCCAACAATATGGACAGTCCCGCCGCGCAGCTGACGATGCCGATGTCCGACTGGTCGGCGGCAAACTGGCTTGCGGTGTTCGTCATGTGGGCGGTCATGATGGCCGCCATGATGCTTCCCTCGGCGGCGCCGATGGTTCTCTCCTTTGCGGAACTGAATCGGAGGCGCGGCGAAGGGACGAGAACTTTGCTGTTTGCCGCCGCGTATCTCGCGTTGTGGATTGCATTCAGCGGCGCGGCGACCACCCTGCAATGGGTTTTGCAGGCGACGGGTTGGATCTCGCCCATGATCGTGAGCACATCGCCCGCGCTCAGCGCGGTACTGCTGCTGATCGCGGGGATATTTCAGTTCAGTCCGATCAAGCGATCATGCCTGCGCGCGTGCCGGTCGCCGCTCGGCTTTTTGATCAGCGAATGGCGCGACGGACTCTGGGGCGCCTGGCGGATGGGAATGAGCCACGGCCTGAACTGTCTCGGGTGCTGCTGGGCGCTGATGGCGCTGCTCTTTGTCGGTGGCGCCATGAACCTCCTTTGGATCGCGGCTCTCGCCGTTCTCGTGGCGATTGAAAAGCTTGCGCCGAAGGGAGAGTTGCTCGCGCAAGCGCTCGGCGGCGTCATGATTGCCGCCGGCGCCATAAGGCTGATCTGGCCCTCGCCTCTTTGAAACTGACGCGCAGACCCGCGCCGCGCGGTTGGCCCAATTCGTCGCGCAACCCGAAAACGGTCTCCGATTCGCGAAATCCTGCGAGTTCAAAGTCGCCCAACGTGACGAATTCTTCCGGCATGCAGCGGGCGAAAGCCGCCGAGGCGACGACGACGCGCCCGAGACGGGAGGCGATTTTCTCCAGGCGCGCGGCGCGATTGACGGAAGGCCCGATGCAGGTGAAGTCGAGACGCGCCCGCGCCGACATTGCCGTAGAGCGCTTCGAATACCGCGACCCGCCAGAGCGGCAGACCGGAATCGACGAGACGGAGGCATAGCTGCTCCAGCACGTCCTGCGACCGAAGGGCGGATCGCGCGCCGTCTGCGAGCCAGCCGATCGCGGCAGCCAGCGCGGCCGGTTGTATCGGTGGCGATGCGTCAAGCAGAGCGGACATGGAGTGGTCCGGAAGGGCGAGGTCGAACCAAAGGCGCACCTTTCGGCCGATGGCCGACGTTGTGCCTCAGCATAATGACTGTGCTGACCGAATGCGAATTAAGGATTCCGTAAGGGCAAATAGAGCAACTTTGCCTAAGCGAAACGTATCCGGAGCACGCCAGGAGGCGCTGAGGATGAGCATGGCGTCGTCGTTCCAACGTCGAGGCGAAGACGCCGCAATGACCGAGGCGGCAGCCGACGCGCTCATCCGCGATCATGCCGGTCGCGCGTATTGGGAGGCGCGTCGGAAGAGCTGGGACGCGGATTCCGAAGCAAAGTCGCAGTTCTGGGGTCGCGTCGCCATGAGGATCTTCCTCAAGAGCGCCAGGCGCTTTGGCTAGGCGATCCGAAGCCACGAGCGGCGCTCACGCCGCAGCGACCCGCCGGCCGCCGTTCCACAGCCAAAACGGCGCGCCGCTCAGCAGCACTTCCAGCGCCTCGACCCTCTGCCACCGACCGTTGACGGAGACGCGCGGCAGCGCAGTCAGGCGCTGGGCGTGCTCAGGAAACAGCATGCCCGGGCGCGTGGTGACCGCGGTCCCGAAACCGAGTTCGCGCGCAAGCTCGAATTCGCGCCTGCCCGCGCTGGTCGGATCCCCGACTGGGTAGGCGAAGGTTTTGACCTCGAGCCCGAGCCGCGCCTCGAGCGAGGCTCTGGAATCCGCCATTTCCGCCCGGACCTCGGCTGCGCTCCAGTGCGCTAGGCGGCGGTGCGTCACGCTATGCGCGCCGATTGTCGCGAGCGGGTGGCGGCTGAGCCGGACCACTTCGCTCCAGTCCATGAAAAGGCCATCCGAAAGCGTTTCGCTGTGGACGCCCGCGCGGCGCGCGAGGTCCCCGACCGTCTCCAGAAGCTCCGGTTCGGAACGCCCGCGGAGCAGCCAGTAGATCCGGTCGAAGGCGGCCGATTTCTCCGCCGGAGTCTGCGCGGCGAGGCGGGCCGTCCCGATGTCGACGGTGTCGAGAAGGCGGATCGCCTCCTCGAGCTCGAGCCACCATAGGCGCGCCGTGCGTTCGATGAAGCCGGTCGCGCAATAGAGCGTGAAGGGTGCTCTTTGGCGCTCGAGCACCGGCAGCGCTTCGTCCAGCGTGTCACGATAACCATCGTCGAAAGTCAAGGCGGCGAAGGGCGCGCCTTCGCCTTCGACGAGCCGGCGGCGCGCCTCGTCAAGCGACACGAGCTCGAAGCCCTCCCGCCTCACGACGTTGAGCGCGACGTCAAGAAACTGTGGGGTGATCTCCAACGCACGGCTCGGCGCGTAGCTGCTCGCCGGGCGCTCAGGCCGAACGCGGTGGAACGTCAGAATGACGCCGCGGCCGCGCGCGGCCAGGCTCGCAGCACGGTGCAAGCCGCTGGCGCGGAAGCCCGCAAGGCCCGCGCTGATGATCGCGTTTCTGATCGTCATGCGCGGCGGACCATGAACCCCTGATCTTTGCGAAAGGTTGACGCACCTTTTCCCGTCCCTGACGCACGTCCGGCGGCGCCCGGCGTCCTTGGGGAAATCGCACGCCCACGCGACGTAGAGGTTGCGGAGCGGGCTCGGCCTCGCGCAATGGGCCAAATTCCAGGCCAAACGCTCGCCGATCCTGATGTCGGCGGCTACGCGCCGGAGGGCGGCGTTTCGCGCATCGTCAGGCGACCTTTTCCAGCGCGGACTGTGGGCGTGTGAGGGCGAAGGGCAGTATCCTGGCGGCGGCGCCGAGCGCGTCCCGCGCCTCGTCCGCGACACGCCGCAACACGGCGGCGGGCGCGATGAGGACGATCGCGTCGGTGAATCCGGCGGCCAGGCGCGCGGGCGTCGATCGCCAGTCGGAAGCGTGGAAGACGACGCAGCCGTAGGCCGAGGTCAATGCGGCCAACACGTCCTCGAGTCTCTCGCCATTGGCGTCTCCGCCGGACGGGATGACGTCGAGGCCTGACGAGAGATCGCGGCGAATGACCTCGCCGAAGCTCGCGTTCCCCTTGAGCAAATCGGCGAGGCCCGGAACCTCCGCGGCGTCCGTCTCCTCGCGTTCGAGAATGTCGGTCAACCAGTCTTGCGTCGCCCCGAGATCGACCAGCAGAGTCGCGCCCTTCGTGGAGAGGCGGCGGGCCGTCTCGAGCGCGACCGTCAAGGCGCGGCCCGACCCGTTCCCGACGATCAGCGCCGCCAGACGCCCCTCCGGGGTGCGCGACCGCATCAGGCGCTCGGCCAATGCGTCGGACTGCGACGGCTCGATTGTGGCTTCGTCGACAGACTCAAGGGGCCTGGATTTCTTGGCCGGAGGGAGAGGATCGGGCGGTTTCGGCTGTTCGCAGCCCTTTTCCTGGAAGGACGCTGCGTCACCGGCGATCGCCTGGGGCGGGGAGAGCGCGATCGACGCCCCGGCGGCCTCCGTCTCGCCAGCCGTGAGAGCAGCCGACCCGGCGACGCTGCTGGAGACGACGAAAGCGGCGAGCGTCGCCAGCACAATAGTCTGCCAGACCTTGGGAAAAGTCGGCGTGCGCGGCGGCTCGGCGGTCGCGATCACGCGCGCGTTCGCCGGCGAGCCGCTGTCGGCGTCGCGCGCGGCGGCTTCGCGATATTTCTGAAGATAGGATTCGAGCTGGTCGCGCGCCGCCTTCGCGTCCATCTCGAGCGCGCGCAGCCGCACGTCGTCCGCATTGCCGGTCGCCACGGTCCTCGATTGTTCCTTGATTGCCGTCGAGAGAGACGAGACTTGATCGGCCGCGAGCCGTGCGTCGTTCTCGAAGACGCGAACGTTCTTGGCCGCCGCGTCGCGAATCTGACTGTCTAGCGCCGCGAGCTGCGCGCTCAATTCCTTCATGCGCGGATGCAACGGCAAGAGCGTGCGCGAAGCCTCGGCGAACTGAGCCCTGAGCGCCGTGCGCTGTTCGACGGAGCGGCGCATCGACTCGTCCGAGACGGATTCGGGCGCCTCGTCAAGCCGTCCTTGCGCCTCGAGCCGGCGCAGCAGCTCCGCCTTCGCGGTGGCGGCCGCCTCGGCCGAGCGGGCGTTGGCGAGCTGCGCGTTGAGTTCGGAGAGCTGCTGGGCCGGGACCGTTTGTCCGTTCGCGCCGGTCAGGAGGCCGGATCTCGCGCGGAGGTCCTCGACCCTCGCATCGGCGTCGGCGACTTTGGCGCGCAGATCCTCGATCTTGCCCGAAAGCCATGCGCTGGCGGCTCGAGCTGCGTTCGCCTTCGCCTCGGTCTGGGACTGCAGATAGACCTCCGCGACGGTATTGGCGCCGCGCGCGGCGAGTTCCGGGGCGCGCGACACGAATTCGATCTGCAGCACCCTCGATCTTGGCACCGGAAAGACAGCCAGGCGCGACAGAAACTTGTCGACGACGCGCTGGTCCACCGTGCCGTCGTGATCGGGATTGAACTCAGGGTTCGTTCCAAGCCCGAGCCTGTCGATCGCCTTGCGCGCGAGATCGCCGGATGCGACCGCTTCCGCCTGGCTCTGAACGGCCTCCTGGTCGATCGTAGCCGCCGGATCGAAACCGGACGCCTTGTCCGGCTTGGTGAAATAGCTCTCCTGATCCTCGAGCAGCACCTTGGCGACGCCCGTGTAGCGGGGGCTCACGACCAGCACGAAAATCGAGGACGCGCCCAGCGCCAGGATCGTGGGCCTGACCACCCAGCGCCGGCGGCGGCGAATTCCGGCGATGAGACGCGTCAGGTCGATGGCCTGCTCGCGTTCCCCGCCCTCTCTGCCGACGCTCATCCGGTCCGCCCCTCGCGCGCACGCGCGCACTCAATTCAAATCTCGGCCAACATAGTTTCCGGGTCATTAAGGCGGGCGGACCGGAGCGCTCGTGTTCGGCCTTCGTTAACCATACGCCGATAGAATGGCGGCGTGCAGAACGGCCGCCGCCGCGGATTCTTTCATGAACCATCTCGGACTTCTTGTGGCGATGCTGGCGACTGCGTTTCTCGGCGGCTGCGCTTCGCAGAGCGCAACGATCGCCACGCCGCGGGCCAGCGTCGAGACGCCCTACCGTTTGGGCAGCGGCGATCGCCTGCGGGTGATCGTGTTCGGCCAGGACAACCTCAGCAACTCCTTCTCGGTCGACGGCGCGGGCGACATCTCGATGCCGCTCATTGGGCGAGTGCGCGCGCAGGGGCTCGCTACAGCGGAGATCGAACGCGCGATCGAGGCGCGGCTGCGCCAGGGTTTCTTGCGTGAGCCGAGCGTTTCCGTCGAGGTCGAAGCCTATCGGCCCTTCTTCGTGCTAGGCGAGGTCGCTGTCGCCGGGCAATATCCGTTCATCGCAGGCATGACCGTCCAGAAAGCGATCGCGGTCGCCGGCGGCTTTACGCCCCGCGCGGTCGAGGGCAGCGTCGACATCACCCGCCTCATCGATGGAAGCCTGGCGACTTTTCCGGCGCCGCTGTCCTACCCGGTCCGGCCGGGCGACGCCATAACCGTCCAGGAGCGGTTCTTCTAGAGAACAGTGTTTTAACCCACGCGGGTCTATCGAAATCTCGGGGATTGCGACCGGGAGAATTCGGATAACCCATTGGCGTCGAATTTTCCCGACGACGCGATCGGCAAACTCAGGATCGTCCACGTCTTCCGCGCGCCGCTGGGCGGGCTGTTCCGACATGTCGTCGATCTCGCCGGCGAGCAGACGGCGCGCGGCCACGACGTCGGCATGTTCTTCGACGGGAGCGGACTTTCCTCGCACGTCGATGAGGCGCTCGCGACAATTCCGGGCGGCCTGCGCCTCGGATTCGAAACCGCGCCGATCCGGCGCAATCCGAGCCCGTCTGATTGTGTCGCGCTCGTGCGATTTGGCCGGTGGCTTTCCCGCGCCTCGCCGCATGTCGTTCACGGCCACGGGTCGAAGGGCGGCGTTCTCGCGCGGCTGACCAGGATCGCCGGCTGCGCTCCTGACGCGGTGCGGGCCTATACCCCGCATGGGGGCAGTTTCAATTACCGTCCAGGCGGCGCGGTTCATCGCCTCTTCATGACGGTCGAACGGCTGCTCACCCCGCTGACTGACGTGTTCCTGTTCGAGAGCGCCTATATTGCGAGCCGCTTCGACGCCGAGGTCGGCGACAAGACACGGCTCCGCCGTATTGTCGTCAACGGACTGCGCCCCTCCGAGTTTCGGCCGGTCGCACCGAACGCCGACGCGGCCGAATTCGTCTACGTCGGCGAGCTGCGCGCGGTGAAAGGCGTCGACATCCTGCTCGAGGCGACCTCGCGTCTCGGCCGGCGAACGCGGCGGCCGCGGCTCGTCCTCATTGGCTCGGGTCCTGAAAAGGATCGGCTGAAGGAGCTGGCGCAGAGACTGGGCGTCCTGGATCGCGTATCGTTCCCAGGGGTCATGTCCTTTCGCAAGGCAATGGCGCTCGGCCGGATTCTGGTTGCGCCCTCCCGCCTGGAGTCGCTGCCCTACGTCGTCCTGGAAGCTGCCGCGTCGAGGGTTCCGATCGTCGCGACCGCCGTCGGGGGCGTGCCGGAGATTTTCGGAGCGTTCGCCGATCGCCTTGGGCCGTGCGGCGACGCCGCCGACCTTGCCAGACGCATGGCGAACGCACTGGACCAGGACCCATTGCAGCAGGAAGCGGAAGCCGCGGACCTGAGCCGCTTCGTCGCCGGGAGATTCACGATCGAATCGATGGCGGACGGCGTGCTCGCGGGCTATCGCGATGCGCTCGCCCGCCGCTCCGACAAGACCATTCCGGTCGCGGCCCAGCCGCTGCAGCCGCACGCCAAGAGTTAGGACGATGACCCTGCTTGCCCACGAAAACTCCAGCGCCGCACCAACCGACGCGCCGATGCTTGCCCACGCCGATCGATCAGGTTCCGCCGCCTTGCGCGCGCTCTCGCTGGACGCGCCGAAGGCCGTCTACTCGACAGTCGTCCTGGCCGGACTCGTCACCGCAGCGGAATGGTTCGCCATCGCCGCAGCGGGCGTCATCCCATATGCCGCTCACGTCGTTCCGAACGTCGGGCCGCAACCGCTCTATTTCGCGATCATCTGCTTGGGCGCGACGCTGGCGACCGCCCTCTCCCACGCCCAGCGTCTCTACACGACACTGGCGTTCCGCCGCCCAGTCGGCGCTTGCGTTCATATCGCGGGGGCCTGGACTCTCCTGGTGCTCGCCTTCACCGCGGCGGTGTTCGCGCTCAAGGCCGATGACGCCGTGTCGCGCGTGTGGCTGGCCTCCTGGTCGGGGCTGACCGTCGCGTTCCTCTTTTCGGGCCGGCTCGGTCTCGCGCGCTTTGTCGAATCGCTCGCCGACGCGGGACGTCTGCAGCGGCGGGCGGTTGTGGTCGGCGGCGGCGATCTCGGCGGCCAAGTGTTGCGGGGCCTGAAGACGGCCGACCCCGCCGAACTTCGGATACTCGGCGTCTTCGACGATCGCGGCGACGCCCGCTCGCCAGTTTTCGTCGAAGGCTTCCAGAAGCTCGGCACGGTCGACGATCTGATAGACTTCGCCAGAAGCTCACGTGTCGATCTGATCATCTTCGCGCTCCCGATCACGGCGGAGCAGCGCATTCTGACGATGTTGCGCAAACTGTGCGTCTTGCCCGTCGACATTCGCCTCGCGGCTCACGCCAACCACCTGCGCTTTCGGCCGCGGTCCTATTCATACGTCGGCGGACTTCCGGTGCTCGACATTCTCGACCGGCCGATCGCCGATTGGAACGTTGTGATCAAATTCGTTTTCGACAAGCTCGTCGGTTCGCTCGCTCTCGTTGCCCTCTCGCCCGTGCTCATTCTCACCGCCATCGCGATCAAGCTGGAGACGCCCGGGCCCGTGCTCTTTCGGCAGAAGCGCTATGGCTTCAATAACGAGCTGATCGAGGTTTACAAGTTCCGCTCGATGTACGCCGACCGGCTCGACGCCGCAGCTTCGCGGCTGGTGACGCGAGACGATCCGCGCGTGACTCGCGTTGGCCAGTTCATCCGCAAGACCTCGATCGACGAACTGCCGCAGCTCTTCAATGTCGTGTTCAAGGGCGACCTGTCGCTGGTGGGCCCACGTCCCCACGCCGTTCAGGCGAAAGCGGCGGACCGGCAATACGACCAAGTGGTGGACGGCTATTTTGCCCGCCATCGGGTGAAACCGGGTATGACTGGCTGGGCGCAGGTCAATGGCTGGCGCGGAGAGACCGACACCCCGGAGAAGATCCAGCACAGGGTCGAGCACGATCTCTACTACATCGAGAACTGGTCGATGCTGTTCGACCTGCGCATTCTCTCCCTGACGCCGCTATCGATCTTCAAGGGGACCAACGCCTTTTGACGTCGGTCGGCGCCAGCGCGGCCGGCGCGCGCCGTCCATTCGGCCGCGTGCGCGTCGCCGCGCTGCGCAACGCCGCGCTATGGCTCTTTGTCGTCTGCGGCGCGACCGCGATCATCGAGCCCTCGCCCTACGAATTCATGTTTTTCGTCGTGCTCGCCGCCTTTGCCCGCGGCGGCCTCACATTCGAACCGACCATAGCGCCCCTCGTTTTGTGGCTCGCGCTCTGGAACGCTGGGGGGCTGCTGGCGCTCATCCCCTTCACCGACGACCAAAGGGCCGTCATGTTCGTCGGGGTTTCGATCTATATGGCGATGACGTCGATTGTCATCGCCGCCCTCATCGCCGACGACCCCCTGCCGCGCATCCGGATCATTCGCTCAGGCTACCCCCTCGCGGGCGTGATCGCGGCGATCCTCGGCATTCTCGGCTATTTCAATGTCGCCGGCCTCGGTCCGCTGTTCACGCTCTATGACAATGGGCGCGCCTCCGGTCCCTTCAAGGACCCCAATGTTTTCGGCCCGTTCCTCGTCATCCCGATCGTCTGGATCATTCAGGATCTGCTTTTAAGACGGGCGCGGCGACCGCTCGCCGGGATCTCCGCGGTCGGCGTGATGACGCTCGGCGTCTTCTTCAGTTTTTCGCGCGGAGCATGGGGCGACTACGCGGCCTCGCTCGGACTTTTGTTCGCCCTGACGTTTCTCACGACGCCCTCGCCACGACTGCGGATACGAATTGCGGCCTCGGCTCTTGCTGGGGCAATCGGCCTCGCTGTGCTGCTCGCCGTTGCGCTTTCAGTCCCCGAGATCCGCGACATGTTCTTCGAGCGCTTCTCGCTCAACCAATATTACGACGTTGGCGAGACGGGGCGGTTCGGAGACCAGGCGCGCTCTGTGCCGCTTCTCTTGGAGCGATTCTTCGGCTTCGGCCCGATGCAGTTTCGCCATATCCTCCGCGAGGACCCGCATGAAGTGTACCTCAATGCCTTCGCCTCCTATGGATGGATCGGAGGCCTGTCGTTTTTCGCATTCACCGCCACGGCGCTGTTCGTCGGCTGGCGTCTCGTCTTCAGGCGAGGGCCCTATCAGACGGAGGTCATTCCGGTCTGGTCATGCCTCGTCGTGCAGATGGTCCAGGGCTTGCAGATCGACACCGACCACTGGCGCCATCTCTACCTCTTGTTCGGACTGCTGTTCGGCTTTGCAGCCGCCGACCGGATGGCGCGAGCGGAGGACGTGAAGTTACGGACTCGTGCAGCGCGCCATGATACACTCAAAGGGAGAATGTGAAGGTGACCAGAATGGCCATCGCCGACCTGGTTTATGAACAAATAAAGAAGCTCCCCGAACACCTCGCCCGGGAGGTGCTGGATTTCGTCGGCTATCTGACGGAACGGCAGGAACGCGAGCGGGACCGCGATCTGATCAGCGCGCAGGAATCCGCCTTGAAGACGGTTTGGGATAACCCCGAGGATCAGGCGTGGAATCGTGTTTGATCGGGGCGACCTCGTTCTGATTTCCTTTCCTTTTTCGAACCTGTCAGCGGCCAAGAAGCGGCCAGTGCTCATGCTGACCCGCCCCGACGCCTACGGCGATTTCATCGCCTTGGCGGTCACCTCTCGTCCTCAGGCCGACCACGGCATCGCTCTCGATTCGGTCGATCTCGTGCAAGGCCGCCTCCCGCTCGCGAGCTGGATTCGAACCGACAGGGTCGTTACTCTCAACGCCAGCCTCGTCGTTAAGGAATTCGGGCGTGTTTCCGAGTCTGTCATCACAGCGGCGGCTCTGCGCATTTGTCGGACACGGGAAATCGTGACGGCTCCTTCCGGTCGCCTGCTCGGAAGCACGGCTCGTCGTGATGGAAACAGACCCGTCATTGCGAGCGGAGCGAAGCAACCCAGGGGCCGCCTGCACCGCGCTGCGATCTCTGGATCGCCGCGTCGGTTCGCTCCTCGAAGGAGGGCCAAAACTCGATGCCCTCGTCCTGAGCCGCGATGCGAAGCATCGCGTGTCGAAGGATGCTCCAGTAGTGGCGTCGGCTGTACGCTCTGGAATGCCCTTCGAGACGCGTCGCCTCCGGCGCCGCTCCTCAGGGCGAGGGTATGGTAGGCAGTCACCCACCGCCGCGAAAGGAGAGCCTGAGCCATGAAATCCGCCGCCGCCCGGGTCACCACCGCCGCAGAAGGCTTGCCGCGCCGCCGCTTCACGGTCGCCGAGGTCGAAGCCATGGTCGCCGCAGGCGTGATGGAGGAAGACGAGCGCGTCGAACTGATCGGGGGGGAGCTCGTTCCGATGTCGCCGAAGGGAAACGCGCACGAGCTCGTCAAGACCGCCCTCGCAAAACGTTGGTATCGGTTGCCACAGGGCGGTGTCGATCTCGCCGTCGCGACCACCTTTCGCCTTAGCGAGGACACCTATCTCGAACCGGACGTCGTGATATTTCCGCGCGCGAGCGGAATCCCCGGCCTCGCCGCCGACAACGTCCTCCTCGTCGTCGAGATCGCGGATTCGTCACTGCAGTACGACATGGGCCGCAAGGCCAGCCTTTACGCCAGCTTTGGCGTGCGCGAACTCTGGGTCATCGACGCAATGTGGCTCACTGCACGCGTGCACCGCGATCCGGCGCCTGACGGCTATCGCGAGACGCTCGACTTCGGGCCGGTCGAATTGCTCGCGCCGCGATTCGCGCCGGACGTGTTCGCGCTGCGGCTGCACGAGCTCGACCTCGAATGAGCTTTGTCATCTCCGGGCACTTCATCCGAAGCCCCGGTCGTCGCCCTGCCGGAAGCCGAAGGGAACCTTCCCGCCAGAAGGGCGCCCCACTACGGCGCGCTGCGGGGAAGCGCGGGCTATCGTCGGTCGAGCGGTGGATATTCCCGCCGCTCGATCGGCCGTCTCGTGGCTAGGTCTCGCTGAAAGGCACTTGGCGAATGAATCCCGCGAGGCGCTCAGCCTCCTTCGCGGTCAAATCCACCGGGAGCTTGATCGTGACGCGTTGAGCGGGTCGCAGCTGGAAGGTGTGCGTGATCCAATCCGGCGTTTCCCAATCGTCCTCTAAGTAGGTTTCATTTTCGGCCTCCGCCTCAGGATCTTCGATCTCGGTCGGGTCAATCGCCTGGGGTTGGCCGGCGCCTTGTGCCGCAGCCCCAAGGCTGCGCACGCTGTAGCACCATTCCATGCGCGTCGCGAACCCGCGACGACCGGCCTTGAATTCACCGGCACCAATTCGGGCTAGTTCGCGAAAGAGTGCGATGACCTCGCCGCGCGAAGCGCCCGCAAGGCCAGCCGCACGTGTGGCCGTCGTCCACTGTGCGTCTTTTTTGCGCCCGGCGAAGCGATCGAGAAGGCGATGCGCGGCATCGTTGTCTTTATAAAGGTGGCGCAGGCCCGCAACCAAGTCGGATTTAATGACAGCATTCATCTTTAAACTCCTCTAAAAGGTTCCACTTCACGGGAACAGCCCCGCTATTCTCCTTAAAGATGGCCGTGTCAAGCCATAAAATGATCCATAGCTATTTTTAGCGAAACTAAAAGCGCGTTAGGCCGGAAAAGCCCTTCAGTGGTCGGATCTGAGCCCATCCATGCATCGGATTTACGCTGCACTCCGAGGGAGAACTGAGCGAGTTTGAGGCGATGAATACTCGAGGTCTTTGCGACCTCGGCGCGGGAATTGCGGTGACGACTTCACATATCCCCATTTGGTCGAGGATCGCGAGCGAAGGCTACCTTGAGGCGCGTCTGCTGCCCCGTTGTTGCGCCCCCGAACCTGTCGAAGATGACCCGAGCAGCGCGCTGACCGAGGGATGAGCCCCATCACCAGAATTACGAATTACGCGAATTTCGGAATTACGGTGACCGTCTTTACCAATTACCCAATTACGACCTCGCCCCTGTGTCGGCTCAATAAAGATTCAGGATCTAGAGCGTCTACTCTGCTGAGAACAAAAAGTGTACAAAGGACGGCAACCGTGGTACCCTTGGATTTTGACGAAAGGATCGAACCGGATGCTCGGCCTCGTCGCCCTTCCGAGCCCGCTCGACCGGCGGCCAGCCATCGAGGCAAGGAGGGCAAGCGTACCTGGCCTTCACGGGATCGGCCGGCCCGCGCGAACACCCGGAAAAGACGCCGCAAGTCTTTGGAAAGGCTGGATTCGCGCCCGGAAATCGCGCGCCGCATGCCCATCGATCTGCGAGCCGGCGACCCCACTCACGCCGGTTGCTTCAGCTTCGCCACTTTGTGCAGCCTCGCGTCCGCGGTCTCGAAGAACCGCCGCACGCCGCGCGGCCTGGCGCCCGGTCCTCCCGGGGTCCACACGCGATCCCCTCTGCCCGTGTTCAGCCGCCCTTCGCTCGCAGCGCGTCTAGCCCAACGACCGCGCCACCGTCCGCGATCGCCTGGCGACGCCGTCGCAGCTCTTCGAGGAATTCGGGCTTGAGGTCGCCCTCGTCGTCCTCGCTGGCCGCCAAAAGCAGGAGGTAGTCTTGTTCCGGCAGCACGGCGAGCCGCTCCCCCGACGGCGTGACGATGATTTGGACGGCCGAGTTCATCTTGAGACTCCGAGCGGTAAACTTCTCTTCTGTGGGCAATCGCCAGAACGACGATCTCATCCCGTCGGGGTTCGAATATGATGCGCCAGTCCCGACGCGCAAGCGCAACGCCGGATCGCCTTTCAGTCGCTTGATTTGGCCACGAACAGCGATCGGGTCGGCCGCAAGTTGGTCCGGGCGCGCGCTCGACCCTGTCTCTAACGACAGGGTCCAATGCGTCGAACTCACGCGCCGCCTCGCGCGTGAAGACGATGGCCCGTCCGCTCAAGCCGGCTGCTTGAGCTTCACCACATTGTGCAGCGTGGCGTCGGCGGTTTCGAAGAAGCGCCGCACCCCGCGCGCGGCCTGGCGGATGCGCTGCTCGTTCTCGACCAGCGCAAGGCGCACGAAATCGTCGCCGTGCTCGCCAAAGCCGATCCCTGGCGCGACGGCGACGTCGGCCTTCTCGATCAGGAGCTTCGAGAATTCTAGGCTGCCCAGATGACGGAAGCGCTCCGGCACCGGGGTCCAGGCGAACATCGAGGCGCTGGGTTTGTCGATCGGCCAGCCGGCGGCGGCGAAGCTCTCGATCATCACGTCGCGTCGGCGCTTGTAGGTCGCGCGCATCTCGCGAATGCAGTCCTCCGGCCCGTTGAGCGCGGCTGCGGCCGCGACCTGGATCGGCGTATAGGCGCCGTAGTCGAGATAGGATTTTACGCGCGCCAGCGCGGCCAGCAGCCGCTCGTTGCCGACGGCGAAGCCGATCCGCCAGCCGGCCATCGAGAACGTCTTCGACATCGAGGAAAACTCGACCGCCACGTCGAAGGCGCCGGGCGCCTGCAGGATCGACGGCGGCGGCTCGCCGTCGAAATAGACTTCGGCGTAGGCGACGTCGGACAGCACGAAAATCTCGTGCTTGCGCGCGAATATGACAAGATCCTTATAGAAGTCGAGCGAGGCGACCATCGCCGTCGGGTTGGACGGATAGCAGACGACGACCGCGATCGGCTTCGGGATCGAATGGATGATCGCGCGCTCGAGCGCGATGAAGAATTCGGGCGTGGGCGCCGACGGAACGGAGCGGATGACGCCGCCCGCCATCAGGAATCCGAAGGCGTGGATCGGATAGGACGGATTGGGGACGAGCACCACGTCGCCCGGCGCCGTGATCGCCTGCGCCATGTTGGCGAAGCCCTCCTTGGAGCCGAGCGTCGCCACGACCTGGGTCTCGGGATCGAGCTTCACGCCAAACCGGCGGGCGTAATAGCCGGCCTGGGCGCGACGCAGCCCCGCGATGCCCTTGGACGCCGAGTAACGGTCGGTGCGGGGCTTGCCGACCGTCTCGACGAGCTTTTCGAGCACGTGCTTGGGGGCCGGCAGATCCGGATTGCCCATTCCGAGATCGATGATGTCGGCGCCGGCGGCGCGAGCCTTGGCCTTGAGCTTGTTGACCTGCTCGAAGACGTAAGGCGGTAGGCGCCGCACGCGGTGGAAGTCGCTCATCGTCTGCAAATGTCCCTGCTGGAAAGCCCGGTTTCGGCGCGCTCGCGCCAGGGCGCTTCTGTTAGCATCGTGCAGGGCGCCGCCGCAAACCCGTTCCTACTGATTTGTGGCCGGCGGCTTCGCCTGCGCCTTCTTTGCTTCGGCGGCCTTCTGCTCCGCGAGCGCCTTGGCAGCCGGCGGGAAAGCCTTGCGGATCGCATCGTGAGTCTTCTCAACCGAATCCAGGTCGCCCCTGACAGCCTTGAGATCCTTCTCGCCCAGCGAGGGCTTGGCGGGTTCGGGCGGCGGTTGAAAGACCGGAATGAAGTCAAGATCGCCCTGCGGCCGGGATTGGAGCACGAAATCCGCCGGAGGTCCGACGTCGGTCGCAAAGCCCACGATTTTCGCCGCGCTCTTGAGAGGGCTGTCGGCCTGCTGGGCGGATGCGGCGGCGCCCCATCCACATGCGGCGACGGCCAGAACCCGGATCACTGTCCCCGCTCTCGCCATGATCGGTCCTCTCCTTCGACGTCGCCCTCGCGAGGGCGACGAATTGCCGTTCCGCCGAAAGTCCTTGTGGCGCACGGCAGGGCTAATGACCTATTATGACGAAAACGGGACTGGGTCCTACCCGGCGGCGATAAGGAAACGCTCTTTTGATGACCAAGATCGGCGAGACAACCCCGAAATCCCCCGCGAAGGCGCCCCGCGCCAAGCCGAAGCAGGCGACCGAAGCGTCGGTGCCGGCCGACGCGGCGCAGGCGAAGCGCCCTGGCGCCGAGGCGCCCGAGATCGAATCCAAGGCGGATTCGAAGCCCGTCGCGGCAAGCGTGCGGCGCGACCGCGCGCTCAAGGCCCAGGCGGCCGAAAAATGGGTCAACGCCTTGACCACGGCGAAGCCTCCCGTGAGGCCCAGCTATCCGACCCGCGCTCGAGCGGACGCCCCGCCTTCGGCCGGCGCAGCAGCGACGGAGCCCCCGCGCAAACTC
This sequence comes from Hyphomicrobiales bacterium, assembly GCA_019237205.1. Classification (GTDB taxonomy): domain Bacteria; phylum Pseudomonadota; class Alphaproteobacteria; order Rhizobiales; family Beijerinckiaceae; genus Roseiarcus. The sequence goes on from JAFAHO010000340.1 coordinate 16,050, forward strand.
GAGGAGCCCAAGGCTGCGACGCCAAAAGCAGCGCCGAGGATCGCGAAGGTCGCAACAGGGACCGAACCGGCGCCGGCGGCCCGACGCGAGCGGCCGATGGCGCAGCCGAAAGCGAAGATCACGACCGCGCCCGAACCGGCGGCCGTGCCTGCGCGGTCCGTGGCGCCGCCGGAGTCAACCGAAGTCTCTCCGGCGTCAGCCGCGAAGCCGCCGTCCCCTCCGGCTGCGGTCGCTCCGGCGTCCTTTGGCGCGGGCGCAGCCTTCGGCGCCCAATACGGGGCGCCCGACGTGGAGACCCTCGCAACCAACATCGCCCGCGTCGTCGAGCAGTCAGGCAAAGCGCTCGCCGCCTATCTGCGGCCACGGGAAACCGGCGAGATCAAGACCACTTTCGCCGATGAGGTCGGAGAAATGGTCCGGTCTCTCGGCCATATCGCCGAATACTACATGTCCGAGCCTCAGCGGGCGCTCGAGGCGCAGACGGCGTTGGCGACGCAATTCATCAATCTGTGGGCCGCAACCTTGCAGCGCTTCCAGGGCGCGCCCGCAGCGCCGGTCGCCGAGCCGGACCGTTCGGACAAGCGGTTCTCGGACGCGGAATGGCGCGACAATCCCTACTTCGACTTCATCAAACAGGCCTATGTGCTGACGACGCGCTGGGCGGATGATCTCGTCAGGCGCGCCAGCGAGCTCGATCCGCACGAGCGGGAGAAGGCGCGGTTCTATCTGCGGCAGGTGACCGCCGCGCTGTCGCCCTCGAACTTTGTCGGCACGAATCCCGAACTCCTGCGCGTCACGCTGCAGGAGAGCGGCGAAAATCTCGTGCGAGGCCTCAAGATGCTGACCGAAGACATCGAGGCGGGCAAAGGCAATTTGCGCATCCGCCAGTCGGACGCGCGCGCGTTCAAGCTCGGCGTCAACCTCGCGGTCACGCCCGGCAAGGTGGTCTTCCGCAATGACCTCATCGAGCTCCTTCAGTACGAACCGACGACGGCTCAGGTCTTCAAGCGCCCGCTCCTGATCGTGCCGCCGTGGATCAACAAGTTCTACATCCTCGACCTCAACCCGGAGAAGTCGTTCATCAGCTGGGCGGTGGCTCAAGGGTTGACCGTGTTCGTCATCTCCTGGGTCAATCCGGACAGCCGCCATGCCGACAAGGGATTCGACGCCTACATGCGCGATGGCGTTCTGGCGGCGCTCGAGGCGGTCGAACAGGCGACGGCTGAGCGCGAGGTCACGGCGATCGGCTATTGCGTAGGCGGCACGCTGCTCGCGGCGACGCTCGGCTACATGGCCGCGGTCGGCGACAAACGCATCGGCAGCGTTACCTTTTTCACCGCTCTCGTCGACTTCACCGACGCAGGCGACCTTAAGATTTTCGTCGATGCGGAGCAACTGAAGGCGGTCGAGGAAAAGATGGCCGAGCAAGGCTATCTCGAAGGTTCCGCGATGGCCAACGCCTTCAACATGCTCAGGCCGAACGACCTCATCTGGTCCTACTACGTCAACAATTATCTCAAGGGCAAAGAACCTATGCCCTTCGATCTCCTGGTCTGGAATTCCGACTCGACGCGGATGCCCGCCGCCAATCACAAGTTCTATCTGCGCCACTGCTACCTTCAGAACGACCTCTCGAACGGCCGCATGGCGCTGGGCGGCAAGACGCTCGACCTCAAGAAGGTGACGATCCCGATCTACGAACTGGCGACGAGAGAGGACCACATCGCTCCCGCCCGTGGGGTGTTCAGGGGCGCGAAATGCTTCGGCGGTCCGGTGCGCTTCGTGCTCGCCGGCTCCGGCCACATCGCGGGCGTCGTCAATCCGGCCGCCAAGCCGAAATACCAGTACTGGACGGACGGCCCGCCTGCGGGCGATTTCGATTCCTGGCTCGCCGCCGCCAGGGAGACGCCCGGCTCCTGGTGGCCGGACTGGATCGAGTGGGTGGGGGCCCAGGCGGCGCAAAAAGTGCCCGCACGCAAGCCGGGCGACGGCAGGCTGAAGCCCATCTGCGACGCGCCGGGCGAGTATGTGAAGATGAAGGCGTAGGGCGAGCTCCCGTCATCGCCCCGGCCGGCTGCAAGGAGGGACAGCCATGCTCTATGCGCTTGCGCTGCTGGCCGGGATCGTGGCCGGTTCGCGCACTTTGACGGCGCCTGCGGCTGTAAGCTGGGCCGCTCGGCTGATCCCCCTCGATCTCAATGGCTCCTGGCTCGCCTTCATGGGCTACGCCTGGACCCCGTGGATCTTCACGGCTCTCGCGATCGTCGAACTGGTCGTCGACCAGCTTCCCTCGACGCCGAGCCGGAAAGTGCCGATGCAATTCGGCGCCCGCATCGTGAGCGGCGCTTTGTGCGGCGCGACGCTCGGCGCGGTGGGCGGCTCGTGGGTCGTCGGCCTCATCGCCGGCGTGATCGGCGCCGTGATCGGCACATACGGCGGCGCCGAGGTTCGCGCTCGCGTGGCCACGGCCTTCGGGCGCGATAGGCCCGCCGCGCTCGTCGAAGATGCGGCCGCGATCGTCCTCGGCCTCGTCATCATCCTGGCGCTCCGATGAACCGCCGCTTCGACGCGATCGTGATCGGCGCCGGCCAGGCCGGTCCGCCGATGGTGGGCCGGATCGCCGCGACCGGAAAGAGCGTCGGTCTCATCGAGCGCAAGCTCATAGGAGGAACCTGCGTCAACACCGGCTGCACGCCGACCAAGACAATGGTCGCCAGCGCCTATGCCGCCCATCTCGCAAGGCGCGCCGCCGATTTCGGGGTGAGCGCGGGACCCGTCGGCGTCGATTTCACGGCCGTCATGGCCCGCAAGGACAAGGTTGTCGGCGCCTCCCGCTCGGGCCTCGAAGCCTGGCTGCGGGGCATGGCGAACTGCGCGCTCGTCGAGGGCCACGCCCGCTTCTTGTCGCCGACGACAGTCCGGGTCGGCGACGAGGTGTTCGAAGCCGAGCGCTTCTTCATCAACGTCGGCTGCCGGGCGGTCATGCCCGATTTTCCGGGACGCGATCAGGTGAAGACGCTCACCAACACCACGCTGCTCGAACTCGACGCCCTGCCCTCGCGCCTCGTCATCGTCGGAGGAAGCTATATCGGCCTCGAGTTCGCCCAGATTTTCCGCCGCTTCGGGTCCGCGGTCACAGTGGTGGAGAAGATGCCGCGCCTGATCTCCCACGAAGACGAGGACGTTTCGCAAGCGATCCGAGAAGCCCTCGAGGCAGAGGGAATCGTGATCCGCTGTGACGCCGAGTGCATCCGCTTCGCGCCGCGGGGCGCCGATATCGCGGTTGGCGTCAACTGCTCGACGGGCGAACCCGAAGAGGTCGGCTCGCACGCGCTGCTCGCAGTCGGCCGCCGGCCCAACACCGACGACCTCGGGCTCGACGCCGCGGGCGTCAAGACCGACGCACACGGCTACATCGTGGTCGACGACGGACTGCGGGCGAGCGCCCCGCACATCTGGGCGCTCGGGGACTGCAACGGCCGCGGCGCCTTCACGCATACCTCATACAACGACTACGAAATCGTCGCGGCGAACCTGCTCGACGGCGCTCAGCGCCGGGTCAGCGACCGCATTCCCGTCTACGCGCTCTACGTCGATCCGCCGCTTGGACGGGTCGGTCTGACCGAGGCCGCGGCCCGCGCCAAAGGACATTGCGTGCGGATTGGCGTTCGGCCGATGACGCGCGTCGGCCGTGCGGTCGAGAAAGGCGAAACGCGCGGCTTCATCAAGGTCGTGGTCGATCGCGACACCGACGCGATCCTCGGCGCGGCGATCCTGGGCGTCGGCGGCGACGAGGCGATCCACGGGGTGATCGAGGCGATGGCGGCGGGCGTCACGGCTTCGGCCTACACGCGCGTGACGGCGATCCATCCGACGGTTTCCGAACTTGTGCCGACAGTCTTCGGCGAGCTGTCGCCGTAAGTACCAATGACCCGACCGGAGCCGCCATGCTGCCCTGCGTCACTCTCGTCCGCCATGGCGAAACTGCCTGGAGCGCAAGCGGCCAGCACACCGGGCGCACCGACATTCCTCTTACGGAAGAGGGCGAGCGCAAGGCGCGAGGACTTCGCGAGCGTCTCAAGGGCCTCACGTTCGACAGGGTCTTCACGAGCCCGTTGCAGCGCGCGGCTCGCACCTGCGCGCTCGCCGGGTTCGGCGAGGACGCCAAGGTCGATCCCGACCTCCTCGAATGGGACTACGGCGACTACGAAGGGCGGAAGACCAACCAGATCCTCGCCGACCGCCCCGGCTGGCTCCTGTTCCGCGACGGATGCCCGAACGGCGAATCTCCGGCGGATGTGGGCCGACGCGCCGACCGCTTCGTCGCCCGCCTTCGCGCAGGGGATGACCGCGCCATCGTGTTTTCGAGCGGCCATATCCTGAGGGTCCTGGCGTCGCGCTGGCTCGGCCTCGAGCCTTCAGCGGGACGTCTCTTCAAGCTCGACACCGCGAGCATAAGCATTCTCGGCTACGAGCATGATAGGAATGAGCCGGCGGTCGCGCTCTGGAACGAGGTTTAAGGGCTGCTGCGTTATCCTTGCGACAGCGGGTCTCGGTTCAGGGCGGCCAATCGGAGAAACGCTCATGCCCTTCAGCCTCAACCGCATCGGCCAGATCGCGCTCTCGCGGTTCGCGATGTCGACGCCTCGGAAGCGTTCTACCGGGACACGCCCGGCCTTCGTCATCTTTTCAGGTTCGGTGACCTCACATTCTTCGATTGCTGCGGCGTGCGCCTCTTTATTGAGAAGGCGAACGAGGCCAGCGCGATCGGCCGCGCCTCACCCCTATACTTCACCTGCGCCGACCTCATTCTTGGCGTCCAAGAACTGAAGAAGCGCAACGTCGCGTTCACGCACGAGCCTCATCTGATCGCGAAGATGGAGGATCACGATCTCTGGATGGCTTTCTTCGAGGACCCGGACGGCAATACGCTCGCCTTGATGCATGAGGCGCCCAAAGGCTATGCGCCCCGTGGTTGAGCGACGCCCTTGGAGCCGCGCCGCTGTTTTGGCGACGCGCGGCAAAGCGCGAGTTTCGGCGTCCCTCCGATGCGATCGAGTGTGAGCCGGCGCCCCAAGTAAGGCGGCACGCCCCCGTTCCCCCGGACCAACTCATGCGCCGCCGGCCGATTTCCCGGCTTCCGGAGTCGTGAGCCGCCCGAGAAGTCCAACGAGCGCCAGAGCCTCGTTCGCGCTCAATTTCTCGCCGACGGCCCGTTCGATCGCGCCGGCGTAGACCGGCCACATTCTCCTCCGCACGGACTTGCCGAGCTCAGTGATGCGAATGACTTGGCCACGTCCGTCCTCGACGCAGGCCGCCCGTTCGACATAGCCGGCGCGCTCGATGCGATCCAGGAGGCGTGAAAGGTTGTACTGGGCGAGCAGCATCGCGCGCTCCAGCTCGAATGGTCGAATGCCCTTTTCCTTGGCGCGCTCGACTTCGAGAAGCACATCATACCAGACCAGAGGCGGCAGATCGGCGTCGTTGAGCGCGTTTTCGATGGCGGCGAGAGCGATCTGCTGCGCCTTCGCCAAGCGGACCCAGGCGCGCACGACGACCTCAGAGGGTTTTTTGTTCATTCGCGCATGTTCGCACATCGATGCTTTTGCATCAAGCTTGACACCGGGCAAAGGATCGGTATATGAATGCAATTGCATCTAAACGATAGTGGCGGTGAGCTCATCGATCTTGAGCCGCCGCGCTGAAGGAGAGGTCTCGTGAAACACGAACTGTGCAAAATCGCCGATGTCCCAAAGGAGGGGAGCATCGTCGTTCCGTTCTTCGGCCGCGAGGTTCACGTCTATCGCGTTGGCGGCGCGGGCTTGAGAGCAGCCGCCAATGTCTGCCTGCATTTCGGCGGCCCGTTGGAATGCCGCGACGGCACGTTTGTATGTTCCTGGCATAACGCGTCCTTCGATATCTCGTCAGGCGACCGCATCGCGGGTCCGGCGCCAAAGGACTCGAAGATCATGTTCCTGTCGACGCGCGTTGAGGGCGACGGGCTCTTCTACGTATGGGGCGAGTGAACATGGACAATCTCACGCTGATCAGCCATCGCCTCTATCCCTACGTCCAGCGCGCGGCCATCTCGCTGTCGGAAAAAGGGGGCGCCTTCGAGAGAATCGACATCGATCTCGCCGACAAGCCCCGATTGGTTCTTGGCGATTTCGCCGCTCGGCAGGACGCCGGTGTTGAAGGTTGACGATCGGGCCATATTCGAGAGCGCGTCCATCCTCGAGTTTACTCGATGGCGAGCCCGCTCGATGCTACGATAGTAGCTCAAAGGAGCCCTGCCCCATGAACAAGCCGTCCCGCATCGCCGAGACCCACCGCCTCGACCTGACCCATCGCCCGCGCCGCAACCGCAAGGCCGAATGGGCGCGGCGGCTCGTCTCCGAGCATGTGCTGACGGCCAGCGACCTCATCTGGCCGCTCTTTCTCATCGACAGCGGGAAGCGCCGCGTTCCGGTCGCCCCGATGCCGGGCGTCGACCGGCTCAGCGTCGACGAGGCGGTGCGCGAGGCCGAGCGGGCGGTCAAGCTCGATATCCCGGCGATCGCGTTCTTCCCCTATACCGAGCCTCAGCTCAAGGACGCGCGAGGAAGCGAGGCCTTCAACGAGAACAATCTCGTCTGCAAAGCCTGCCGCGCGATCAAGAAAGAGTTCGCGCAGCTCGGCCTCGTCACCGACGTCGCCCTCGACCCCTATACGAGCCACGGCCACGACGGCCTCGTCCGCGAGAGCGCCTCGGGCGATCTCACGATCCTCAACGACGAAACGGTCGAGGCGCTCGTCCGCCAGGCGCTTACCCAAGCGCGCGCCGGGGCCGACATCATCGCGCCCTCCGACATGATGGACGGCCGGGTCGGCGCGATCCGCGAGGCGCTCGACGCCGAGGGCTTTCTCGAGGTGCAGATCATGGCCTATTCGGCGAAATACGCCTCGGCCTTCTACGGGCCGTTCCGCGACGCCCTGGGCTCGGCGGGGGCGCTCAAAGGCGACAAGCGCACCTACCAGATGGACTCGGCCAACAGTGATGAGGCGCTGCGTGAGGTCGAGCTCGACCTCGACGAGGGCGCCGACATGGTGATGGTCAAGCCCGGCATGCCCTATCTCGACATCATCCGCCGGGTGAAGGACGAATTCGGGGCGCCGACCTTCGCCTATCAGGTCAGCGGCGAATATTCGATGATCATGGCCGCCGCGCAAAACGGCTGGATCGACGGCGACAAGGCGATGATGGAAAGCCTCATCGCCTTCAAACGCGCCGGCGCCGACGGGGTTCTCACCTATTTCGCGCCAAGGGCGGCTGAGAAGCTGCGGTCGAAATAGGCGCCTTGTAGGGCGCGATGGCCGACCGCGCCGCCAAGCTCAGCGAGCTCGGCCACGAAAAAATCGTGGATGGACCCAACGGAAGAACGCACAGCGACGGGCCGAAGGCTCATATTTCGACATTTCGAATCGATATGGACTCTCCCATGAAAGGCGCCAGTCCGACCACCCGGGTCCTGAGCAAGTCGCAGGCCGCTTGCCTCACGGTTCTGCGGAATCCGGGCTTCTCCCAGAGAAGGATCGCGGGCGCGGCGAAGCTGGACCTCAAGAGGACGGAGGCGGCCCTTCGCAAGCTCGCTGAGTTGGGCCTCGCCAGCCGAAGCGACTCGAAACTCTGGTCCGCCACCAAGATCGGCGAGACCTGCGACTTCGAATCCGTCGCCGACCCGCGCGTCAACAGAGGCCGGCCGGCTAAGCCGAGTTCCCTTTGGCCAACCAACGGATAGGCTCTTTGCGGTTCGCCGCGTTGCGCCGGGTCGCAAGGCGAGCCCGCCAATCGGAACGATCGAATTTTGACCAGCGGCAAGGAGATCCAGGTTCATGACCCAGGTTTTACCTTGTCTTGGCGCCGAGCCTGGTAGCGTCATCCGCCGAACGAAGAATTTGCTCTTTTATGGCAAAAGAGATTTGACCCACGGTGTCGTGGGGCAACTCCCTTACAAACCGATGATATCTTTCATTCGTGACAGGTTAGACTTACCGATGGCCACATACAACACTACCATAATGTATGACTTCCATCAAAAGTTGCAAAAAAAGGCGCCTGAGCGACTGAAAAACCTCGAGCGGCTGCGGATTCTCATCTACTC
>JAFAHO010000107.1 GCA_019237205.1 Hyphomicrobiales bacterium
TCGGCCACATCGACTGGAGCAAGGGGCCGATGAAGAACGTGTGCAAGACGCCCCTGGTGGCGGGCCAGTGGGTCAAGGGCGACAAGTGGAAGTACGACCTGATCGTCGTCGCCAACACCGAGGCGCCCGAGATCCCGGTCAAAGCCAGGCCCATTGCGATCCCGTATTGAACTGGCGGCTGCGAGGACGCTGGGCGAATGACCGTCCTTCTCTCCTTCGAAAACGTCTCGAAGAGCTTCGGCGCCTTGAAGGTGACAAACCATCTCTCGTTTGAAGTGTCGAAAGGCGAGGCCCTGGGCGTCCTCGGCCCCAACGGCGCGGGCAAGACGACCGTGTTCAATCTGATCACGGGCGGCCTTGCGCCCGACGCGGGTCACATCCGCTTCAACGGTCAGGACATCATCAAGATGCCTCCCCATCGCCGCTGCCGCGCCGGCATCGGCCGCTCCTACCAGGTGGCGCTGCCCTTCGAGGGCATGACCGTGTTCGAAAATCTTCTGGTCGGCGCCATGTATGGCGGACGGGCTCGTTCGACGCACGAGGCCAACGACCGCTGCGTCGATCTGCTCGACCGCGCCGGGCTCATCGACAAAGCGAACCGGATCGCCGGCTCGCTGACGCTCCTCGACCGCAAGCGGCTGGAACTCGCGCGCGCGCTCGCGACCAAGCCGGAATTGCTGCTGCTCGACGAGATCGCCGGCGGACTCACCGAGGCGGAATCCCATGCTCTGATCGATCTCGTCAACGCGATCCGCGCGGAAGGGATCACGATCGTGTGGATCGAGCATGTCGTGCATGCCCTCTTGGCCGTGGCCTCGCGGCTCCTGGTCATCAATTTCGGCGCCAAGCTGGCGGAGGGCGATCCGCGCGCGGTGATGGCGAGCCCGGAAGTGAGGCGCGTCTACATGGGCATCGAGATTTAGAGGACTCGCGATGTTGCAGGTTCGAAACCTGGTGGCGCGATACGGCGACTTCCAAGCCCTATTCGGCATCGATTTCGATCTGAAGCAGAGCAATATCGTCGCCTTGATCGGGGCCAACGGCGCCGGCAAATCCACGTTCCTGAAATCCATCGCCGGCCAGATCCCGAACAAGGGCGGCCAGATCCGCTTCAACAGCGAGGAGATCTCGCACCTGTCCGCGGACCGGATCGTGCGCGAAGGCGTCTCGATGGTGCCGGAAGGCCGGCGCCTGTTCCGCTCGCTGTCGGTGGAGGAGAACCTGAGGGTCGGCTCTTTCGCCGGTCGTGCGGGACGGTGGACCCTGGACGCGGTCTATGCCCTGTTTCCCCAGCTCAAGGACAAGCGCCATGTCCCCGCGACCGCGCTTTCCGGGGGACAGCAGCAGATGGTCGCGATCGGCCGCGGCTTGATGTCGAACCCCGACCTCCTGATGTGCGACGAGGTGTCGCTCGGTCTGTCGCCGGCGGTCATCAAGGACATCTACAAAGTATTCCCCCAGCTCCGCGCCGAGCGCCTTTCCCTCATTGTCGTCGAACAGGACATCGACGCCGCGCTCGGCGTCTCCGACTACGTCTATTGCTTCATGCACGGGAAGGTCACCCTCCACGGGGCCCCCAACGAACTGACGAGGGAGCAGATTTCGGCTGCTTACTTCGGCCTGGAGGCTGCCTGACATGCTCGAAGCCGCCGACATTGTCATCCAGGGGCTGCTGCTCGGCGGCCTCTACGCGCTGTTCGCGATCGGCCTATCGATCACTTATGGCGTGATGCGGCTCGTGAACATCGCCCACGGCGATTTCCTTGTGCTCGCCGCCTATCTCGCGCTGTGGCCGGTCACCAACCTGTACACGCATCCCTTCCTCGCCATCCTGCCCGTGGTCGTGCTGATGTTCTGGCTCGGCTACGTCTTGCAGCGCTTCGTCCTCAATCGCACGATGGGGCCAAACTTCCTGGCGCCGATGCTGGCGACTTTCGGCCTGTCGATCATTCTGCGCAACGGGCTGCAGCAGGTCTATCATTCGGATTCTCGCTCGCTCGACATCGGCGCGCTCGGCACCGAGAGCATTCATATCGGCGACTACATCGCGATCGGGAAGTTCCCGCTCATCGTGTTCGTCGTTGCGGTCATTCTCACTCTTGCGACCTCGCTGCTCTTCTCGCGCACAAGGATCGGCGCCGCGCTGCGCGCGACGTCCGACGACGCTGAGACGGCAGGCCTGATGGGGATACGCGCCAAGCACACCTATGCGATCGCGCTCGGCCTTTCGTTCGCGCTGGTTGCTGTCGGCGGCGTTTTTGCGGGCATTCGTACGACTTTCACTCCGGAGTCCGGGCCGGCTTCGCTGCTTTACGCCTTCGAGGCGGTCGTCATCGGGGGAATGGGCTCGTTGTGGGGCACTTTCGCCGGCGCCGTGATTCTCGGCATGGCGCAAGGCGTCGGGGCGAAACTCGGCGCGGGCTTCGGAATACTCGCCGGCCATCTCGTGTTCCTGGCGGTGCTTGCGTTCAAGCCGACTGGGCTGTTCGAAAGGTCGAGGTGATGCGCGAGAGCCCGTCCTACGTCGTTTCCCGCAACACCGCGATCAGCAATGCGGCGGTGTGGCTCGGGGTGGCTGCGGCCATCGTCGTGGTCGCCGTTCCCTGGCTGCCTTATCTCGGCGCCTTCGCTTTCATGCGCTGGGCGGTCGAGGTGATGTGCTATCTGCTGCTCGCGCAGATGTGGAACCTGATGGCAGGCTACGGCGGACTGATGTCCGTCGGCATGCAGGCCTTCGTCGGCGTGGGCGGCTATTCCGTCTTCGTGTTTGCGCAGCACCTAGGCGTGAACCCCTTCCTGTCCATTCCGCTCGCCGGCGTCATGGCCGCGCTCGCCGCCGCGGTCACTTCGCCGCTCGTATTCCGCATGCGCGGCGGCTATTTCGCGATCGGCACCTGGGTGCTCGCGGAAGTGTTCCGAATTGCCTTCTCGAACATCTCCGCGCTCGGCGGCGGCTCCGGCCAGAGCCTGACCGTCATGACGCGAATCGACCGCAGCACGCGTGAGATCGCGATCTACCTCATTGCCGCGACAACTCTCATCGTCGCGTCCGTGGGGATCAATCTGTTGCTTCGCTCGCGGTTCGGGCTCGGGCTGACGGCGTTGCGCGACAGCGAGGCGGCTGCGGAGAGCCAGGGCGTCGACGTGCGCGCGCTAAAGCTGCAGGTCTACACGCTGTCTTCGTTCGGGGCCGGCCTGGTCGGCGCCATCTACTACACCAGCGTTCTTCGCATATCTCCCTTTGCG
>JAFAHO010000180.1 GCA_019237205.1 Hyphomicrobiales bacterium
CCCATACGACATGAATGATTCATCGGAGCTGCGCGCCGCCATAAGGGCGACGAGCGCGTTCCACGACCTCTCCGAAGCCAAAGTTTCGTTTCTGATCGAAGCTGGCGAACTGCAGACGTTCGATCCGGCCGCGATCCTCATGGTCCAGGGAGAGCCGAGCGACAGCGTCGTGCTGATCCTGACGGGCGAGGTGGTCGTCACCTCCGACAGCGCCCGCGGCGTCATCCCGGTTTCGACGATGCAGGCGCCCTCTCTTGTCGGCGAGACGGGCGCGCTCGCGCGCCTGCCGCGCTCGGCGACCGTGCGCGCGCGCACGGCGGTGACCGCTTTGCGCATCGGACGCGCCGCGCTTGCCGAAGTCGCGCGCTCAACGCCGTCTATGCTTATCGACGTCATTGGCCGTATGGGCGATCGCCTGCGCAGGGTCAATAGCGCAATCGGGCTCTACACCCACGCGCTGGCTGCGCTCGAGCGTCACGAGTTCGACCCTGCTTTGCTCGAAGAGCTGCGCAACCCAATTCCGGATCTTGCCGATTTCGGCCAAACCTTTGGCCGCATGGCCGAGCAGATCATCCTGCGCCGCCAGCGCGACGACGAAATGGCGAGCGCGGCGGTCATTCAGCGCGCGCTTCTGCCCAAGGTCGCGGAATTCGCCGCCGAAACCGGCCTTGACGTGTCCGCGGCGATGACGCCGGCGCGCGACGTCGGCGGCGATTTCTTCGACCTCATCCGGCTCAACGACGGGCGCGTTGCGTTTGGCGTCGGGGACGTCTGCGGAAAGGGCGTGCCGGCGGCGCTGTTCATGGGGATCACCAGAACGCTCATCCGCATCAACCTTCGCGAGACGCCCGACCTGCCTGCTGCGATCCTGAGGGCGAATGCCTATCTGATCCACAATAACGCCGCGGAGCTGTTTGCGACTCTGCTCTACGCCGCGTTCGACCCGCGCTCCGGCGAGGTCGAATATGTGAGTTGCGGCCATCTTCCGCCGCTCATGCGGCGCGCCGGCGGCGCGGTCGAAATGCTGTCGGCCGGGGGCCTGCCGGTCGGTCTGTTCGACCAGTTGAAGCCCAAGGTGCGTCGCGCGGCGATGCGTCCCGGCGACCTGCTGTTTCTTTATACCGACGGCGTCACCGAAGCGGTCGACGGCGAAGAGCGCGAGTTCGGAGAGGAGCGCCTTCTCGGTCTGATTGCCCGCAGCGAAGGCGCCAACGCGGCGGAATCGATCGCGCGGGTGAAGGCCGCAGTCAGTGAGTTCTCTCGCGGCGAGCCCCAATTCGACGACTTGACCTGCCTCGCGATTACGCGCTGAGGAGCGGCGCCGGCTATCTGTGCGATGAGTCGCGGAAGCCGCGCTTGGTCGCCCGCGAAACATTTCAACCAACCGGTTGACTTTAATCTCCATCGCCGAATTGAGCCTTTTCAATCGCTTGCAGTGACTTTTCGTAATCGGACTTTTCCATCGCGCCATCGCGCCCCACTTCTGGCGGCGGAGCGAGGGCGGGCGGCTCCTGAGCCTGCAGGGCGAGCCGGCGCCGTTTGCCCGGCGCCTACGCGCGCCTCGGATAAAAGCCGTGATAGCGGTCCATTTCGCAGCGCCAGATATTTGGCGGGCGGCGAAGGCGCGCGCCTGGCGAGGATGTCGCGGAAAAGGATCTGCATCCTTCTCCGCGTCACCCCCTTGCGAGCCGTCAGTTCCGCCGCCGACATGCCCCTATTGAGCCCGTCGATGATTCGTTCGTCGCGCGCGTCTCTTTCCAGCCGCGCCGTGCGGCGCGCGTCAGTGGCTTTTTGGCGCCGTGTCGGCGGCGCCTGCGGCTTTGACGCGTTGCCCCTTCGCCATCTGGGCGCCTCCAAATCGAGCACAAAATCCAGGCTACCATACATTTAGCAAATCAGAAAGAAAATGTTGAATAATTCTGAATTAACCATGCCTCCACGCCTCGGCCGAGTTTGGCTTCGGAGCTTGGCGTGAGTCGAAGGGGCCGGAGCGGGCCGCCCAAATTTCGCAAATGCCCCCTGACCGTCTCACGGTCTCTGTGCGGGTTACGCAGGGTTACGGTGAGGGCTGAACGGCGCCGTGAGGCGTTCCAAGCTTCCTTTCGTCTTGCCTATCGGCCTAAATCGATATAGGCATTTGCGCAACACGCGAGGAGACGCATGACGAGACCGCTGATCGTGATCGATCCGGAGCCGCGCGCGCTCAGCGAGATTTTCGACCGCGCCGCGTGGAGAAGGCTCGAGAGCCTCGGCGAACTCGCCGTGCACGAGGGCGGGGGCCTCATGCCGGCGGAGCGTTTCGAATCCCTTCTCCCCGAGATGGAGCTCCTGATCGGCCAGAGCGACATGCCGAAGGCCCGGCTCGATCGCGCGAAGAAGCTGCGCGCCATCGTCAATGTCGAGACCAATTTCCTGCAGAACATCGATTACGAGACTTGCTTCGTACGCGGAATCCATGTGCTTGCCCCGGGCTCGGCCTTCGCGCGACCGGTAGCCGAAATGACGCTCGGCCTTGCGATCGACCTCTGTCGGGGCGTGACCGCTGCCGACCGGGCGATGCGCGCGGGCTACGAGAAATGGCTGCTCGACGGCGCCGTGGGCTGTTTTTCGCTCTACGGCGCAGGCGTCGGCCTGATTGGCTTCGGCGATCTGGCCCGCGCCTTCACGCCGCTCCTTCAGCCCTTTGGCTGCGCCGTCAAAGCCTACGATCCGTGGATATCAAATCATTTCATGGCCGGCTTCGGAGTCGCGGCGGCCTCGCTCGATGAGGTCTTGAGCACAAGCCGGGTCATCGTCATTTTCGCCGCCGTGACGAGCGAGAACCAGGGTTTCCTGGGCAAGCGCGAGTTCGAGATGATCGCGCCGGGCTCGGTCGTGCTTTTGATGAGCCGGGCCGGCGTGGTCGACTTTCCTGAGTTCCTCCGCCAGATCGATAGCGGACGCTTCCGCGCCGCCACCGACGTCTTCCCGGTCGAGCCGGCGCCGGCCGACGATCCGGCGCGCAGGGTCGAGGGCCTGATCCTGTCGCCTCATCGGGCCGGAGCGATGCCGGACTCGCTGCTCGAGATCGGGCGCCAGACAGTGGCTGACGCCGGCCTCATCCTCAAAGGCCTGCCCCCGCTCTCCTGCCGGCGGGCCCAGCGCGAGACCGTCGCGCGCTCAAGGTCGAAGCCGATCGAGCGGAGCTGATCCATCGCTCGGCTTGACAGCCGTTGGGGTCGGACATAGAACGTTATAGAGAGTGAGTGACTTCGTCCGCCGGGAGGAAAGTCCGTTGGGGAAAAGGCCGACCATCCGAGACGTCGCTTTGCGCGCTGGGGTGTCGGTCGCGACCGCGTCCAATGTCGTCAACGGAAATCGGCCGGTGGGCGAGGCGAGCCGGCGCAACGTCGTCGCGGCGATCGAAGCGCTGGGCTACCGGCTCGATCGGGCGGCGAGCGCGTTGCGCGGACAGTCGACGCGCCTCGTCGGCATGGTCGTCCCCGACATCAATAATGTGTTTTTCGCCGGCCTCGTGGATCGCGTCGAGCGCGAAGCCGAAAGGGACGGCTACGATCTTCTCATCGCCTCCTCCAGCGAAGATCCGGCTGTTGAGCGAAGGCGCGTCGAGGCGCTGATCGCGCGACGGATTGACGGCCTCGTCGTTGTGCCTGCGCGCGACGATTCCCTGCGCTCTCTCAAGGGCGACGATCGGCCGCGCCTGCCGCCGATCGTGCTGCTCGACCGCGGGACCGAATCGGCCGGATTCGATACGGTGCGAGCCGATTGCGAGGCGGGCGGCTACGCCGCGGCGCGCCATCTGATCGGCTTTGGGCATCGCGACATCGCCGTTCTCGCCCATTCAGAGCACTACCAAAACATCGCCCAGCGTATCGCAGGCTGCCGCCGCGCCCTTTGCGAGGCCGGTCTCGAGGGCCGCGAGCGCGTCGTCTGCGGCGGACACAATCTCGAGAGTCTGCGCGGCGCGATCGAGATCGAACTCCATCGCGCCGATCGGCCGACGGCGATCTTCGCCCTCACCAACATCTGTGCGCTTGCCGCGATCAAGGCCGCGCGCGGCCTCGGGCTCGAAATTCCCGGCGACGTCTCGATTGTCGGCTTCGACGATTTCGATTGGATGTTCGCGCTGCGGCCCTATCTGACGACAGTCGCCCAACCCGTCGATGATTTCGCTTCATCGTCCTGGGGCCTGTTGATGCGTCGCCTGTCCGGAGACGCCGCGGATGCCGAAAATATCGAACTTCCCTGCGCCCTCAAGGTTCGGGAATCCACCGGGCCCGCCCGCTCGCGGCTGAAAGCCGTCGTGGAGGCCCATCTCTAAGTCAGGTCGTGAAGGGAGAGAAACATGCTGAAACATTGCATCGCCGGCGTCTCGGTCGCCGCACTCGCGCTCGGACTCGCGGCGTCGAGCGCGTTCGCCGCCGACAAGCCGGTTTACGGTGTCCTGATGAAAACTCTGTCGAACCCGTTCTGGGGCGCGATGGAGAAGGGCGTCGACGAGGGCGCGAAGCAGGCGGACGTCGACATTTTCCTCCAGGCGGTCGAATCCGACCAAGCGGCCGAGCCGCAGCTTAACGCCTGCAATACAATGCTCGAGAGGAAACCGGCGGTGATGATCACGGCGGCGATCAATTCGACCATCCTCTTGCCCTGCCTCAAGCAGGCGAACGAAATGAAGATCCCGGTCGTCGATCTGGACAACAACCTCGATCCGGCCATCACCAAGAAGGCCGGCGTCGACGTCGCCTTCCATATCGGCTCGGACAACGAAGCGGCGGGGGCGAAAGGCGCAAACTATCTGGTCAGCGTGCTCGGAAAAGACGCCAAGGGGCCGGTGCTGGTGATCGAAGGCCTTTCGGGCAACATCACCGGCGAGAAGCGCGCGCACGGCTTCGCCGAAGAACTCAAGAAACAGGCGCCCGGCCTCAACATCGTCGCCTCGCTGCCCGGCGACTGGGACAGCCTGAAGGCCGCCAACATCACCAACGACACGCTGCAGCGCAACCCGGACCTCGTCGCGATCTTCTGCGCCAATGACGACATGGCGCTGGGCGCGCTCGAGGCGGCGCGTTCGGCCGGCAAGGACAAGCTCATCGTCATCGGCGTTGACGGCAACACCAATGCGGTGAAGTCGATCAAGGCCGGGCGGCTCAACGCCTCGGTCGCCCAACTGCCCTATCTCGTCGGCATGCAGGCGGTGGAGAACGTGAAGAAAGTGCTGGCCGGCGAAAAGGTTCCCGAGTTCACCTATGTGCCGACGCTGGTGCTGACCAAGGATGTCATCGAAGCCAACAAGGATCCGATGCTGCAATACGTGAAGTAAGCTTCCGCCGGCGCCGCCCGTCCGCGGGACGTGCGCGGACGGCGCGATTCGCAGCATTTCAAAGGCGTTTCGCCGATGGCCTCGACCACAACCCCCGCCGCGTCGCCGTCGTGGCGCCAACGCATTGTCGGCGGCGCAGCGATCCGCGTCGAATCGCTGCTCGTCCTTGTCGTGCTTTGCGCGGTGATGGCGGCGCTGTCGAGCGCTTTCCTTTCCGTCTCCAACGTCCTCAATATCCTCCTGTCGACGTCGGTGTTTGGAGTGTTGGCGATCGGCATGACCTTCGTCATCTGCTCGGCCGGAATTGATCTCTCGGTCGGTTCGATCCTCGCGCTGTCGGGGGTCGTCGGCGCCATGCTGACCTCCAACCTCGATCTGCCCTGGTGGGTCGGAATCGCTGGCTGCCTCGCGATGGGCGCGTTCACCGGCGCGGTCAACGGCTTTCTCATCACCGAGGGTGCGATCCCGCCCTTCATCGTCACGCTCGGCATGCTGGGAGTCGCGCGCGGATTCGCGCTCGTCTTGAGCAACGGCATATCGATCTACGGGCTGCCGCCGCAAATGGTCTGGCTCGGCCAAGGACGCCCGTTCGGCGTTCCGACGCCGGTCGTCATTCTCCTGCTCACAGCTGCCGGGGCCCACATTTTGCTGACGCACACGCGCTTTGGCGTCTACGCGCAGGTCATCGGCGACAACGAGGGCGCGGCGCGCGCGATGGGCGTTCGGGTCGAGCGGCAGAAGGTTCTGCTCTATACGCTCTCCGGCCTGCTCTCCGGCCTAGAGCGTTTCCCGCAGAGACGGAATCGGGGGGGATTCTCGAATCAGTAAAAATCGGATTCACCGTCGAAGCCGGGTCGGAGGCCGGCTGGGATGGCCAAACCTTATTCCGACGATCTTCGTGAGCGCGTGGTTCGCTCCGTGGAGGGGGGAAGTTCGCGCCACGAAGCGGCTGGCCAATTCGCCGTCAGCGTGAGTTTCGTGGTCAAGCTGATGCAGCGTTTT
>JAFAHO010000188.1 GCA_019237205.1 Hyphomicrobiales bacterium
ACCCAGGTTTTATCTTGTCTTGGCGCCGAACCTGGCAGCGTCATCCGCCGAACGAAGAATTTGCTCTTTTATGGCAAAAGAGATTTGACCCACGGTGTCGTGGGGCGACTCCCTTACAAACCGATGATATCTTTCATTCGTGACAGGTTAGACTTTCCGATGGCCCCATACAACACTATCATAATGTATGATTCCCATCAAAAGTTGCAAAAAAAGGCGCCTTAGCGACTGAAAAACCTCGAGCGGCTGCGGATTCTCATCTACTCTGCCACAATTCCTGCCGGCGCGGCCGCCGATCGACTTGGGGCGTCGACTCGCATCCCGATCCATTCGCCATTCCGCGAATGTCCGCTTAGACCTTCCGGCTGGCGGCGCGCCGCGGCCAAGCAGCAGCGGTCACGGAATTCGCGGCGCGCGGAGGAGCCAACTCATGACGCGCGAGGTGTCGTCGTCGGCAGGGTAAAACGCTTCCATGGAGATCTCGGAAAGGGTGATGTCAACCGCGGTCCCAAACGTCGTCACGGCGCTGATGAACGAAAGAACGCCGTGCTGGGTGCGCAATTTGAGCGGGATCGCGACCTCGTCCTGAACGGGGATGGTCTGCGGGTCGTCGCGCGTCGGTCGTTTCGCGGGATAGGCCTCGACCTCGGCGAGGAGGGCCCGGGTTCGGTCGTCGTGCCAAATTCTCAACTCACGGCGCAGGCGTTCGAGCAAGTGCTCTCGCCACTCCGCAAGGTTGACGATCAACGGCGCGAGGCCGCGCGGATGTAGGCTCAATCGCATGGCGTTCTGAGGCGGTTTCAGAAGCTCCGGATCGACGCCGGCCAGCAGCGGCCGGACTGCGGCGTTGGCTGATACGACATCCCAACTGCGGTCGACCAGGAGCGCGGGAAACGGCTCATGCGCCTTGAGCAGCCGCTCGAGGCTTCCGCGCGCGCGAGCGAGCGCCGGATCGTCCAGCGGGCGGTGGCGAAAGATCGGGGCGAAGCCGGCCGCCATGAGCAGCGCGTTCCTCTCGCGCAGTGGAATATCCAGCGAATCCGCGAGGTGGAGCACCATCTCGCGCGACGGCGAAGCCCGCCCGCTTTCAATGAAGCTGATGTGTTTTTGCGAAATGTGCGCTTCGCTCGCGAGATCGAGCTGACTGACGCGCCGCCGCTCGCGCCAGGAGCGAAACATTCGACCAACTGTAGCGGCGCCATTCTGCATGTGGCTCTGTTGTCGAGGCCTTGCGGCGCTCGGTCAATGACCTGTGAGGTAATATCCGGGCGATAAATCGCGGCTCAACTTACCTCGCAAGCAATCGCTTGCAAGCTCTCGATCGGCCAAGCTCGTATGCAGACCGCAATCTAGCGGTCCGAACGGAGGTTCCCATGTCGCAAGCCATCACGGTCGCGGAGCGCTACATCGCCGCCTGGAACGAGAAGAATCCTGCGGCGCGGAGAGAGGCGCTATCCTCCCAATGGGCCCGATCGGCGGTCTATCGGGACCCGATCGCTCATGCTGAGGGCCTTGACGCGATTGATTCGATGATTGCCGGCGTTCAGACGCGCTTTCCGGCGTTCCGCTTCGCGCTGAAGCACCCCGCGACCGGCTATGGCGACATCGTTCGGTTCGCTTGGTCGCTCGGGCCCGAATCGGGGGAAGCGCCGATCGAAGGAAGCGACGTCGTCGTTCTCGCGGAGGGCAGGATCAAGGAGGTGATCGGCTTTCTCGACAAGGTCCCCCAGCAAAGCGCCTGAAACGAGCAAGGGCCGGAAAAGCCGGGCGCGATAGTCGATCGAAGTCGTGCCCGCCGCGCCCACGGCGCGTCGGCGGGACTGGCGGTCATGAGCTCGGATGTTGGCCGCGGCGGCGCGCCTTGACGGCGCCGCCGCCCGGTCTGATACGACCGGCCGATGAGTCCCCCTTCGCCCCCTGTCCTTTCGGTCGAGCGCCTCGCCAAGTCCTTCGGGACGCTGAAGGCGGTGAACGACGTATCTTTCCAGGTGTCGGCCGGCGAGATCGTCGGGCTCCTCGGTCCCAACGGCGCCGGCAAGACGACGACGATCAACATGATCCTCGGCGTGCTCGAGCCGACCGTCGGCCGCATCGCGATTCAGGGCGTGGATCTTCGCGCCGACCGCAGCGCGGCGCTCTCCTGCACCAATTTCGCCGCAGTCTATGCGCCGCTTCCGGGCAACCTCACCGTCGAGCAGAATCTGCGCGTCTTCGGCATGATCTATGCGGTCGAGAATTTGACCAAGCGGATCGAAGAGGTGTTGGCGACCTATGACCTTTCGAAATTCCGCCGGACCAAGGCGGGGGTTCTGTCGTCCGGCGAGCAGACGCGACTCAGCCTCGCCAAGGCGATGCTGAACCGCCCTAGGCTCCTGCTGCTCGACGAACCGACCGCCTCGATCGACCCTTCGGCCGCGCGCGATATCCGCGCCGGCATAGCCGGCATGGTCGAGAGCGGGCGCTGCGGGGTGTTGTGGACGAGCCACAACATGGTCGAAGTTGAGGCGGTCTGCGACCGGGTGCTCTTCCTGTCACACGGGCGGATCGTGCTCGAAGGCGATCCGAAGACGCTGCCGCATCTCCACGGCGCGGAGACGCTGGACGATCTCTTCGTCTCGGTGGCGCACGAGACGCTCGACGAGGGGCGCAGCCGATGAGCCGCTCGCGCGTCGCGGCGGTCGTGCTGCGAATCCTCTACCTCTATCGCGGCAGCCCGCAGCGCGTGTTCCCGATCCTGGTCTGGGTCGTGGTCGACATTCTGCTCTGGGGGTTCCTCACGCGCTATCTCAATTCGGTGGCGCGCGCCGAGATCAATTTCGTAGTGGCGCTGCTCGGCGCGGTGCTGCTCTGGGACTTTCTGACGCGCGTCATGCAGGGCGTGACCATGGCGCTCTTCGAGGACGTGTGGTCGCGGAACTTCCTCAATTACTTCGCCACGCCGCTTCGCATGTCCGAATATCTGGCCGGGCTCATCCTCGCCGCGGTCGGCTCGAGCGTGGTCAGCCTCATCGTGATGGTGACGTTCGCCCGCGTGGCCTTCGGCCTCTCGTTTTTGTCCTACGGCCTGGCTCTCGCGCCTTTCCTGGCGGTGCTCTTTCTGACCGGCATCGCGTTCGGGGTCGCCGCGGCGGCGCTGGTGCTGCGTCTCGGGCCAGCTTCAGAATGGCTCATCTGGCCGATCCCGACGATCGCCTCGCCATTCGCCGGAGTTTTTTATCCGGTGACGATCCTGCCCGGATGGATGCAAGCGATCGCGGCTCTCCTGCCGCCGTCCTATGTCTTCGAAGGCATGCGCGCGGTCGTCGCCGGTAAGCCCGCGCCGTGGGATCGACTGGCGCTCGGCGGCGGACTTGCGATGATCTATCTCGTTCTTGCATGCCTCTTCTTCATGTCGGTCTATCACACCGCCATCCGCACCGGCCTCATCGCCCGCTACAGCGCCGAGACGTTGAGCTGAGACGTATCGCGTTGGCCGTTCCATTTGGCTGGTATGCGGCGAAATCGCCTATCAGCCCGGGTCGCCGTCCTCTCGTTGCCCTCCGCTCCGAGGTCTTGGACGTAGCCGCACACGCCCGAGCCCCACCTTGCAGAGCAATCAAAACTTCCCCGCCCGGAGCCACTTGCGCCCCGCGCGGCGCTGAGGCTAAGTGGCGGCCCGGACTTGGGCTGGTTCGAGACGGTCCGGCGAATCTTTGAAGCTGGGGGGCGCACGAATGCGGTATGTCTGCCTGATCGGCTTGGCTCTGACCCTTTCAGGCTGCGCGCTCGAACGCTCGGTGACATTCGTCTATTACCCGAATCCGCCCCACAGCATCACGTTCCCGCCGATATCCGAGTTTGAGGCCAACGCGCAGGCAGAATGCGCAAGGTACGGGCTCGTCGCCGTCCACGAATGGGACAACTGGACGACCTACCAGCGCATCCGCTCGCACTGGAGATGCGTCCAGCCCTGAGCGGACGCGAATCGCGCCCTCGCGATCAACGGCCGTAGGTCAACCGCATAGCTCGGGGTTGCCAATTCGGCGGCGCGGGATAGGGCGCAGCCTCCGCGATCGCGGTCATGACGGCCATGTCCAGGCTCGGCGATCCGCTCGGGCTCACAAGCTTGCGCTGGACCAGGTTGCCGCTTTCGTCGACCGTGAAAACGATCGCTCCGCCTCGGCTCGGCGGCGTGGCGCCAGGGCCCGATGGCGCGCGCAGATGCGAGCGGATCATGCCGTAGACGATGGTAAAGTAACGCGTGTCGGCGTTGCCGCCGATAATCGACGATTCGGTCGCCGCATGGGCGAATTTGTACTGCGGCAGCGTCTCGGCGGTCGGCAGCGGCGCCCCGGCTGGCGCCGTCGGGGGAGGTTTCGGCGCGGGCGGCGGCGCGGGCTTGGGCGCAACCTCTTGCGCAGGCGGGGTTGCGTCCGCTTCCGAGGGCGCGTCCGTCACAGCGGCAGACTCATCGGCGTTCGTGGCCTGCTTCGCCTCCTCTGGCGGAGGCGACGCCTGGGCTTTTTGCTGTTCCGCGGCCGGCGGAGTATCAGACTGCTCGGGCGCGCCCGGATTATGCCGCGGCTCGGCCTTGGCGGCCGGCGCCTCGGTCCTAGTGTCGGGAGATTCGCGATTCGCCTTCTCCTGAGTGGCGGCGCTCGGCGCGTCGTTGGCGGGCCTTTCGTCGTCCGGCATGGGCGGAGGCTTTGGCCTCTCCTGTTTCGGAGGCGGCGGCTCGACCACCACTTCGACCGGAATCTCCTGCTCCGCTGGCGCGGCGGCCGGCGGCCACAGCGCGTAATAGGCCAGAATTCCAAGCGGGACCGCCAGATGGAGAACGGCCGCGGCGACGAGGGCGAGCGCCAGCCCCCGGCGCTCGGCGGCAGTCGGCGCCGCCGGCCCAGGCTGATGATCGAGCGGTTGGGCGCTGAAGGAAGCGTCCGACGGCGACATGACGTGTAGAATGAGCTCCGCCCGGGATTCGTGAAGGCTTTCCTTGGTCCATTGGCGCCGGCCCGGTCAATGGTCTGGTTTTGCCGCGCGGATCACTTTGGCGTATGGGATCGGCGACATTCGCCGAGAAGGGCGCGTTGGGGTGTGGAAGAAATTGCGGAAAATGCAGCCTTAGCTGAGCGCGCGCCGCGGGCGGTCGTCTTCGACTCGGGGCTTGGCGGCCTTTCGGTGCTCGCCGAGATCCGCCGCCTTCGTCCTGACGTCGACATTGCCTATGTCGCTGACGACGCAGCTTTTCCTTACGGCCGGCTCAGCGACGAAACCCTCATCGCCCGGGTCGAGGCGGTGATGGCCCGGATCGTCGCCGAGCAGAAGCCCGACATCGTCGTCGTTGCGTGCAGCACCGCGTCGACCCTGGCGCTTCCCTATCTAAGGGCCGCCTTTCCTCGGCTTCCTTTCGTCGGAACGGTGCCAGCGATCAAGCCGGCGGCGCGCGAATCGCGTTCGGGCCTCGTCAGCGTTCTTGCGACCCGGGGCACTATCGCGCGCGACTATACGCACGCTCTCGTGCGCGACTACGCCGCCAATTGCGAGGTGACGCTCGTGGGTTCCGCCCATCTCGCGCCCATTGCCGAGGGCGCCATGCGTGGCGAGGCAGTGGATGAAGTCCAGATTACGCGGGAAATCGCGCCTTGTTTCGTCGAAAAGAATGGCCGGCGGACCGATTGCGTCGTGCTCGCCTGCACCCATTTCCCTTTGCTGATCGACGCGTTGAAGCGGCTTGCGCCGTGGCCGGTCTTGTTTGTCGACCCCGCAGCGGCGATTGCGCGGCGGCTTGACGCCCTGCTCGGCGAGACCCCGAGAGGCTCGGCGCAGCGCCGCCCGGGCGCCGCCATTTTCACCAGCGGCGCGCCACCAGGGGCGGCCTTGCAAAAAGCCTTGCTTCGGTACGGTTTGACGTTTACGCCCTCGGCGGCGATCAGCTTGGCTATGGCCTGAACGGACGAAAACCCGGCCGAGCCGCGGCGCCACTTTGTCCGCGAGTCTCGGCTCACAAGAAAACCATTCTCCATCCATCGAAAAGGCCCGCGCCCATGCGCACTTCGGTCGGTCAACCCGTTCGTCTCGTCGACTACCGCGTCCCGGATTACCTCATCGACGCGGTCGAACTGGATATTTCGCTCGATCGCCATGCCACCCGCGTCGCATCGACTCTGACGGTCAGGCCCAATCCGGCGGGCGAAGCGGACGTCGCGCTCGTTCTCGACGGCGACGAACTCGTCTTCGTTTCGGCGGAACTCGATGGCGCGCCGTTGGCGGCCGCCGATTTTCAGGCGAGCGCCTCGCAATTCGTGCTCCCTCGCCCGCCGCCTGGCCCGTTCACGCTCAAAATCGAAACCGGGCTCGATCCGGCCGCCAACACCAAGTTGATGGGGCTTTATCGGTCCGGCTCGGCCTATTGCACGCAATGCGAAGCCGAGGGCTTCCGCCGCATCACGTATTTTCTCGATCGTCCGGATGTGCTCTCGACCTATCGGGTGCGGCTCGAGGCCGATCGCGCCGAGGCGCCGGTCCTGCTGGCCAACGGCAATCGCGAAAACTTCGGCGAGGCCGACGACCCCGCGCGCCACTGGGCGATCTGGACCGACCCGCACAAGAAGCCATGCTACCTGTTCGCGCTGGTGGCGGGCGAGCTCGCGCATATTTCCGACTCGTTCCTCACCGCGTCAGGCCGAAAGGTCGCGCTCACGATTTACGTGGAGCCGGGACGCGAGGAGCGCGCCGATTACGCCATGGACGCGCTCAAGCGCTCGATGGCCTGGGACGAGCGCGTTTATGGGCGCGAATACGATCTCGACGTTTTCAACGTCGTCGCGGTGTCCGACTTCAACATGGGCGCTATGGAGAACAAGGGATTGAATGTCTTCAACGACAAATATGTGCTCGCCTCGCCCCAAACCGCCACCGACGAGGACTATGCGGGCATCGAGGGCGTGATCGCACACGAATATTTTCACAACTGGACTGGCAATCGCGTCACGTGCCGCGACTGGTTCCAGCTTTGCCTCAAAGAAGGGCTTACGGTCTTCCGCGACCAGGAATTCTCGGCCGACATGCGCTCCGCCCCGGTCAAGCGCATCTCCGAGGTGCGCGTGCTGCGCTCGGCGCAGTTTCCCGAGGACGCGGGCCCCCTCGCACACAATGTACGGCCCGAAGTCTACAACGAGATCAGCAACTTCTACACCGCGACCGTGTATCAAAAGGGCGCTGAAATCATCCGGATGCTCAAGCGCCTGATCGGGCCGCGCGCGTTCCGCACCGGCATGGATCTCTATTTCCAGCGCCATGACGGGACCGCGGCCACGGTGGAAGAGTTCATCGCATGCTTCGCCGATGCTTCCGGCCGCGATCTTGGCCGCTTCATGCGATGGTACAGTCAGGCCGGGACGCCGAAGCTGACGGTCCGGAGCAAGTATGACCCGGTCGAGCGGACTTATTGTCTTGAGATCGTCCAGTCAATCGCCCCGACGCCTGGGCAGGCGACCAAGCTGCCGATGACAATGCCGCTCGCGCTCGGCCTCGTCGATCCTCAGGGCGGCGACATGCCTCTGATCTCTCCCGATGCGTCGCCCGGCGAGCTCGAGGAGGGCGTGATTGAACTCAAGGATTCCGAGCGGACGATCGTATTTCGCGACGTGCCGCGGAGGCCCGCGCTTTCCTTCCTGCGAGGCTTCTCAGCGCCGGTCCGGGTTGAGGACGATCTAACCGAAGACGATCTCATCGTTCTCTCGCGGCGCGACAGCGATAACTTCAACCGCTGGCAGGCGTTGCAGAGTCTGGCGACGCGCGTGCTGCTGCGCGGCGTCAAGACGATCCGGGCCGGACGGGCGCCCGAACACAACGCGGGGCTCGTCGCGGCGTTTGGCGCTCTGATCGAGGACGCGCGGGCAGGACGGATCGACCCGGCCTTCGCGGCGCTCGCGATGACGCTGCCGAGCGAGGCGGACATTGCGCGTGAAATCGGCGAGGACGTGGACCCGGACGCAATTTATACGGCGAGAAAAACGTTGCGGGGCGGACTCGGCCGAGCGCACGGCGACGCGCTGGTCGAACTGCACAGGCAGCTCGCCGATTCGTCGCCGTTTAGCCCCGACGCGACCGCGGCCGGTCGGCGGTCGCTGCGCAACGGAGCGCTCGCACTATTCGTCGACGGCAACGTGATCGATGGCCTTGCGCTCGCGCACGGCCAGCTGCGCGAGGCCGACAACATGACGGAGCGTCTCGGCGCGCTCGCGACGATTGCGCTCAAACCCAGCTCGACACGCGAACATACGCTGGACGCCTTCGGCCGGCGTTACGCCATGGAGCCGCTCATCCTCGACAAATGGTTCGCCCTGCAGGCGCAAATCCCCGAGCGGGAGACGCTCGAGCGCGTACGGGCGCTCATGAGCCACCGCGGCTTCTCGATGTCCAACCCCAACCGGGTGCGCGCGCTGATCGGCGGGTTCTCCGCCAACCATACGCAATTCAACCGCGCCGACGGGGCAGGGTTCGCGCTGCTCGAGGAGGTCGTCGTCACGCTCGACCCCACCAATCCGCAGATTGCCGCGCGGCTTCTGACAGCCATGCGCTCCTGGCGCTCGCTCGAAGACGAGCGCCGGCGGCAGGCCGAGGCGATGTTGAAGCGGATCGCCGCCCAGCCGACGCTGTCGCCTGACGTCCGCGACATCGTGACCCGGAGTCTGGGATAAGGCGCCAGTCGACCCGGCAATCGCCGACGGCCGGGTGCGCCGCACCGCGACGTTGCGATAGCCGACTGCGCGGCGCCGACTGTCCGCCGGCCCCTTCCAAAAACCCGCCGCAAGATTTTTCGGTCAGGCCCTGTCAAGGGTCTGGACAAAGATTCGCACAAGGATTCTTATCGTGGTGATTCGGACGGGGCGGCGGTTGCCCGAGTAATCTTGTGACGAGGGCTGGCTATTACAATGACGCGTGCGAGCGCGGCAAACGCGGACGATTGTCAAGGCGGGCCGGTCCTGCGAGATGGCGGCTCCATTTTCCGCCTGGCGATGGCGCGGCTTCCGGCTTGGCCTCGCGCGGCGGCCAGGCGCTGGTTGTCACCCGCCGCTTCGATCGGCGTCGTTCTCGCGATCGTCGGCACCACAGCCGCGACGCTTCAGCATTTGCGGTTCGAGCGTGATCTTGCGCTTCAATCAGGCGCGCGCGAGGTCGACATCCGCGCGACCATTCTCGCGGCCCGCCTCGACGCGGCCTTGGCCGCCGCTCCGCGGGCATCATCGGCCGGAGTTATCCGCCAGGTCCTCGACGCCCATCCCGAGGAGCGGCTCGCCGAGGCGATCGTGGTCGACCGCTTCGGTCAGCGGATCGCGATCGATCCGCCAGAGGCTGTGATTGCGGATCAACTGGCGCGGCTTGGATGGAATTGGAGCGATGACGGCGACCGGGGCGGGGTGCACCGGGTCGACGCCGGCGGCAGGGGCGATCGGTTCACGGCTGTCAGGGAATTGCCGGCGGCGGCTGCGAGAGTGGCGTTCGCCTCGCCGGTCGACCTGCACCTCGCCGCTTGGCGCCGCGCCGCGCTCGCAACCGTCGCTCTTCTTGCCTGGACGCTCGCGCTGATGGCCGCGGCGGCCCTTCTCTATGGCGTCGAAGTGCGATGCAAACGCGCGCGCATACGGGAAGAGCGCGCCCGTCGCGCGCGCATCGATCTCGCGCTCAATCGCGGTCGATGCGGTTTATGGACCTGGGATTTGCGCCGCGGACGCATCGTCTGGTCGCCCTCGATGTTCGACGTTCTCGATCTCGCCGAGCGCCCGGGCTGGTGGACGATCGCCGACCTGCGGGCGCTGATGCATCCCGAGGACGAGAGCCTCGAGGGCATCGCGCGGCTTGCGACCGAGCGTCGTGGCGAATGCGTCGAGGTCGAGTTTCGCATGCGCGCCGCCGATGGGCGTTGGGTCTGGCTGCGCAAGCGTGCGGAAGTCGTCGAGGACGAGGAGAGCGGCGGCTTGAGCCTCGTCGGCATCGCCTTCGACGTGACCGAGCGCAAGCGCGAGGCTGAGGCCTCGGCGACCGCGGACCAACGGCTGCGCGACGCCATCGAGGCTATTTCCGAGGCCTTCGTCCTGTGGGATTCCGGCAATCGGCTCGTCCTTTGCAATTCGAAATATCAGGGGTTGTACAGTCTTTCGGGTGAAGCCGTGCGATCTGGCGCTCACTACGGCGAACTGGCGGCGCTCGGCGGACTCGAGCGGCCAGGGGCGGACGCGGCCGGGGCTGCCGCGACGGGATTGCGGTCGCGCACTTACGAGGCGCGCCTGACCGACGGGCGGTGGCTGCAGGTCAACGAGCGGCGCACCCACGACGGCGGCTATGTCTCGGTCGGGACGGACATCACCGCGCTCAAGGAACACGAGGAGCAACTGATCAACTCGGAGCGGCTCCTGCTGGCGACCGTCGCGCAGTTGCGCCAATCCCGCCATTCGCTCGAGGAACAGGCTCAGCAGCTTGCCGATCTCGCCGAACGATATCATGAGCAGAAGGCGCGGGCGGAGGCGGCGAATCGCGCCAAGGCCGAGTTCCTGGCCAACATGAGCCATGAATTGCGCACGCCGCTCAACGCCATCATCGGCTTTTCGCAATTGATGGGAAGCCAGACCTTCGGTCCGCTCGGATCGGAGAAATACCGCGACTATTGCGGGCACATTCTCGCGAGCGGCGAGTATCTCCTCCAGGTCGTCAGCGACATTCTCGACATGTCCCGACTAGAGGCGGGGCGTGAGCGTCTCTGCTATGGGCGCTTCCGGGCGGAGCAAGCCATCAGCCGCGCCGTGCAAGACATCGCCCCGACGGCGCGTGAGAAGCGCATCGCAGTGACGATCGACGTTGGCGCGGACCTGACGATCGAAGCCGACCCCGCGGCAGTCGAAAGGATTCTCATCACGCTGATGCGCAACGCGGTCAAGTTCGCGCCCGAAGGCGGCGCGGTCGAAATCGGCGCGCAGGCCCTCGCAGAGCAGGTCTGCTTTTATATCGAGGACAACGGCCCGGGCATCGCCGCGGAGGACATTGCGCGGATTGGGCGGCCGTTCGAGCAGGGCGACGTCGTAATGGCCAACGGCATGAAAGGCTCGGGGCTCGGCCTCGCCATCGCCAATTCGCTCGTCGAGCTGCACGGGGGAACGCTGCGCCTCGGCTCGCGGGCAGGCGAAGGCGCGGTCGCAGTGGTTGCGCTGCCGAGAGTCCAGCGTTGCACCCGCGCCATCGCGCTCGCCCGGGTGGCGTGATCTTCGCGTCTTGCGGACCGCTGGAACTTCCGGAAGACTCCAGCGCGCGGCGCGGGCGCGTCCGTTGCAAAGTTTCCTATAATGGCCCCGGGCTTGCCGATGAGGTAATGTTTGAGCCCCTGACCTCCACGAAAGCGACTGGAATGGGCATCGGCCTTTCAATGTCGAAGTCGATCGCTGAGACGCGTCGTGGGCGCACCAGGACCGAGTCGGGGGCGACGTTCAACTTCATCGTGCCGCAGGCGACGGCGGAGATCGAAGAATGAGCGATGCGCAGATCGTTCACGTGATCGATGACGACGACGCCCTTCGCGATTCGATCCGGCTCTTCCTGGTGAACGAGGGGCTCGATGTCAGAACCCATGCCTCCGCCACAGAATTCCTCGCCGCGATCGATGACGCGCCGGTCGGCTGCGTCGTGACCGACATCCGCATGCCCGGCATGAGCGGAATGGAGCTGCTCGTGCATCTCTCGGCGCGTTCGTTGGCTCTGCCGGTTATTGTCGTGACCGGCCACGCCGACGTTCCGCTCGCCGTTCGCGCGATGAAGCAGGGTGCGGTCGATCTTCTCGAAAAGCCGTTCCGCGCCGACGACCTGATCCGCGCCATTCGTAACGCCCTTGATTCTGGCAAGGGGTCGCAGACGAACCGGGCCAATACGCATGAAGCGCGGGCGCGACTGGCTACGCTCAGCGCACGCGAAACCGAGGTGCTCGACCGTCTCATCCGAGGACAGCCCAATAAGATCATCGCCTACGAAATGGGGATCAGTCCAAGGACGGTCGAAGTCCACCGGGCCAACGTGATGAAGAAAACCCAGGCTGCCAGTCTGTCCGACCTGGTCCGCATGTTCCTGAACCTCGAGCGAAGCTGAACGTTTGCTTCGAGGGCCGCTCCCGGATCAGACCGCTTTGTTCTGACGCCTGAGCCGGTTCGCCAGAACCCGCATCACTTTGAGAGCGAAGTACGGCGTATGGCGCACCAGAAAGAGATACTGCTTCTCGGTAATCGGAGCGACGGTAACGTCAGTATCGGCGGCGACGGTTGCGCTTCTCGGCGAGGCGTCGATCAGCGCCATTTCGCCGAAGATCTCGTTCTCGCCGAGCGTTTCGAGCAGCCGGTTTCCGGCAAGGACACGGACGCGGCCCCGCTGAACGACGTAAAACTCTGTGCCCGGATCTCCCTCGCGGAAGATCATCTCGCCCGCCTTGTAGTCGCGGGTTGGGACGTCCGTCCCGAGGAGCAAACTGAAACTGTCGGCGTCGTCCGTCATGTCGCCATCCACGCCCATCGAATCGACGCGCGTCCCTTTATAAAACCATGAAACGGCAGAGTGATTGCACAATTGTGACGGGTCGACGCAAGCCCTCCGCGCCGGCGAATTTGCCGCCGGCTTCGATCTCATAGTGGACGGGCGCCGTCCGCTCAAGTGGCGAAGCGCCAAGTTTGGGGCTATTCGATCGCCACGACCAGCCGGCCGCGCGTCTCGCCTTTCAGAATGCGGCGGCCAGCCTCGAACGCCTCGTTGAACGGGATCGTTTGAGTCATCGCCGCGAGCTTCTCGCGGTCGAGGTCGCTCGCGAGTCGGCGCCACGCTTCGAGCCGACGCGCCATCGGACACTGGACGCTGTCGATGCCGATGAGGGTCACGGCGCGCAGGATGAAAGGAGCGACCGTCGCGGGCAGATCGATGCCGCCTGCGAGCCCGCAGGCCGCGACGGCGCCGCCATAGCGCGTCTGGGCCAGCACATTGGCGAGCGTCTGCGAGCCGACGCTGTCGACAGCCGCCGCCCACTGCTCCTTGCCGAGCGGCTTGCCCGGCGCCGAGAGGGAGGCGCGCTCGATGATCTCGGACGCCCCCAATCCCTTGAGATACTCCGCTTCGCTCGATCGGCCGGTGGAGGCGATCACCGTCCAGCCCTTGTCGGCCAGCAGCGAAACGGCAGTCGAGCCGACCCCGCCCGCAGCGCCCGTCACCAGCGCCGGTCCCGAGGCCGGCGTTAGGCCATGCCGCTCGATCGCCATCACCGCCAGCATCGCGGTATAGCCGGCGGTGCCGATCGCCATCGCCTCGGCCCGGGTCAAGCCCGCCGGCAGTCTGACGAGCCAGTCGCCCTTCACCCGCGCCTTTTCGGCATAGCCGCCGAAATGGGTCTCGCTGAGCCCAAAGCCATTCACGATCACTTCGTCGCCGGGAGCGAAGTCGGTTCCGGCGGAGGTCTCCACGACGCCCGCGAGGTCGATGCCGAGCACCATCGGAAAGCGGCGGATGATCGCCGACTTGCCGGAGAGCGCAAGCCCGTCCTTGTAGTTGACGGTCGAATGCGTGACGCGAACGGTCACGTCGCCGTCCATAAGCTCGGAGTCCTCCATCTCGACGAAACGGACGTCCTGCCCGGCGTCGGTCTTGTCGGCTCGAATGGCGCGAAACTTCATGCGGAATTCCTCGAGGACGGCGCCCTGACGTCCGACGGTGCGCCGATGGACATGGCGGGAGGAGTGTATTGGCCCGGTCCACGGACGGTCAAATCGCGCGGAGAATGCGGCCCCTATTGCCGCCGCGAGACCGAGAATTCGCCGGCCGCGGCGCGGTCGGCAAGGCGCCTCGCGATGAGCGCGGCGCTGTCCTCGCCGTGGATCGCGACGAGTTCGCACATCGCCGCGCAAAGCGCGGCTTCCGCTAGGTCATCGACGCCGATTCCGTCGAGCGCCGCCAGGGCGAAAGCCTCCCCGACATAGGTCAAGGCCGCCCGGCGCGCGTCTTCGTCGCGGCGATCCTCAAGCGCGATTTGCATGGCGATCGACATCGCCGGCATATTAGAACCTCGCGCGAGGGAAGGCGACGCCAGTTCTTTGTAAAGGTTAATTGGCGCCAGGGCTGACGTCGGCGCGCGAGTCGCATTCGGCGCGGCGCGCGCGCCTCCATCGGAGCAGCGCCATGTGCGGACGCTATGCGATCACTTTGCCCCCGGAAGCGGTGCGCGCCTATTTCGCCTATAGGGAGACCCCGACTTTTCCGCCCCGCTACAATATCGCGCCGACCCAACCCATTCCCGTGGTGACCGCCGAACCCCGGAGCGCCGGCGCCGTCCGGCATTTCCAGCTCATGCGCTGGGGCTTTTTGCCCGGGTTCGTCAAGGACCCGAAGGGCTTTCCGCTCATCATCAACGCCCGCGCGGAAACGATGGCTGACAGACCGAGCTACGGTGCGGCGCTTAGGCGGCGGCGGTGTCTCGTCATCGCCGACGGGTTCTACGAGTGGCGGAAGTGCGCCGCCCCGGCCGGGCGGCGCGAGGTCAGCCGCCCCTATCTCATCCGGCGCGTGAGCGGCGAGCCGATGGGGTTTGCCGGTCTTTACGAGACCTGGTGCGACCCGACTGGTGGGGAGATCGATACGGCATGCATCATCACGACCTCGGCCAACCCGCTTGCCGCCCTCGTGCACGACCGCATGCCGGCGATCCTCGAGCCCGGCGAGTTCGTTCCCTGGCTCGACGTCGAGGACGTCGGAGCCGCCAAGGCGCTCGCGCTCCTGAAGCCTGCGCCCGACCCGGCGCTCGAACTCATCGAGATCGGTCCCGCCGTCAATCGATTCGCCAACGACGACGAGAGCCTGCAGCAACCGATTGCGGCGCCGATCCGCGCGGGCGGTTCCGAGGCAGTGCCGGACCCCTCTTCTCCGCCTGCGCAGAACCCGTCACGATTGCGCGTCTAGGGGCCGAGGCGGTTCATCGGAGCGCACCTTGCCGCCCCGATCTATTGCGCGAAGAGGTTTCCCCAGATGAAATCGTTCGTCGCAAGGTCCTTCAGCTTGCTTTGATCGACAATTCCGACCGGGGGCGGATCGGGCGGCCCGTTCGTCTGACCGTCCTTGTCGAAAGAGGCGTATGCATGACACGTGATGCATGACGACTGCTTGACTGGGACGCCGGCGTTGATTCGCTCAATGACCGAGTTGCCCAGCAGCAACACAGAGCCGTCGGCGCCCAAAAATGAGATCTGGGATCCTTTTAGACAGTAATTGGCCCACACTTTGTTGAGGCCGGCGTTATCGAACATCAACTGCAGCGCAGGCGATTTCTGGCACTCTCCGTATTGTTGGTTCGCCGGGGTCAGCGCTCGCACGTCTGCGATCGCCGCTCCGAAACTGTCGTGGCACCCGATGTCGTCGCAACGTCCCGGATTGAGCTGATTTTCGAAGTCGGCCCAAACCCAGTTCTTTATTTGCTTGGTGCTGAAATGAAAAGCCAACAGGGCGTACTCTGTCGTTTTGCCGGCCGCCGTCGCCTTGTTGACGTAATAATTGCTTCTGACCTGAGGTTCGCTGATATGGAGCCAATTCTCGACGTCCTCGACCCTCGCCCAGTCCCCCTTCACCTCGATAGCGTCGGCTGGCAGATTGACCAAAAGACCGCTGGCGTAGGCAGCTTTCAGACCGGCGATCGAGTACAAGGTGTTCGAAACGATATACCGAAAGGACGCCCAATTTCTTCGGACCTCCTCGCCGATGCAACCGTCGGCGGGGAAGCCTGCGGCCGCGGCGGCCTGTTTGTTGTAGGCCTGCAGGCATTCGCTCGGCGCGATCACCTGGGGCATCAACCCGCGTCGCAAATGACTGGCGCCCAAAGCGCTGATCTGAAGAACTTTCGGTGAACCGGCCGTCGGCCACTGAGGCGGCGACGTACGATAGATGTCCGAGTCGGAAGCCCAAGTTTCGAATTCGACGCCGGGAGTGGAAGGGTTCACGGAAGGCGCCACGACCTGTGTGAAAGTCCCCCACGCTAGGGAGTCCGATGAGGCTCCCCACGGCAGGTTCGCGCCCTGCGCCAAGACAGAACGCGTCCCGGGCAAACCAAGGACTATGAAAGACACAAGAAAGGCCAAGCGAGGCAGCATGGGAAATCACTCCTCTTGGAAATTCAACTTAAACGGCCGTCGTTAATCCAATCGTTGAAGAGCGATAGTTTGTCTTGGCTCCAGGCTCCGTCCGGGGGCATCGCTCCCGATTGGAGTTTCGCGTAGACCTTTTGGGCGTGTCCCGGATCAGAAAGCCACGCGAAGCTGTCGAGCTTGACGCCCTTCGCGGCCATGCACGCGATGTCGGAGGCTCGAAACAAGGGGCGGATGTCGCTGGAATACGAAATCAGCCTCTTCATCGTGCCGTGATATTGTTGGAACGTATTGTCTGGATTGGTAATATTTGTTACAATAGTATTGTTGTCATAGTTCTCGACATGAACGACGGTAGTCTTATCAGCTTCTTGCCAAGTGACCAGAAATATCTGATTGACTATCGACTCGACGTCTATTACTACGGTCGAAGACTGGCCGCGACTTCCGTCCGGGGCAACTCCAGTATAGGTCAGCGAGGACACGGACCCGAAAAATAGTTCAACTTTGAACTTGACGAAGTCGACAAGGAATCGATTGCCAACAGCGGGAAAAACAACCGCCATAGCTTCCTCCCATCAAACTCTTCCGTCGTCCTATCGAATTACTTCAGAAAAGTGAAATTTCTAACAGCATAGAGTATAGAAAGGGGTCTTGTCAACCTCGTCTACCATCCCTTCCTTTAGAAAATGCGCCTGACGGGGCGCCAAACGTCGGTCTCTTCCGAGACCCTTCAAAGCGCTTGCGCCCGAGGCTCCGCGACGCACAATGGGCCGATGGATCCTCAAGTGAAACCCGCTCGCGTCACCAACGTCGTCGCCCACGCCGACGGGTTCATGCGTTGCCCTTGGCCAGGCGTCGACCCGCTCTATCTCGCCTACCACGACGATGAATGGGGCGTGCCCGAATACGACGACCGGGCGCTCTTCGAGAAGCTCGTCCTTGACGGGTTCCAGGCGGGCCTGTCGTGGATCACGATTCTGCGCAAGCGCCCGGCCTTCCGCGCCGCCTTCGATGGGTTTGAGCCGGAGAGGATTGTGCGCTGGAGCGCGGCCAAGAAGGAGGCGCTGATGCTCGATCCGGGCATCGTGCGCAATCGCGCCAAGATCGAGGCGACGGTCGTGCTGGCGCGCATCTATCTCGACCTTGCCGAAAGGCAAGGCTTCGCCCGGCATTTGTGGAGCTTCGTCGATGGACGGCCGATCCAGACCGCGCGCCGGAGTCTTGCGGAGATGCCGGCCGAGACCGAGATCGCGCGCGCCATCTCCAAGGACCTGCGCGCCCGCGGCGGCAATTTCGTCGGGCCGACCATCATCTACGCCTTCATGCAGGCGACGGGCATGGTCAACGATCACCTGGTCGACTGCTGCCGCCACGACGCCTGCAGGGCGCTCGCGCGCGACTTCGGACGATGAGCGAAAGCCGAACGCATCGCGCCTGGCAGCGCATGTTGTCCGGACGGCGGCTCGACCTGATCGATCCCTCGCCGGTCGACGTCGAGATCGCCGACATCGCCCACGGCCTTGCGCGCGTGGCGCGCTGGAACGGCCAGACCCGGGGGCCGGAGATTTTTTCCGTCGCGCAGCATTCGCTGCTCGTCGAGGCGTTGTTCGCCGCCTCCGCGCCAGGGTCGCCGCCGAAGGCGCGTCTGGCCGCGCTGCTGCATGACGGGCCCGAATATGTGATCGGCGACATGATCTCGCCGTTCAAGGCGGCGATCGGCGGCGATTACAAGCGGATCGAGCAACGCTTGCAGCGCGCCATCCACATCCG
>JAFAHO010000308.1 GCA_019237205.1 Hyphomicrobiales bacterium
TCGGCCTCCGCGCCCATCTCGATCGCCAGCGCCGCCTCGGAAATGAGATCGCCGGCGTTCGGCCCCACGATGCCGCAGCCGATCAGGTGTTGGGTCTCTTCGTCCCACAGGGTCTTGGTCAGGCCTTCGTCGCGCCCGAGCGAGAGCGACCGTCCACTCGCCGCCCACGGGAACACCGCCTTGCCGAACTTCATCCCTCTGGCCTTGGCCTCCATCTCGGTGACGCCGACCCAGGCGACTTCCGGGTCAGTGTAGGCGACGGAGGGGATCGCCCTGGCGTCGAACGCGGCCTTGTGGCCGCTCGCCACCTCGGCCGCGACCTTGCCCTCGTGCGAGGCCTTATGCGCGAGCATCGGCTGGCCGACGATGTCGCCGATGGCGAAGATATGGTGCACGTTCGTGCGCATCTCGCGATCGACGGCGATGAAGCCGCGCGCGTCCGCCGCGAGGCCCGCGGCGTCTGCGCCGATGGCCGCTCCGTTCGGCTGCCGTCCGACCGAAACCAGCATCGCGTCGAACATCTCGGTATGCGCGCCCCCCTCGCCGGTATAGGTGACCCGCAGGCCCTCCGGCTCGGCCTCGACCGCCGTCACCTTCGTCTTGAGAAGGATCTTGTCGTAGAGCTTGCCGACCCGTTTGGCGAAAGGCGCGACGATGTCGGGGTCGGCGCCGGGCATCAACTGGTCCAACATCTCGATCACTGTGATCCCGGCGCCGAGCGAGTGATAGACCGTCGCCATTTCAAGTCCGATGATGCCGCCGCCGAGGATCAGCATCCGCTTGGGAATGAACCGCAGCTCGAGCGCGGAGGTCGAGTCCCAGATACGCGGATCGGCCGGGATGAAGCCGGGCGCGATCGGTTCGGAGCCCGCCGCCACGATCGCCTTGGCGAAGCGCACGACGCGCGTCCCCTCCGGCGTCTCGACGCGCATGGTGTTGGCGGAAGTGAACTGACCCTCGCCCCTGACGACAGTGACTTTCCGCTGGCGCGCGAGGCCTGTGAGACCCGTCGTCAAACGCTTGACGACCCCGTTCTGCCAGTCGCGGATGGCGGCGAGATCGATCGCGGGCGGCCCGAAACTGACGCCGTGGGCCGCCATCGCCGCAGCCTCGTCGATGGTCTTGGCGACATGCAGAAGCGCCTTCGAGGGGATGCAGCCGACGTTGAGGCAGACGCCGCCGAGGGTCGCGCGCTTGTCGACGAGCACGACCTTTTGCCCGAGGTCGGCGGCGCGGAACGCAGCGGTGTAGCCGCCCGGCCCCGCGCCGAAAACGACGATCTCCGCCTCGAAATCGGCAGGCCCCGCAGGCGCCGGCGCTGGAGTTGGGGCGGGCGACGGGGGCGCAGGCGACTCGGCGGCCGGCTGGCCGGCGCCTGCGCTCGCGTAGGTTGCGAGCAGGCTCCCCTGGCTCACCTTGTCGCCGACTTTGACATGGACCTCGCCGATCACGCCGT
This sequence comes from Hyphomicrobiales bacterium, assembly GCA_019237205.1. GTDB lineage: Bacteria > Pseudomonadota > Alphaproteobacteria > Rhizobiales > Beijerinckiaceae > Roseiarcus. The sequence continues at coordinate 1,457 of JAFAHO010000308.1, forward strand.
CCTCCGGCGCAGGCACGTCGAGCGTCGCCTTGTCGCTTTCGAGGGTGAGGATCGTCGCCTCTTTGCGGACGCTCTGTCCCGGACCAACGAGGATCTCGATGATCGGCACGTCCTTGAAGTCGCCGATGTCGGGAAGCCGGATCTCCTGCGCCATGACCTTCGCTCCCTGCCCTCAGAGGATGACGCGCCGCATGTCCTCGACGACCGCGCCCAGATGGCGCATGAAGCGCGCCGCTGCGGCACCGTCGATGACCCGGTGATCGTAGGAGAGGCAGAGCGGCAACATGAGCCGCGGCTGAAAGGCCGCGCCGTCCCATACCGGCGCCGTGCGCGAGCGGACGACGCCGAGGATCGCCACTTCGGGCGCGTTGACGATCGGGGTGAAGGCCGTGCCGCCGATGCCGCCGAGCGACGAGATGGTGAAGGTCGCGCCCTGCATCTCGGCCGGAGCGAGCTTGCCTGCGCGCGCCTTTTCGGACAGCTCGCCGAGTTCGCGGGCGAGTTCGATGACGCCCTTCTGGTCAACATCCTTGACGACCGCGACCACGAGACCCTCGGCCGTGTCGACCGCCACGCCGATGTGCCAATAACGCCGCATGATCAAGGCGTCGCCGGCGGGGCTCAAAGCTGCGTTGAAGGTCGGGAAGGCTTTCAGGGTCGCGACCGTCGCGCGCATCAGGAGCGGCAGCAGCGAAACGCGATAAGGCTTTGATTTGTCCTTCTTTGCGTCCTCGTCCAGGGTCTTGCGGAAGGCCTCGAGATCGGTGATGTCGGCTTCGTCGGTGTGGGTGACGTGCGGCACGTTGACCCACGAGGCGTGGAGGCGCGGCCCTGAGATGCGCTTGATGCGCGAGAGCGGCACGGTCTCGATCGGACCGAATTTGGCGAAGTCGACGGCCGGGACGGCCGGCAAGGCGCCTCCGCCCGCGACCGCGCCCGCGGATCGCGCGAGCGCCGACTTGATGTCCTCTTTGGTGATGCGTCCCTTCTCTCCGGAGCCTTTGATCGAATTGAGGTCGATATCGAGTTCCCGTGCGAGCCGCCGCACGGCGGGACCTGCAAAGGCGCCGGAGAAGTCCGGTTTCGCCGGACCGGGCGTCGGAGCCGGCGCCGGAGCAGAAGGCGGAGGCGCCGCGGGAGCAGCAGACGGCGCCGCTGGCGGGGCGGCCGACGCAGGCGCTTCAGCTTTCGCGGCCGCAGGCAGGCTCGGCGAAGGAGCGGCGTCGGCGCCCGCCGCGTCGATCCGAGCGATCAGCACGCCCATCGAGACCTTGTCGCCGACCTTCGTCACGACATCGGCGACCGTGCCGGCGATTGGCGAGGGCACGTCCATCGTCGCCTTGTCCGATTCGAGCGTCACCAGCGACTGGTCGACCTTGACCTTGTCGCCCGGCTTCACGAGCACCTCGATAACCGGCACATCCTTGAAGTCGCCAATGTCGGGGACATTCACATCGATCTTCGCCACCGACGGATCTCCTGCGCGGGTGATAGGACTGGCGAGTTTCAGCTGCGAGCGGGGTTCGGCCCGTCGGGGTCGATGCCGTATTTCGTGATCGCCTCGGCGACCTTGCGGGTCGGCAGCAACTGCTCGTCGGCGAGCGCCTTGAGGCTCGCGACGACGACATGATAGCGGTCGACCTCGAAGAACGAGCGCAGCCGCCGCCGATAGTCCGAGCGGCCGAAGCCGTCCGTGCCGAGAACCTTGTATCGGCCGGGGATATAGGGCCGGACGCCGTCGGCGACCGCCTTCATATAGTCGGTCGAAGCGATGACCGGACCCTTGCCGCCCTTGAGCGCCTGGGTGATGAAGGGCTCCCTCGGCTCGGCTTCCGGATGCAGCATCGACCACCGCTCGGCGTCGAGGGCCTCGCGTCTGAGTTCAGTGAAGCTGGTGACGCTCCATACCTCGCTGCTGACGCCGTGCTCCTCTGCCAGCATCTCGGCCGCCGCCTCGACCTCGCGTAGGATGGAGCCCGCGCCAAGCAGCCGCACCCGCAAGACGGATTTGTCCGCGGCGATCTCGCGGAGCTTGTAAGCGCCGCGCAGGATGCCTTGCTCCGCCCCTTCCGGCATCGCCGGATGGGCGTAGTTCTCGTTCAGGGTCGTGATGTAATAGTAGATGTCTTCATTGTCGACCAGCATGCGCTTGAGGCCGGCGTGTATGATGACAGCGAGCTCGTAGGCGTAGGTCGGGTCGTAGGTAACGCAATTGGGGATGGTCGAAGCCAGAACATGGCTGTGTCCGTCCTCATGCTGGAGGCCTTCGCCGTTGAGCGTCGTGCGGCCTGAGGTGCCGCCGATGAGGAAGCCGCGGGTGCGCATGTCGCCCGCCGCCCAGGCGAGGTCGCCGACGCGCTGGAAGCCGAACATCGAATAGTAAATATAGAAGGGGACCATCGGGACGTTGGAGGTCGAGTACGACGTCCCAGCGGCGATGAACGAGGCCATGGCGCCCGGTTCGTTGATGCCCTCCTGGAGGATCTGCCCCTTTGGGTCTTCGCGGTAGTACATCAGCTGATCGGCGTCCTGCGGCCGATAAAGCTGACCGGCCTGGCTGAAGATGCCGAACTGGCGAAAGAGTCCCTCCATGCCGAAGGTTCGGCTTTCGTCGGGAACGATCGGCACGACGTGCGGCCCCAGCTCCTTGTCACGCAAGAGTGCGGTGAGAATGCGCACGAAGGCCATGGTGGTCGAGATTTCGCGCCCCTCCGCGGTCGCCTTCAGAAGGCTGTCGAACGTGGAGAGCGGAGGAACCGGCAGGGGATTGCTCTTTCGACGGCGCGCCGGCAGCGGGCCGCCGAGCCCCCGCCGACGCTCGCGCAGGTATTTCAGTTCTTCGCTGTCCTCGGCGAAGCGCAGGAACGGCACGTGAGAAATGTCCTCGTCCGACACTGGGATCTGGAACCGGTCGCGGAATGCTTTCAGGGCATCGTAGCTGAGCTTTTTCGCCTGATGAGCGATCATTTGCCCCTCGCCGGCCGTGCCCATGCCATAGCCCTTGACTGTCTTGGCGAGGATGACGGTCGGCTGGCCCTTGTGGCCCACCGCCGCCCTGTAGGCCGCGTAGACCTTGATGGGATCGTGGCCACCCCGGGTCAGCGACCAGATCTCCGCGTCGGACCAGTCCTCGACCATCGCCGCCGTTTCAGGGTAGCGGCCGAAGAAATGCTTGCGGATATAGGCGCCGTCCTTCGACTTGAAGTCCTGGTACTCGCCGTCGACGCATTCCTCCATCAGCTGCCGCAGCTTGCCTTCCGTGTCCTTGGCGAGCAGCTCGTCCCAGCCTGAGCCCCACAGGCACTTGATTACGTTCCATCCGGTGCCGCGGAAATCCGCTTCCAGCTCCTGAACGATCTTGCCGTTGCCGCGCACGGGCCCATCGAGCCGCTGCAGGTTGCAGTTGATGACGAAGATCAGATTGTCCAGTTTCTCGCGGCCGGCGAGCGAGATAGCCCCGAGGGACTCCGGCTCGTCCATCTCGCCGTCGCCACAGAACGCCCAGACCTTGCGCGGCTCCGTGTCGGCGAGACCCCGATCATGCAGGTAGCGCAGGAACCGAGCCTGGTAGATCGCCATAAGCGGACCCAGTCCCATCGAAACGGTCGGGAACTGCCAGAAGTCCGGCATCAGCCAGGGATGAGGGTAGGACGACAGGCCCTTCCCGCTGACTTCCTGCCGGAAGTTCAGGAGCTGTTCCTCGGTCAGTCGTCCTTCCAGGAAAGCCCGCGCATAGATGCCAGGCGAGCTATGGCCCTGGAAGTAGATGAGGTCGCCGCCGTGCGTTTCATTGGCGCCGTGCCAGAAATGCATGAAGCCCGTGTCGTAGAGCGTCGCCGCCGACTGAAAGCTCGCAATATGGCCGCCGAGTTCCGAGGATTCCTTGTTGGCTCTGACGACAATCGCGGCCGCATTCCATCGAACGTACCGCCGGATATGTTGCTCGATCTGCCGGTTCCCGGGATGGGGCGGCTGGGCCTCCGGCGGAATTGTGTTGATGTAGGCCGTATTGGCGGCAAACGGCAGGCGCGCGCCCTTCCTGCGCGCTGACGTGACCACGGAATCGAGGATTTCGTCGATCCGGGTGACCCCTTCGAAGGCCTCCACGGAGTCGAGCGCATCGAGCCATTCGGCGGTCTCGTCATCGTAGGACTTGACTCTGTCGTCCATCAGGCCGGGCCTCCCTCTCACTCATACGCAAATCGCTGTGCGAAATTGTCGCAGTTCATGTCACGTGGTTGCGGAATTGGCAATCGACCTCCGCTGCGCCGCAGCTATGTCAATTGGGCATAGATTTTGTGGCCGCCGCCGCCTAGTCGCGATAAGCTTGCGCCCCGGACGCGTCGCTTTCGACCGTCGAAGCCTGATGCACGACGGAGCGCCCTTTGGCGGGCTTGACCACCCATGTTCTCGATATCACACGAGGCGGACCCGCTCAATCCATGCGGGTGGAGCTTTATGAGTTCGATGGCGGCGGAGCGCGCAAGCTTGTTGCCGACGTCGCAACCAACGCGGATGGGCGCACGGACAAGCCGCTGATCGGGTCGACAGAGGCGCGCGTCGGGCGGTTCGAACTCGTCTTCCATGCGGGCGAGTACTTTCGCAACATCGGCGCCAAACTCGCCGATCCGCCCTTTCTGGACCTCGTGCCGATCCGATTCGCCCTCGCAGACCCGACCGCACACTACCATGTCCCCCTGCTCGTATCGCCCTGGAGCTATTCTACGTACCGCGGAAGCTGAGGGAGCGGTCGGAAGCCCTTCAAAGCTGGAGCCGCTTCTTCAAGGAATGCAATCGGCGGCGTTTTCGTCGCCGTGGGATCGCTGCCGGGCGTTTTTTCGCCTCCCGCCCCTTGCGCTTACGAAGCCGCGACATTATAAGCTTGCTTATGGTATTACATGCTCATAAACCCATGTTCTCCCCCGCCCGAGACCTCGCGCTCGCCCTCCACGACGTCGCACGGCTGTTGAGGACCTATTCCGACCAGCGGGCTCGCGAACTCGGCACGACACGCGCCCAGTGGGCGGTGCTCGCGCGCCTTCAGCGCTGCGAGGGCGTCAAGCAGAACGAATTGGCCGAGGCGCTCGATCTCGCGCCGATCACGCTCGGCCGCCTGATAGACAAACTGACCGCCGCCGGCCTCGTTGAGCGGCGCAACGACGCGACAGACCGACGAGCCTATCGCCTCCACCTCACCGAAAAGGCGGCCCCTACCCTGGTCAGCCTCGGGGCGCTCGCCGAGGATGTGATGGGGCGCGCTCTGGCGGGTGTCGACGACACGACGATCCGCGTGATGCAAGACGGCCTTGGAACCATCAAGACCAATCTCAAGAACGAGTTGACGCCGGGAGCCGACGCAAAGTGACCCCACCGAAGCCGGCCTCCGCGCGCGACGCGGCGTCTCAGGACGTTCCGCTGGTCGCGCAACAGCCGCTGCCGTTTGCGCACGCCAAGGCGAACCAACCGACTGCGCAGCAGGCCGCTGCGCACGAGGTTGTGCCCTTAGCCCCCGCCGCGCAGCAGCCGTCGGCGCAAACCGTCCAATTCGCCCCGGCACGGCCCGCGCCAGGTCCCGGACCCCATCCGGTCGCGCCGCCGTCTGCGCCTCCGCCCGCCTCGGCGCCGGCCGCTCCGCCCATCGTCGTCAAACGCAAGCGGTCCAGGGCAACGCGCTTTGTCGCGCTCTTCGTCATGCCGCTCATCGCACTGGCGCTCGGCTCTGTCTGGTGGCTGAATAGCGGACGCTACGTCACGACCGACAATGCCTATGTCGGCTCCGACAAGGTGCTCATCACCCCGCAAGTGACCGGGGCGATCGTGGCGGTCCATGTCGTCGAAGGGCAGAAGGTCAAGGTCGGCGATCCGCTGTTCGACATAGACCCTCAACCTTACCAGATCGCGCTCTCGCTCGCCCAAGGGCGGCTCGAGGCGGCCAAGGTCGAGTTCGCCAATCTGCGCTCCTCCTACGTCAGCAATCAAGACCAAATCAAAATGGGCCAAGACGCGGTCACCGTCCGGCAGGCGGATTTCGAGCGCAAGAACTCGCTTGCCACCCACGGCACAGGAACCACCGCCGACCGCGACACGTCGATGGCCGCTCTCATCCAGGCAAGGCAAATTCTCGAATTCGTCAACCAGCAGCAAGCGACGACGATGGTCAAGCTTGGCGGCAGTCTCGACGCCCCGATCGAGAACTTCCCTGCCTACATTCAGGCGAGAGCCGGGCTTGAGGACGCACAACGCAATCTGCGCAACACCAAGATCCTGGCGCCGATTGACGGCGTGGCGACGCAGGTGTCGCAGATCGAGCTCGGACGCGTCGCGCCGGCGGGGCAGCCGGTCTTCGCTGTGGTCGCAGACACCCGTCTCTGGGTCGACGCCAATCCGAAGGAATCGGACATGACCTACGTCCGCGAGGGCCTCCCCGCGACGGTCACGATCGACGCGTTCCCCGACAAGACCTGGACCGGCTCAATCTGCTCGATCGCTCCGGGAACAGGCGCGCAGTTCGCGATTCTGCCTCCGCAGAATGCGAGCGGCAACTGGGTCAAGGTCGTCCAGCGCGTGCCGTTGCGCTTCTGCTTCGGTCCAAACGAGGACACAACGAACCTGCGGGCTGGCATGAGCGCCTATCTTTCGATCGACACCGGCCGCGTGCGGACCGTGAGCGGCGTCATCGCTGACCTGGCGGGATGGGCGGACGACATCGTCAAACGTCTCGCCGCTGCCAAAGCCCCCCTGGTGAGATGAACCGGCCGCTGTACGAGACCATCACGCCGACTGTGCGATGGTTGGTGACCGTCTGCATCATGATGGCGACGATCATGCAGGCGCTCGATACGACGATCGCCAACGTTGCGCTGCCCTACATGCAGGGCTCGCTGTCGACCACCCAGGACCAAGTGAACTGGGTTCTGACCTCCTACATCGTCGCCGCTGCGATCATGACATCGCCGCTCGGCTGGATGGCGACGCGGTTTGGGCGCAAGAAGCTGTTCATCGTCTGCACCGCCGGGTTCACCATCGCCTCGATGCTGTGCGGGATCGCGCTCTCGATCGAACAGATGGTCGCCTACCGGCTGCTGCAGGGTGTATTCGGCGCCGCATTGGTGCCGCTCAGCCAAGCGGTCATGCTTGACATCTTTCCGCCTGCCAGACGCGGATCGGCGATGGCGATCTGGGGCATGGGCGTGATGTTGGGGCCGATCATGGGACCGACGCTCGGCGGCTGGCTGACCGATTCCTATTCGTGGCGCTGGGTGTTCTTCGTCAATCTGCCGTTTGGCGTCCTGACGACCCTTGGCCTCTTCGCGTTCCTGAGCGAGACGCCGACCCGGCGCGATGTGCCGTTTTCGTGGTTCGGCTTCTTGAGCCTCTCGCTCGGAATCGGGGCGCTTCAGATGATGCTGGACCGGGGCCAGGAGCTCGGCTGGTTCGACTCGGACGAGATCATCATCGAGACGATCCTGTCGATCGTCGGCTTCTACTTCTTTCTCGCCGACTGCTTCACCTCGAAGCGACCGTTCATCACCGTGCGGATCTTCCGCGATTGGAATTTTTCGATCGCGCTCGTCTTCATGTTTCTGATCGGAATCATCCTCCTCGCGACCATGGCGCTGGTGACGCCGTTCATTCAGAACCTGCTCGGCTATCCCGTGCTGTCCAGCGGCTACTTGCTCGGCACACGCGGCGTCGGAACGTTCGTCGCCATGTTCCTGGTCGGGCGCCTCAGTGGCAAGGTCGACCCTCGGCTCCTGATCTTCATCGGCCTCACTCTCGCGACAGGATCGCTGTGGCTGATGGTCGGCTGGTCGCTCGACGTATCGGCGCAAACGATTGCGATCAATTCCGTGGCGCAAGGGTTCGGGCTCGGCTTCGTGTTCGTTCCGCTGAACACGATTGCCTTCGCCAGCCTGCCGGGCGAACTGCGCACCGAAGGCGCGGCGCTTTGGACCCTCATCCGCAATATCGGATCGTCGGTTGGCATCTCGATCGTCATCGCTCAGCTGACGAGCATGATTACCGAATACCACAGCCAGATCGTCGAGCACGTCACGCCGTTCAGCGACGCCATGCACATGCCGAACGCCGGCATGCTGTCGGGCATGGGACTGCCCAATCTCGAAATGCTCGAGCAGCTCGTCACCCAGCAGGCTGCCGCAATGGCCTATTCGAACGACTTCCTTTTGATGACGCTCGTCTCGCTCTGCGCGTTCCCGCTGCTCGCGCTGATCCGCTCGCCC
>JAFAHO010000405.1 GCA_019237205.1 Hyphomicrobiales bacterium
GACGAAACCGCGGGCAGGAAGGGGCACTGTTTCGGCTGGGCGCGGCCTATGGGAATTTGATGGCGGCTGAGGGATGGCGCAAGGCGCCGGCGCGGCCGGAGGGTGCAAGTTTGCTTGGTCGGAACGAGAACGACGAGCTTGGTTGAGCAGAGGCATGAGGGGGTGCGGCGGGAGGGCGGCGCTGAAAGGCGGCGCGCGCACCGTGGAAAGAGAGCGCCCCTGCGCTCTGGCGTGCGGCCGGAGGCGAAGATCCGCGTAGCGGAAAGAGACGGGCGGCGGCGGCGATCATGAAGTGTCGATCCTGATCTCGGTCGGCGATGGTGAGCGCGCTGGACGGACGCCTTCGAAGGTTTCGATGATGATCATGCGGCCGCCGCAACATGGGCATCGGGGCGCAGGCGCAGATTTTTCGCCCTCGCTGTTGGTGTCGAAGCGTGAGCCTTCGGAGGCGGTCGTGGGCTTGGCAAGGAGCTGACGCGCCCGCTCGACGTTTTGCGCGCGCACGGCGCTGGCGATGAGGCCGTAATGGCGAATGCGGTGGAAGCCGCTCGGCAGCACGTGCAGGAGAAAGCGGCGGATGAACTCGGGCCCGTCGAGCGTCATGGTCTTGAACCGGTCCCGGCCTTTGATCCTGTAGTCCTTCCACTTGAAGGTGACGCCCTTCTCGTCGAGCGCAATGAGCCGCGAATTCGAGATCGCGACACGATGGGTGTAGCGCGCGAGATAGGCGAGAACCGCTTCTGGTCCGGCGAAGGGTGGCTTGGCGTAGACGACCCATTCGGAGCGGTGCAGAGGGGCAAGTGCGGCGTCGAAGGCGCCTCTTGCGGCGAGCGGAGCAAGGTCGCCGAGGAAGGCGAGGTGGCCGTCCGCGTGCAGGGCTGCGAGGCCGTCGAGGAAGAGGCGGCGGAAGAGACGCGACAGCACGCGGACAGGCAGGAAGAAGCCGGGCCTGCAGGCGATCCAGCGCGATCCGTCCGGCGACAGGCCGCCGCCGGGAACGATGACGTGGACATGGGGGTGATGGGTGAGCGCCGAACCCCACGTGTGGAGGACGGCGGTGAGGCCGATGCGCGCGCCGAGATGCTTGGGGTCGGCAGCGATGGCGGTGAGCGCCTCGGCGGCGGTCCTGAACAGGAGGTCGTAGACGGCGGCCTTGTTCTGAAACGCGATCGCGGCGATCGCCGCCGGCAGGGTGAAGACGACGTGATAGTAGGCGACCGGCAGCAGCTCCGCCTCGCGGTCTTCGAGCCATTGCCGCGCCGCCGCGCCCTGACACTTCGGGCAGTGGCGGTTGCGGCAGGAGTTGTAGGCGACGCGTTCGTGCGCGCAGTCCTGGGGCAGCTTCGAGGAGCCGGACCACCTCCTCCAGGTTCAGCACGACCGGCGCCTTGCGCGGCTCGTTCACGGTCCTCAGAGGGCGAACGAGGTCGGGCCGTTCGAGCGTCACGGTGAAAAAGAACCTCAGCGCTGCGACCGCAGAATTGATGGTCGGAGCGCCGATCTGCAGCTTCGCCATATGCAACTGAAAGAGGCGAACGTCCTCGCTCGTCGCGGTATCCGGCGATCGGCGGAGGAAGGCGGCGAAGTTCCTGACGTGGCGGACGTAGTCCTTCTGCACCTTCTCCCTGAACCGGCGCGCCGTCATGTCGTCGATCATGCGCTGCCGCAGCGGGCTGATAGTGATGGGCTTGTCAGACATCGAAAGCTCCTGTCTCACATCGGGTTGAACCCCACGATCTTGAGACAGGGCCGCGCCTTCTCCTTGTCTTTACTCCGCGCTCTCTCCGCTCGCTCGCCGCCCCTATCGCGCGAGCGGTTTCGTTGTGTGCCGGGCACGTTCAGTAGCTTGGGGGTGAAAGTCCTCTACCCAACCTGATGGAGGTGAAAGGTTAGCGATGCGCAAGGGCTATCGCCGCGAGGCGGGGTCTGAAGGAAGCGCGGAGCAAATGTGCGAGTTGATGGACAAGAACCGGATATGAGGCGCGAGCGTCGGACGAGCGGCCGACTAGTCGCGAAGTCCATATTCATCAAGGACGCAAAGCGTAGATTCGGCAACTGCGCACGGAAGGCGACTGAACTTACCCCGGGAG
>JAFAHO010000015.1 GCA_019237205.1 Hyphomicrobiales bacterium
CCAAGCGTCCCTCCGCCAGCAAAGCAAGCGTCCGAGAGGCGACCTAAATCCCGCCTCTCAATCGCGCTTGCAGCCGATCCCACGCGGCAAGACGTTTCAGCTCGCTAAAATCGCCCACTCCAAAACCCCAGCCCGACAGGCCGCTAGGTGCAGAGCAGCTTGGGAAGCGCGGCAAGCAGCGTCGGCAGATCGGCTGTGGCCTGAAACACCGGCGGCGGCGGCGGCCCGCGCCCAAGCAGGCGGTAGACCGCTTCCCAAGCCGTGCGCGCTGAATATTCCATGGTGAACCCGATGTCTTGCGGCGTCTCGGCGTATTGTCCGACCAATCCAAGATTGGTCGCGTGGCGCGGCGCCACGTCCGGGCGGTCGGCGAGCTTGCAGGGCAGCCAGATGTTGTTCACGTAGGGCAAGTCGCAAGGCACGCAGTTCGAGGATGCCAGGATCGCCTGCAAGTCCGCGTCGAACTTCAGCTCGCGCACCACCTCCTCGAGAATCTCGGCGCCGGTGCATTGGTTCATGGGCTTGCCGAAGGTCGCGCCGTTTTGCTCCGGGTGGAGGCCGTAGCCCCACCAAACCCAAATGTCATCGGACTGGTCCACGACTTCGGGCTGATGGAAGACGGTCAGCGAAATGAGCCAGGGCGAGTCCTTCAACGTGACGATGCCCCCGGTCCCGCTCGGACTTGTCGTCAGGGCCGCGAGCAGGTCCTGGAAAACCGTGCTGCTCGTCGTGACGGTGAACATGACCCAGCGGGTGTCGCCGACGCGCGACGGATCGAAAAACGCGTCGGGATCGCCGAGGCCTGGATGCGCCGCTGCGAGCTTGCGCCAGAGCGCGACTGACGAGGGACGCTTGCTTAGCCCGGTGGGCGCCGCGGCTTTCGATCCCACCAACATACCCTCGATCTGCGATCCGAGGCTCACAAGCACGATGTCCCCGTCCGCGACGGGAACCTCGTAGGCCACCTCGGCGCGCAGGTAGTCGAGGGCGACGACCGTCAGCGGGTCGGGGGACGCAGCGAAGCGAAGATCGGTGACGTAGGCCTGGAAGGCGATCTTGACGCCCTGCCGTTCGAGCCACGCCGCCATCGGTTCGATGAACGTCTCATACTGGTCGCGCGGCGTGCGCAGGATCGCCTGCATGTTATAGAGGCTCGGCAGCAGAAGCGCCGTCCGGTTGATGTAGCGGCTAAACTCCATCGCGCTGTGCTGCGGCAGCGAGCCCATGATCGTCGAGTAGAGCAGAAAGAACTCGGTCGAGAAGAACGACTTGGAAAAGAACTCGTCGATCCGTTTGTCGTCGAGCTCCGCCTCGGCCGTGATCAGAAGCTTGAGAAAGGACAAAAGGTCGTCCGGCGTGAGGCCGAACCCCGCCGTATGACCCACGACGGCCCCGGAGCCGTCGACGATGTGCCCGCGATCGTTGAAGGGGTTAGCCTGATTGAAGGCGAAAAACTGGTCCTTCACCGACTGCGACGGGTCGCTGAGCGTCGGGATCTGCGCTAGAAGCGAGAAGGCACAGAAGAACTTGTCGTCGAACACCGAACCCGGAAGGTTGTAGCCGCTGGTCGGGTCTCCGCCCAGGAAGAAGCCGCCGCCCGGCTTCTCGCTCGCCTCGTAAATGACGATGTCCGAACCCGGGACGCCGGCGTTCAGGATCAAACACGCGGCCGCGGCCAAGCCGCCGAAGCCGCCGCCCACGATATGCGCCTTCATGCGCCCCTCCCGATACCGCCGGTCGCTCGCGCCGGCGACCGAAACTAACAGAATGGATCGCAGTTTCCATGCCGGAAATCCACCGGCGGCCGCGCCTCCGTAGGGCCGAAGGGCGGGAAAGTGGCCTATGGCGCCGGAGCGCCATCCGCTGTTACAGTGGAAAAGTCGCAATCCACCCGGCAATCTGGAGCGATGCGTCAGGATGGGTCCGGCCGCTTTTGCAGAACGCTGCATTCTGACGGTGCTTGCCGTGGACACGGTCGACTCGACCGGCCATGTCGCCGATCTCGATCCCGACAAGGCGCGAGAACTCCTCGACCGGATCTTCGACCACGTCTCGCATTCCGTCGATCATGCCGGCGGCCTGCTCGTCAGCTTTACGGGCGACGGCGGCATCGCGATCTTCGGCTGGCCGAAATCGCTCGAAGATCACGCCGACCGGGCATGCGAGGCCGCCTGGCGGATCCAGGAGCCGGCGGTCCAGGCGAATCCGCTTCGGGGCGGCGACGGCCGGTCGGTGCATTTTCGGGTCGGCGTTCACAGTGGGCTCGCCAGTTTGCGGCCGACGAAACGCGACCCGCGCGCCGGCGTCGATATCGTCGGAGGCGTCGTCCACCTGGCCGCGGCGCTGCAAAAAAACGCGAGGCCGGATCACATCCTGATCAGCTCGAGGACGCTCAATCTGTGCCGGGCGGCGCTGCAGCTGACGCCCTACGACGGCTCGCCCGCCCTGCAGAAGGTTCGACTCAAGGCCTTTCAGCTTGCTGCGCCGCCTCAATCCCGGGCCTCGCCGATGGTCTTCCGCAGCTACCGCTTTCCGTTCTTCGGACGGGAGACTGAGAGGCGACTGCTTCGGGCGACGCTGATCGAGCGGTGCGGCGCCGTCGCGCTCATCGGCGAGCCTGGAATCGGCAAGACCCGACTGGCCGCAACCGCCGTCGACGAGGCGCGCTGGAAGGGAATGCGCGTGCTGGCCTTCACGGGCGACAGCCAGCGGCGTACGACGCCGTTCTGGGCGATGCGAGCCCTCATTCTGCAAAGCCTGTCGCTCGGGCCCATGGCGTCGGCTTCGGACGTCCGGGATGCGTACTCGGCGAGGGCGATCGGCGACATGAAGCCCTTCGCCGCGACGGTCATGCTGGAGGAGTTTGCGGCCGGGCGCTCCGGGCCCGAGCCCTCCTCTCGATCTCAGGTCGCCCGCGACCTCATCGACGCGCTTGCAGCGGTCGAGCGCGGCGCCCCCGCGCTCATCGTCGTCGACGACCTGCAACTGGTCGATCCTGAGAGCGTTCTTTGCCTTCGCATGATCCCGAAGGCAAACGCGCAGCCGCGGTTCTCGCTGCTCATGACCGGCCGCGCCGAGGCGGCGGGGCAGGCCCGGATGTGCGCGGACAAGGTGCTCAACCTCGGGCCGCTGCCGCGGGAAGACATGCTCGAACTTGCGAGCGCACTCTGGAGGGGAGCCGGACCCGGGACGCGGTTGGTCGACAGGCTTTTGGATCGTGCGGATGGCGTGCCGTTCGTCCTAGAGCAGTTTGCGCTTTCCGAGGATCCGGGAGACGCCGACAGCGCGATCGCCTTGCCCGACTCCGTTCAGTCGCTGATCCATGCCAGGCTCAATCGCCTGTCGGCCAAGGCCAAGACGTTGGCGCAGACGCTGAGCATTCTGGGCGAGGAGGTCGACGTCGACCTGGCGGTCGGAACCCTGCGTATCGAGAAGGCCTCGCTCATGCGCAATCAGTCGGAGCTCGAGCGCTTGGGCCTCGTCCATCCGATCGCCGCCGGCGCCATCCGCTTCCGGCACGCCATCGTCGCCGAAGCCTGCGCCGAAACCGTCAACACGACCCGGCGGGAGCAGATCCACCGAGCGGCAATGGAGGCGATCCGTACGGCGGGCGACGTCGAGCGGCATTGCGAGCGTCTGGCCTTTCATGCCGAGGGCGCGCACGACGACGAAAAGGCGCTCGAATACCTCTGGCTCGCCGCCGTGAACGCGCGCCGCGCCTCCGCCGTCGACTCCCTCTACCTGACTTTCACACGCGCCATGACCTGCATCGAGCGGATCGGCGAGCCGGCCGAACCGAAATTCGTCGATTTTGTCCTCATGGCTTTCGGCTCCCTTGCCCAGATCGGCGAATTCCGGAGTCTCGCCGCCTATCTGCCGCGCGCGCTCGAGCTCGCGCGGAAGCAAAACCGCAAGGCCAAGATCTGCGCCGCCCTGTGTCACCTGGGGATGGCGAGCTTCTTCGCTGGGCGCTACGCGGAAAGCCGCGGGCACTCCGAGCGCGCGATCGAGATCGCGTACCAGCTCGACAGTCTGCCGCTGATTTTCGCCGCGAGTTTCAACCTTGCGAGTGCCTTGAGCGGCCTTGGTCTGCTGCGGCCGGCGATAGCGCTGCACCACGACCTTTGCACAAAGCTCAGCGGCAATCTCGAGACGGCAAGACTCGGCGCCGCGGGCATTCCCGCCTCGATCTCACGCAGCTACCTCTGCTGGTTCCTTACGGAGACCGGCGAGTACGACGAAGGTTTGACCCATGTCGAGCGCGCCATCGCCATCGCCAAGCAGGCCGGCGAGCCCTATTCGGAACTGCTCGCGCTGAACGCCAAGGGTCGGGCCTTGCTCAGGTTGAACCGTTTCGCAGAAGCGATCACCTGCCTCGAGGAAGGCGTCGCCCTCATTGAGCGGCATGGCTACGACGTCATCCTACCTCACCTCCTGGGCACGCTCGCAAGCGCCCTCGCCAGATCCGGAAGCGGCGGGCGCGCGATTGCGCAGGTGAGCGATTGGCTGAAGCGGGAACGGGAGCACCGGACCGGACCGCTTGAGCTTTTTCAACTGAACGCGGGCTACGCCGAAGCGCTCGCAGCCAGCGGCGAGACTGAGCAGGCGCTCGAGAGGGCGAATCGCGCCCTCGACATCAGCCGGCAGATCGAGAGCCCTTGTCTCATAGCGCACGGTCTCGGCGTTCGGGCCCGGCTGCGCGTCAAGGCCGGCGACGCGAACGGCGCCAAGGCCGACCTGGCCGAGCAGGAGGAACTGTGCCGACGCTATGCCATCGTCGCGGACGCCTGAGCCGTGCCGGTCAAGGCCAGTCCGGCAGCACCCGGTCGAACCTCGCCTTAAGTCCGAGCGCAATTCCAAGCTTGGTCCCGATGTTGGTCCGCAAGGCGCCGTCAGCGCCGGGGACGCGACGCAAGTCGTGGAGCCGGCCGGCGGCCTTGATGCATTCGGTGACCGCCAGCAGCGCAAGCTTGTCCCGGCCCCAGCAGAGCCGTCCGCCGTCCACGACGCCGAACAGGAGATATTTCGTGATGTCGCGCGCCGGACCCGGCAGGAAGGGAAACAGCGAAAAAGCTTCTGGATGGTCGGCGAAGGGGCCCCTTGGGTCCATCCCCGCCGCCGCTACCATCGCCGCGACGAAGTCGCCGGCCTTGACCGCGCCGCCGCTCGGAAGCGTATCGTCCTGCACGCACGCTCGCATGAGGATGGGAGCGGGCGGGTTCAGCCGGCACGTTTCGTAGATCAGAAGGGGAATGCCGTCATCGGCAGAGCCGCGGCCATTGCTCGGCGGCTTGGTGAGGATCGGGATCAGCGTCGGCAGGTCGAGCCCGAAATCCAGGACGGCGTCCATGGCGTAGCCAAAGGCGCTAAGAATGGCCCCGATGGCGGAGACGGTCAGGCCCATCAGCAAAGTCGCAACGTCAAGGTAATAGGCCTGCGCGTTTGAATAGGGGCGGGCCGGCCCAACGAATTGCACTTCGTTGCGGATGAAGGCCTCGACAAGCGTCGTCGGGGGCGGCGGGATCCGGACAGGCTGGGAAAGCAGGGTCGTGCGGACCGTGGCGATCAACTCGTCGAGATATTCCAGGAATTCGCCGCCAGCCTGATCCGAAACCGCCATCAGCTCCGCCGCTCCCTCATAGTTTGCGAAGATGTCGAACGAGAGAGCCACGGACCAGGTCTGCAGGGTGGCGAGGCCGGGAATGAGCGGGGGCGGCGTCTTGAGCGTGTCGAGCCAGCCGGGCGCAAGCTGGCCCACATGCTGACGGTAGAATGGCAGGGCGATCGCAAGCTCGGTCACCCAGTCGGGGCCAGGGATGCCGAAGACATTGGCGATGACCGAATAGACGGAGGCGAGGGCAAAATCGGCGACGAGGTCGACCTCGCCGCGCGTTGCGACTCGTCGGATCGCGAAGTCGAGGGTCTCCTTCAGGCAGCGGTCGATGACCGCATAGATCGGCACGCTCCCCGAATTGAGCCTCGGCCAGGCGGCGTCCAGAATCTCATGGAGGAGCTTGTGCTCGGCCGCCGTCGAGGCGAGCGGGTACACCCCGGGCTCAGTTCCCTCGATGAGCTCGTGGCCGCGGGTGATGCGCAGCCCCGCGGCGCGATAGGGCAGCACGGAATAGACGAGCGGATCGGTGTCGGCCACTGTCGAAAGGACTTTGACGACGTCCTTGTAACGGGCGACAAAAGCGATGGGGCCTCCCGCCGGGTCGCCCGCGACGGGCGACTCCGGCGGGACGACCCGGATCACGTTGACGCCGCTTAAGGGGTCGAGGATTTCATCGGCATAGTCCGCCAGGCGGTGAGCATCGAGCAGCGGATTGAAGAGCGAGGGCGTGTAGGCGTCGCCCATGCTGACGCCGTCGTAGGGCGCCGGGCCGTCCGGCGGAAACGTCGCGCCCGCCGCAATCGCGCGCAGCGCCTCGATGCCGGGGGCGAAGAAGTAGTCGCCGCCGCGGGTCGTGACGAATCGCGGCAAGTGGGTGACCGGCGCGACCGCGCGGGCTTCGAGAAACGCGTCGCCCGCCTTGCCCTCGTGGGCCCCCACGATCGGGCAGCGGTTCAGCCCGACCTGCCCGAGGAACTCGCCGCCGTCGATCCACCGGCTCTGCACGAGCTCGAACTGCATGTCGATCCGCGAATTGAGGGCGATGAAGAAGAGCCCGCGTCTGCGCCCGTCGCCGTCCGCGTCGGGCGGCAAGAACGGCCCGCCGTAACTGATCGAGCGGCGCAGGATTCGATGACGCCGGACCTCGTCCGTTCCGCCGGTGTCGCGCGGGTTCGTGCGGCGGGCATGCGCGCCGAGGGGACATCGTTGGCCGCGCGGATCGTCGGCCGCGTAGAGGAAGTCGTTGATGACCCGCTGCGGATGCGGGCCCAGGCCGAGCGGCCGATCGGGCGACACGACGAGCGAGGCCCCGTACGGCCAACGTCCGACGAATTCCGCGGCGAGCTTCAGCTGAGCCTCATCGTCGTCGGGGCGCTGGTTTGCGAGAAAGGCGTGGAACTCGGGCACCTGCTGCTCGAGCTTGCGGAAGACGACATAGGTCGAGCCTTGCCGCAAGAGCGCGTTGAGCGGCGCCTCTTGAACGGCGCCGTCTTCATCGGGCTCGCTGAGGTAGATCTCGCCCGGCGCAACGGGCGCCCAGGTGCGGTTCGGCGCCGGGGTTCCGCCGCCGGGCGGGGGATCAAAGGGGATTTGCGGCCCGAGGACGGCGAAGGGCTGGCTCACGCCGTCGGCGAAGCCGAAATGCTCGACCCGATAAGGGCCCCGCCGCACCCGGCGCACGTACCCGTCCCGGTCGACCTCATACGGATCCTCGCCGAGCTCCAGACGGACGATTTCGAGGCCCCATTGGCGAAACCAGAAGTTCAGCAGATTCCTGAGAAAAACGCCTTCTCCCGGGGATCCGGCGTTGAGGGCGGCGATGTCGGCGCGCAGGCGGTCCCACAACGACGCCGGAACGGGGTGATCGTCGTCGCCGACGAGGAAGCCGCCGGTGAAATAGCCATGGACGCTTTCGGCGTTCTCGGCGTCGTTCATCCCAAGCGGCTCGTCCCAGGCCGAGGGCGCGCTCGGCCCCGTGTCTCCCAACCGGTCGCCGCGGGCCGCCATGCCCTGCTGGAACGGCTCCGGGAACGAGGCGAGAGTCTCGGACTTGACCCCAAGCGCCGCGAGGCCGGCGTAGGTGAACACGAAGTTGACCGGGCACGCGTCCCAGCTCAGCGCACGGCGGTCGGGAAGCGTTTGCTGTTCGACAAGCTCGCTGCGCACGGGCGCGGGGGCCCGTTTGTCGGGGCCTCGATATTCCACCGCCCGCGCTTTGGCTGGCTGCAAGAGCCTGAGAAGTTCGTAAAGGACGACGCCCGCAAGACCGCCGCCAAGCGCGCGCCGCCCGGCTTCGGCCGGCCCCTTCCCTTCGCCGAACTGGTCGAAGCGCTGAACGCTCCGCGCCGTTTTGAAGTAGCTCTCCACCAGGGTGGAGCACAGCAGCGCCAAGATGCGCCTGTGCGAGGCAAGCTCCGGCGCAATTCCGAGCTGCGCCCACATCCCGCCCAAGTCATCGGCGGCGCCCGAGGGACGGCCATCGTAGACATTCGCCGCGAGCGCCTCGAGCCGCGCCTCGAAATGGGGCTCTGAGAGGGCGTCGTCGCCCTTGAGGCCGAGCAACGAGGCGCTCGCCGTGGCGAACCATTTCTCCTCAATCGCCTTGAGCGGCGCAAAGTCGTGATCGAGGACGGCCTTCAGAAAGGCTCGGAAGGCGTCGGCGGCGGGGAGGGCTGCGGCAGAGGACGCCGCCCCGGCGGATGCATTCGGCACGAGGTTCCTGAACGGTTGCCGGCCCGCGTTTGGGGTCGTCCAGGTCTGACCGGCGGCGATCCGAAGTTCGCCCAACGCCCGCGCGTCGGCGCCCTCCCGAAGGAGCTGCGCAACCCGTTCGATGCGCTTAAGATCCGCCTCGAATTCGGCCTCCGAAAGGATGCGGAAGAAGAAGAAGAGCGTCCAGTCGCGCGTCTTATGGTTCGCAAATTTGGCCGCGCGTCCGAAGTGGGCCTGAACGGAGGCCGCCAGGGGCGGGGCGGCGGCGCGCGCGGACGCCGCCCGTCTCAGCACCTGCGCGACCGCCATCCGCCCCTCCTCGTCATCCCGGCGGCCGTTCGTAGACGCCGCCAGGACTGGGAAAGTTCTGCGCGTATTCCTCGTTCTTTCGCAGAAATTCGTCGAACAGGGCGTCGAGCCCCTTGACGGGGGCGCCCTCCGCCGGTCGCACGCGCGCAACGAAAGCGTCGAAGCAGCGCTTGAACGCCGCGAGCTGCTGGATGCGCGGCGCCGACAGGTTCGGATAGCGCGGCCAGAAGAGGTCGACCGGCATCTGGTAGCGCCGGATCCAGTTCCAGAAACCCTCGAAATCCTGTGCGCCGCCCGCGGGATAATCCTCGCAATTCTGGAAGACCTGATCGAACCGCGTATTGGTGAAGACCGCGATGTCCTTGAAATAGGTGTGCAGGTCGCCGTCGAAAAACACGATCGTGAGAAGAAAGGACCGGAACTCGGGCTTGGGCGGCGCGGTCCCGCCCGCCACGCAGTAGTCGTCGATCGGCGCCGGTTGTTCGCCGTCCGGCGGGTCCTTGTAGGCGACCCCGTCGACCTTGGAGAAGACGAGGTACTGTTCGGGCCGGATGACGATGATTTCGCCGAAATGGATGGTGGTGACGGCGTCCAGCTCGTGCGGAACGCCTTGCTGAACGCGATTTTCGATGGTCGCGATCAGCGTCCGCGCCCGCTCCTCGTAGGTCCGCCGCTCGCCCGGCACGCGGCCCTTGCGGATAGGCGACAGGACCGCCACCTCCGACAGGAGGCCGACGCTTCTCGACGTCGCCAGCCCCATGGCAAATCCCCCGATCCCAATTGCTACGAAGGTTATCGCCATTTATTCGGACTTGCAATACGCGTAAATTCGTTTGAAGACGCTAGCTTGACCCATGGGAGGGAAGCGATGAAAACTCGGGCCCAGCTGAAGTACGACCTCCAGCAATGGTCTCAGCAACAACGAGACGCAAACATAGTCGCCCATCGGGTCCAGAACGCCCGGATTTTGAATGGAAGAGTTCGCCGATCCCGCCGTAAACCGAGGACCGCTTCCCAACAAACTCCGCTCGATCTGCTGGCGATCGGTGACTCTTGGTTTGAATATCCGGTTTATGACAACGGCCCTTGGCCGGAAGAGACGGGAATCGTGGCGCCAGTCCAGCTTCAGTCGATGGGAAGCCCGCCCCCGCAGATTCTGAATCTCGCGCAGCATGGCCAGGCGACGACGGCCATGTTGTCGTGGGAGAATCAACAGACCCTGCAATCCGTGCTTGAGGACGGCTCGTGGCTGAACCAGGAAACGAACCTGCCGGACGCGATCCTGGTTTCGGCAGGCGGGGACGACGTCGTCGGTGACCAGTTTGTCATCTATCTCGATTACGGCGGGGGCGGGCTGAACGTCGACAGGTTTAACGGCGCGCTCGCCTCCGTTGAGGCGTCGTACAAGGATCTGTTCGCGTTCCGGGACTTGTTTGCCGGGGGCGTGCCGATCATCGGGCACTGCTACGACTACGCTCTCCCGAACGGCGTCGTTCCCGCCTGCGTGCAAGAGGCTTGGCTGAAGCCGTCGCTCGATTTCGCAGGCTACGACTACTCGGAGGGCGTTGCTATCGTCAAAACCATGATCGATATGGTCTATGACATGTTTGCCGCGCTCGCAGCGCAAAGCAAGTACAGCTTCACTGTGATCGACACCCGAGGAATTATAACCCCCAACGCGACTTCGCCGACAGGCTGGGCCAACGAGATCCACCCTCGATTCGGTGGGTTCACGGCGCTGGCGGCCAAGTTTCTAGCTGTTTTACAGGCAAAGTTTCCAGGACGCATTTAGGCCTTGGTCTTGTCCGCGGTTCGAGCAGAAGGAGCGCGTAGACTTAAAAAGCCTTCCCTAGTCTAGGACACTTGACTCTGAGGCTCGATAGCATTGAGTTGGCCATGTTCACCGTGGCGCACATCTTCCGCAGCCCCTACAGCCGGTTCTCGCCACTTACTGACCGTAGAGCGCCGATCGGCAAGGTCTGCAACGGGTAGAACGCGTCAGGGCTTGCTTGAGGGTTAGCAGATCGTCGTGTAAATGTGCAGTCTCGGTAGGTGGGTTGGAGGTACATTTACCGGATTCTGGTGCGATCAGTTCGACGGCTAGAACGGGCGCGAAGCGGCCGGGGCAACGTGAAACTTACGCGGCTGCGTGAGTGTTGGACGACGTAAAGCGATGGCGTGCCGCGCCGCGACATGGATGTCTCCGCGCCGCCCGCTATCGGTGACCCCTCATCGTGTGGCACGTCCTCTAAGACGGCACGGGTCTCTTCCTTCGTTTCTTTCCGGTCATGCTCGAACGCCTGCTTCCCCTGCGCGGCCCATAGCGCTCGTGCATGTTCGCCGTTCTCGCTCTCGAGCTTGTGGGCCATCCAGATGAGCGCACCGTAAATGGTGACGCGGTCATCGCCGATCAGGTCCACAATTCCGGCTTTGACGACGAGCCCGCCGAGCTCGATCAGATGCCGCGTACGCCTACGGCGCTCGACCTGCCACATGCGCATTTCATGCCGCGCCCCCGTCGCCTGTTGCCGGTTGCACGCCCCCCGATTGCGCCGTAGCGCGGCCTGTGTCGCGCTCAGGCGCCGATGCAGTTCGCCGCGACCGGCCCTGAAAGAACGCGCCACCGCGCTTCGCCCACGCCTGCCTCTTTCCGGCATCGTTGGTTTCGGCCAGCACAATCAGCGCGCCCGCAAGTTCGTCGGTGCTGAGCGCGTCCGCCCCGGTGGCGATCACCAGCTCGCCAAGCTGCTGCACCTTGCGACTCTTGAGGTCGCGCGACTTGGCTTCCAGCGACTTCAGTTTCGAGTCAAGGTCCCGTGGCTTGCGCATCAGTTTCTCCATAAGCTGTTGATGGAGACATGATAGTTTGGCCCCCGCCGGAATGCTCTAAGGTTGCCGGGACAGTCGGGGACGGCGTGGTCCCTCCCGAGAATATTTCGAGGGAGGGCGCGCTTATACGTCGTTCCGACGTGCGCTTCGCCGTGCTGATGATCTGGTCGCGATGGCGATCTATCATCTTCACGTCAAGGTTATCGGCCGCAAGGCCGGCTCCAGCGCGGTGGCGTCCGCCGCCTATCGCTCGGCCTCGCGGCTGCGCGACGACCGGCTTGAACGCAGCCACGATTTCTCCGCCAAGCGCGGCGTCGTCCATTCCGAGGTCATGCTGCCGGAGAAGGCACAGGAGGCGTGGCGCGACCGAGAACGGCTTTGGAACGATGTTGAAGCCGTCGAGATCAGGAAGGACGCACAGCTCGCGCGCGAGGTAGAATTTTCGCTTCCGCGCGAGATGACGCAGGCTCAGGGCGTCGAACTCGCCCGCGACTTCGTGAAGTCCGAATTCGTCAATCGGGGCATGATCGCCGACCTCAATGTGCATTGGGACATGGCCGAGGATGGGACGCCCAAGCCCCACGCCCATGTCATGCTGACCATGCGATCCGTGGACGAGGACGGCTTCGGCCCGAAGGTGCGGGACTGGAACCGGACCGAGATGGTCGAGCGTTGGCGCGAACGGTGGGCGGAGCTGGCCAACGAGCGGCTGGCCGAACTCGACATCGACGCGTGCATCGATCATCGGAGCTTCGAGGCGCAAGGCATCGCGCTGGAGCCGCAAAACCAGATCGGCGCGCCCGCGCAGCGGATCGAAGGCGAAGGCATCGAGGCGGCCGACCGCGCCGAGATGCACTGCGAGATTGCGCGTAACAACGGCGTGCGCATCATCGCCGATCCTTCCATCGCGCTGGGCGCCATCACGCACCAGCAATCCACCTTCACGCGGCGCGACATGGCGATGTTCGCGCATCGCCACAGCGACGGGATCGAGCAGTTCAACGCGGTCATGGGCGCGATGCGGAGCGCGCCCGATCTGGTCGAATTGGGCCAAGACGGACGCGGCGAGGACCGCTTCACCACCCGCGACATGATCGAGACCGAACGGCGCCTGCACCACGCCGCCGAGATGATGGTCGAACGGGATCGCCATGGGGTGAGCGACAGAGACCGCGAAGCGGCGCTGGCGCGCGCGGAAGCGCGCGGCCTTGTCCTTGCGCGAGAGCAGGCCGAGGCGCTGGCGCATGTCACGGACGGGCGCGATCTCGGCATCGTCGTCGGCTATGCCGGGACGGGAAAGAGCGCGATGCTGGGCGTGGCACGCGAAGCCTGGGAAGCGGCGGGCTTCGAGGTCCGGGGCGTGGCGCTCTCCGGCCTCGCCGCCGAGAATCTGGAAGGCGGATCGGGCATCGCCTCGCGCACCATCGCCAGCATGGAACACGGCTGGGGACAGGGCCGCGACGTGCTCAGTTCCCGCGATGTGCTTGTCATCGACGAGGCGGGCATGGTCGGCACGCGCCAGTTGGAGCGCGTGCTGTCCCATGCCGCCGGGGCCGGCGCCAAGGTGGTGCTGGTCGGCGATCCGCAGCAGTTGCAATCCATCGAGGCAGGCGCGGCGTTCCGCTCGATCTTTGAGCGTCACGGCGGCGCGGAGATCGGCGAGGTGCGCCGCCAGCGGGAGGACTGGCAGCGCGACGCCACTCGCGATCTGGCGACCGGCCGGACGGGCGAGGCGATCCATGCCTATGACACACATGGAATGGTCCATGCCGCCCCGACACGCGAGCAGGCGCGCGACGAACTGATCGAGGGCTGGGATCGCGACCGGCAGGCGTCGCCCGACAAGAGCCGCATCATCCTCACACACACCAATGAAGAGGTGCGTGCGTTCAATGAGGCCGCGCACGAGCGGATGCGGGAAGCCGGCGATTTGGGCGATGACGTGCGCCTGACGGTCGAACGCGGCGCACGCAGCTTCGCCAGCGGGGATCGCGTCATGTTCCTGCAAAACGAGCGCGGCCTTGGCGTGAAGAATGGCACGCTCGGGACCGTCGAGCAGGTCAGCGAACGATCCATGTCCGTGCGCACCGACGACGGGCGCAGCATCTCGTTCGACCTCAAGGATTATGGCCGCATCGAGCACGGCTATGCGGCGACCATCCACAAGGCGCAGGGCATGACGGTGGACCGCACTCATGTTCTGGCGACGCCGGGGATGGACGGCCACGGCAGCTATGTCGCCCTGTCGCGCCATCGCGATGGCATGGACCTGCACTATGGCCGCGATGACTTCGCTGACGAGAACCGGCTTGCCCGCACCCTGTCGCGCGACCGCGCCAAGGACATGGCGTCGGATTACGAGCCGGCACAGAGCTACGCCGAACGGCGCGGGATCACCTTCCGCGAACGGGTGGAGCGGGCGGTCGAGATCGTCAAGCAGGTTCCCGATAAGGTGCGCGGCATGTTCGACGGCCTGCGCCTGCCCGCCGATGGCGGGCAGGCGCAGGAACGGGCGGCACCGGAAAGGAAGAAGGCGGCAGACCCGGAGGAGGCTTTGCGCCGCGCCCGGACCAGGGCGCTCGTCCGCCATGCGCGCGCCGTGGATGCGATCTTCGAGGCGCAGAAGCGGGGCGGCAGGGCCAGCCCGGAGCAGGTGACGGAATTGCAGGACGCCCGCAAAGCCTTCGAGGAGGTGCGGCCCTACGGCCCGCGCGACGCCGAAGCCGCCTACAAGAAGAACCCGGAGCTTGCCTCGGAAGCGGCCACGGGCCAGGTCAATCGCGCTATCCGCGCCCTCCAGCTCGAAACCGAGCTGCGCACTGATCCGCAGATTCGCGCGGATCGCTTCGTTGAGAGTTGGCAGAGGCTGGACCGCGCCAGCCAGCGCCAGTACCAGGCGGGTGACATATCCGGCTACAGGGCAACGCGGTCAGCGATGGGCGACATGGCGAAGAGCCTTGAACGCGATCCGCAGCTTGAATCCATCCTCGAAGGCCGCAAGCGAAAGCTCGGTATCGAGATCGACTCGGGCCGCAGCCTTGGTCGGGAACTCGCGTTCAGCCACGGCATCGACCTCGGCCGAGGCCGGGTCATCGCGCTGTAGAACTATCCTATTTTCCGCGGCCGTTACGCCACACTACGACGACCAGCAAATATCTATTGCACAACAGCACATCATCTCCCTGTCTGGTCTCCGCAATCGTCAGACACACCCGGCAGGAGGCAGCATGGCCATGCCCGCACCAGACCGTATCATCCGCATGAAAACCATTCTCGCCCGCACCGGCCTATCCCGGTTCACCATCTACCGTAAGATCGCCGAGGGCACGTTCCCGCCTCGTATCAAGATCAGCGTCAACGGCGCAGGATGGAAGGAGTCCGAGATCGACCGCTGGATCGCCGATCCCGCCGGCTGGCGGCTACCAATGACGACGAATGACAGAATCGACGCAAGCCGCACGTAGTTCAGAGATCGTCGTCCAGTTCGTCGTCGTGGACCTCTGCGGCGCGCTGCTTCGCGTCGGCGATCAGGTCTTTTGCGGATTCCCCCTTTACCCAAGCGTCGAGCATGTCAGCCCAGCACTGAAGCATGATCTTCCGCTCGGCGAGGTAGCGGTTCACGTTGTAGACAGCCGCGATCCGGTTCCGAGGCGCGTGAGCCAAGCTCATCTCGATCCAGCGATCATCGAACTTGGCGCGGTTCAGGCCGGTCGAAAACGTGCGGCGCAGGTCGTGAACGCCGAAGCTTTGAAAGTCCGGGTCATCCTCGCGGATACGGTCCACAACCGTGTCGATCACGCGGTTGAGCGTGGCGTTGCTGATGGGCACGTCGCCGTCGTACCGGCCGGGGTGCAGGTATCGGCTGGCGCCGAACATGGTGCGGAACGCCGTCAGAATGTCGAGCGCCTGATCGCTGAGCGGGACGACATGCGCCTTGCCGGCCTTCATGCGTTCGGCCGGGATCGTCCAGCGCGCGGCGGCGAAGTCGATTTCCTTCCATGTGGCGTCGATGAACTCCGACTTGCGAACGCCGGTCAGCAGGACAAACTTCACCGCCGAGCGCAGCGTGGGCGCCGCGGTCACATGATCCAGAGCCGCCAGGACCGCGCGGACCTCGGATGGCGACAGGGCGCGGTCGCGCGGCTCAAACGTGGCGATGGCGCTGGTGCGGATCGACTCGGCCGGGTTGCTCACGTCCAGCCCGCTTCCCTGGGCATGGCGGAAGACCAGCAACACGACCTCGCGGACATGCACGGCGACGGCCGGCCCGCGCTTCTCCTTAACCTCGTCGCACAGATGTTTGAGACGCTGCGGCGTCACCTCCCCCATCTTGAGCTTCGACAACTCGCCCGCGATGGCGCGATCATAGACGGATCGACGCATCGTCAGGGTGCTGTCGGCCAGCTTCTCGGCCCCGGACTTGGGATCGGCTTTGTGCTTGAAGTAGGCTTCCGCCCACCCACCGAATGTCAACGCCTCGGCTGACGCGGTGCGCTTCTCCACCTTGGCTTTCGACGGCGACTCGCCCTGCTCGACTTGACGCCGGGCGCGCGCCAGCAGCGTCCTAGCCTCCGCTAGCGACACGTCCATTCCGTATTCCAGCGCGTCGGGCGCCCGCGTCAGCTTGCGCGCCGCCTCGGCGCTATATCGGCCGATGGTCAACACCTCCTGCCGCCCGTTCACCCTGTACTGGTACCGGAACGATATGACCCCGGTCGGCGTGACGGCCGCGTACATCCCGTCACGATCCGTCACCTTGTACAGCTTGGCTCTCGACTTGAGGTTTTTCAGTTCTTTATCAGTGAGATCGCCCATAAATCCGCATCCGGTCAGGGTGCGATCGGATACCATCAGGAGGGGCCGTTGGTACCGAAAGCCCGTTTCTCGGCCATCCTGCGCCATACCAACATCGGTACCAACAAAGTGGCCGGGTTGGGGTGACATGCAGCGATTTGGGGTGGGAAAAATAATCCTTGTCGGTCAAAGAGATGGTGCGAGCTCTGGCACGGTGCGAGATGGTCTGGAACGACCCTAGATCACTCCCACTCGATCGTCCCCGGCGGCTTGCTGGTCACATCATACACCACCCGGTTCACGCCCTTGACCTCGTTGATGACGCGGGTCGCGGCGCGGGCGAGGAAGCTCATGTCGAAGGGATAGAAGTCCGCGGTCATGCCGTCGACCGAGGTCACGGCGCGGAGCGCGAGCACGCTATCATAGGTCCGCCCGTCGCCCATCACGCCGACAGTGCGCACCGGCAAGAGCACTGCGAAGGCCTGCCAGATCCTGTCGTAGAGGCCGGCTTTGCGGATCTCGTCGAGATAAATCGCGTCGGCCTTGCGCAAGGTTTCCAGTTTTTCGCGCGTCACGCTGCCGGGGCAGCGGATGGCGAGGCCGGGGCCCGGGAATGGGTGGCGGCCAACGAAGCGTTCCGGCAGGCCAAGCTCGCGCCCCAGCGCGCGCACCTCGTCCTTGAAGAGTTCGCGCAACGGCTCGACGAGCTTCATCCGCATGCGCTCGGGCAGGCCGCCGACGTTGTGATGGCTCTTGATCGTGACCGACGGGCCGCCGGTGAACGACACGCTCTCGATCACGTCGGGATAGAGCGTACCTTGCGCGAGAAATTCGACCGGCCCCTTGCCGTCGCTGGCGATGCGGCGCGCCTCGGCCTCGAAGGCGTCGATGAAGAGGCGCCCGATCGTCTTTCGCTTTGCCTCCGGATCGTCGAGCCCTTCGAGCGCGCTGAGGAACTCCTCCGACGCGTCGACATGGACGAGCGGAATGTTGAAGTGGCCGCGGAAGAGGCCGACCACCTCCTCCGCCTCCCCCTGGCGCAAAAGGCCGTGGTCGACGAAGACGCAAGTGAGCTGGTCGCCGATCGCCTCGTGGATCAGGACCGCCGCGACCGCCGAATCGACGCCGCCCGAGAGGCCACAGATGACGCGCGATTTGCCGACTTGCGCCCGGATGCGTGCGATCTCCTCGGCGCGGAAGGCGGCTATCGTCCAGTCGCCCTTGAGGCGCGCGACCTTGTAGAGGAAATTGGCGATGAGCTTCGCGCCGTCGGGCGTGTGGACGACCTCCGGGTGGAACATCGTCGTGTAGTAGCGGCGCTCCTCGTCCGCCGCGACCGCGTAAGGGGCGTTCTCCGACACGGCGTAGACGCGGAAGCCTGGCGGAAGCCGCGTCACCCGGTCGCCGTGGCTCATCCACACCGGATAGCGCCCGCCCGTCTGCCAGACGCCCTCGAATAGCGCGCTGGGCGCGACAATCTCGACGTCAGCGCGGCCAAATTCCGCCGCATTCCCGGCCTCGACCTTGCCGCCGAGCTGCTCCGCGAGGGTCTGCTGGCCGTAGCAGATGGCGAGAATCGGAACGCCGCTCATGAAGATCGATTCGGGCGCGCGCGGGCTCCCGGCTTCCGGAACGGAGGCGGGCCCGCCCGAGAGGATCACCGCCTTCGGCTTCAGCCGCTCGAACGCCTCGCGCGACTTGGAA
>JAFAHO010000325.1 GCA_019237205.1 Hyphomicrobiales bacterium
ATCTCGCCGACGCCAGCTATCGCGAGATCGCCCATGCGCTTTACGGCGCCGAGGCGGTCGCGCGCTACGCGTGGAAGACCTCCTCGATCCGCGGCCAGACGATCCGCCTCGTCCAGGACGCCGTCCGCATGATGCGCGGCGGATACCTCAAGCTGCTGCGCGGCGACTGACCCGCACCGTCGGGACCATCGCCGTCCCTCTCCCGTGATGGGGATGACGCGGACGCGGCCGTCCCACTCCGTCATCCGTCCCGCCGATCCTTTTCCGCCATCCATGGCCCCGCGCCGTCGGTGATGTCCGACGGCCTTCGTACGGACCACGGAACCGCCCTCATGCCCGATCCCCTTGCCGGCTTGCCGCCACGCTTTCTGAGGACCCCCGAGGCTGCCCGTTTCTTGAGCCTGTCCGGCCGGACGCTGGAGAAGCATCGCATCTACGGCACCGGTCCTAAGTACCGGAAGATCGGCGGCCGCGTCGTCTACGCCCTCGATGATCTCCAGGCGTGGGCGAACCTCGGCGCCAAGAACTCGACCTCCGATCCGGGGGTTGGGACGGTGCTGCCCGCCAAGCGCCACACCACTCCCGTGCCCTACGCCGGCAAGGAGCGGCGCTGATGTTCGCGCCCGGCGAAGATGCGTCGGCGCTCCGCAGGCGCGCCTTCGGCCCCGAGCAGCTCGATCTCTTCCGCGCCCTTCCGGGCGACCTGGCGCCGCGCGACGCGCAGGACCTGATGGCCTATCCCTTCTTTTCGCTCGCCAAGTCGAAGCGCCTCCAGCCGATCGATTTCAGGGCAGGAGCGATCGCGATCCGCGTCGAAGCCGTACCCGAGCACGGCATGGCGACCATCTGGGACGCCGACGTCTTGATCTGGGCGGCCTCGCAGATCGTCAACGCGCGCGACGCGGGTCTGCGCACCTCCCGCCTGATGGCGGCGACGCCCTACGAGATCCTGACCTTCGTCGGCCGGGGCGCGAGCGCCAGGGACTATCAGCGCCTCAAGGCTGGGCTCGACCGGCTCCAGTCGACGACGGTCGCCACATCGATCCGCCAGACGGCGGAGCGCCGCCGGCATCGTTTCTCCTGGATCAACGAATGGAAGGAGAGAGCCGACGCCAACGGCCGGGCGCTCGGCGTCGAGCTCATCCTGCCCGATTGGTTCTACGCCGGCGTCCTCGAGGATGCGCTCGTTCTCACCATCGATCGCGCCTATTTCTCGCTGACGGGCGGGCTTGAGCGCTGGCTCTACCGCGTCGTGCGCAAGCACGGCGGCCGGCAGGAGTACGGCTGGAGTTTCGACTTCGCGCATCTGCACGCGAAGTCGGGCAGCCTCTCGCCGCTCAAGCACTTCGCCTACGACATTCGCGACATCGTCCGCCGGCAGCCGCTTCCCGGCTACTGCCTTGCCATTGAGCGCGCGCCCTCCAGCGCCGAACGTCTCTCCTTCAAGCCATCTGCCGTTGACCTTCCAGCCGAAACCTCGCGCCGCCGCCGCGACGCGCGCGCTGGGGACAACCTGTGAATTCCCTCGTGCCATCAGGGACCGCCCCTCACGTGCCACCGGGGACCGGATCCTCGTGCCATCGGGGACCAAAATCCGGCGAAAAAGCAAGTCGATCAAAGACTTGGCGCGCACGTAACTTTTCTAACAAGGAATCCTTCGGATTCCTTCTAACGGAACCCCGCAAATGGGGACGACCGGAGAGGACGCTATCCGATCGTCTTCCGCCCAGAGACCGCGGTCAGGGACGCACATTTGTTTGCGCCTCGGCCTGCGTCGAACTCGCCAACCGTGTCTCAGCAACATCGCTCCTGGGCAACATCGCCTGGTCAATCAGCGACACCCTCTCCGGTTCCCAGCCTTCGGCTGGCGCCACGGGACTCTCGATTCTCGCGGGCGCACGATGATCGTCGCGCTCCTCAATCAGAAGGGCGGCGTCGGCAAAACCACGCTCGCGCTGCATCTCGCCGGGCAATGGGCCCGCCAGGGCAAGCGGGTCACCC
>JAFAHO010000080.1 GCA_019237205.1 Hyphomicrobiales bacterium
GTGTAGACGCCCTTCTCACCCATCATCTTGGCCAGTTCCTGCATGATGGTCTGGCCGAGGCCCTCGTTCGAGAACGCCTCGATGTCGTACAGGGTGTTCTGCTGCGAGCCGCCCTCGTGGGTGATGACCACGATGCCCTTGGAGAGGGCCTCGCCCAGCACCGGCTCGAGCGCGGCGATGTCGACTGGCACCACGGAGATCGCATCGACGCCCTGGGCGATGAGGTCCTCGATGACCTGGGCCTGCATGGCGGCGTCGGTCTTGGGCGGTCCCTTCTGGAAGACGTTAATCCCGGTGTCCTTGCCGAACTGTTTCACTCCCTCTTCCATGCGGACGAACCATGCGTTGGTCGAGTCCTTCGGCACGAGGGCGATCTTCCACTGCGATTCGGGCTTGGACGACTTGAACTTCATGGGGTCGTAGGTCTGTCCAAAGCCGGGGCCAGCCACAGCGACGACCAGCGCAAGCGCCGAAAGCGCGCCGAAAATTCGTTTCAACTTATCCTCCCGTAGCTGAATGACAGCGGAGCGAGCATAGCACCGCTTTCTCCGGCCGCGCCACCTCCGTGACATGGGGCGCGGCTTTCTCGGCCCGGGTGAAGAGCGAGGGTGGGGCCCCATGACTTTCCGGCCCCGCGAGGAGGGGCGCCGCGCCGCGCCCCCTGAGATCTCTCGCTCAGGGTTGTGACGACCCGCCTCTGCCCGCCTCGTTGACGCGCCCCTCGCAAAGAGCCACCTGTCCATGACCCGGATCGAACGCATGGCCGTGCAGCGCGTCGTCGCCGAGGCTTGCGGCGAGGCGGCCTTCCCTCGGTCAAGGTCCTGATCGGCGTCGGGCTCGTCGAGCGCCGCACCGTGCGGCGGCTCGGATCGGACCCCAACGGAGGCGACGGTCTCTCAAAACTTCCCAATTTTCGGCCGGAATCCGCGCGTGCAGATCCCTTGCAGACCGTGCGAAAACTCGGCGTGAGCGCATGGAAACGTCGGGGACCCGATTGGGTTGAAGCTTTTTCCTGTGTTTCGGGCCGAAATCGCGCTGGCCTGGCCTTGGAGGGCGTGGGGGCGCCCCTCCGACCTGCTTTGCCGCGAAAAAGCGTGATACGGGCCCCTCTCAGGCGGCGGCCACGGCCGCCATCATCTTGTCCACGCCGAGGATGTTAATTACTCGCCGCAAATTGTAGGCGAGCGCCGTCAGGCTAAACTCGGCGCGAACCTTTTCCAGGCGGCGCATCAGGAACGCGCCCTGATACATCCATTGCTTGATGCTGCCGAACGGGTGTTCGACCATCTCGCGGCGACGGTCGAGAATGTCCGGCCGCGCCTTCAGCCGAGCCGCCATGCGGTCGAGCGCGTCCTCGTGCTCCAGACGCGAAACGACGCGATAGCCGGCGTCCGTGCAGCGCGGGCGCAGCAGACAATCGCGGCACGCCGCTGGGTTGGCGTAGTCGGTCTTGGTCATCTCGCGCAAATTGCCGAAGCGAAACGGCTTCAGTTCGTGACCACCCGGGCAGACATAGGCGTCCCGGTCCGCGTCGTAGCGAAACTCGTCCTTGCGAAAGAAGCCCTTGTTGACCGAGGAGCCGCGTTGCGGCCTGGGCACATAAGGCGTCAGACCCGCCTGCTCGCAGGCCGCGATGTCCTCGGTCTTGAAATAACCCTTGTCGGCGACGACGTCGATCCGCTCGACTTCGAGGATTTCCCGCGCAGGCTCGGCGGTCGCCTGCAACAGCCCCATGTCGACGACCTGGTTGGTCACTTCCTGTTCGACGATCAGATTGTGCTTGGCGTCGACCGCGATCTGGACGTTGTAGCCGACGTCGACCTTCGTGTGCGCCGCCATGGCGCGGCTGTCGGGATCGGTCAGCGAAATCTGGTCTTCGCCCGTGCGCTCCAACTGCTTCAGCATGGCGTCGTATCGGCCGCGCTTCTTGCTCAAGGCCGCAATCTTCTCGGCGAGATTTTTCACCCGCGCGCCGCCCGTCGCCTGTTCCGCGGCGTCGCCCTCGTCGAGCCGCGCTAGGTAATCCGCCAACCGCTCGTCGGCCTGCTTGATGAAGGTCTCCAGCGAATTCCGGGTGAAATTGCGGTCCTTGTTGTTGACCGCCTTGATGCGCGTCCCATCCACCGCCAGAAGTTCGCGCCCGAACAGGTCGAGCCGCTTGCACAGCAGGGTGAATTGGCGAAACACCGCTTTGAACGCGGCGCGATTGTCGGCGCGGAAGTCCGCGATGGTCTTGAAATCAGGCTTCAGCGTCCGCAAAAGCCAGATGACCTCGATGTTGCGATGGCATTCGGCTTCCAGCCTGCGGCTCGACCGCACCCGGTTGAAATATCCGTAGATGTAAAGCTTGAGCAGATCGCCCGGCGCATAGCCGGGCCGGCCCGTCGCCTTCGGCTGAACCCGCCCGAAGCCCGCCGCGACGAGATCGAGCCCCTCGACGAAGGCGTCGATGAAGCGGACGGGGTTATCGGAGCCGACGTAATCGTCCACCGCCTCGGGTAAAAGAAGAAGCTGGTCGCGTTCGAAGCCGGATATGTGCGCCATGCCTCCGATTCTAATATGGCGCCGACGATTCGTGAATCCCGTCGCGCGGGTTTTCGCACGGTCTGCCTCAGTTATGCACCAGTCGTGTTGTCGATCAGTCCTAGACCGCGCGGCGGGGTCCACGCTCTCAAGTTCCGACAGGTCAATCGCGCAGACGGCTCGCAACGCGTCGGCGGTGACGCGCTCGGCCAGATTGTGGGGCAGGCTGTCGAGCCATGCGCGGAAATCCTCCTGCAAGTTGATCAGTTCGGCCATGGCGTCGCGCCTCGCTGCGGGCGGCTGCGGCGGTCGCTAGGTCGCCGGTAGCGGACGTTGGGGCTGCTGCCGTCCGGGGCAGGTTCCGAGGGCTTCGGGTCGCTTGGCATGCCCCAGGTTACGCCAGATAATGTGCAAAAAGCTACGCCACTTAATGATCAAAATGACAGATTTGGGTTCGGATTCCATGCCGGTTAGTGTAACATAACGTCCATTATGTTGCACTACGTATATAATGGATTTGACGGGCGTTAACCACGTTCCGCGGAAAACCAACAATTCCTCGCCAACGCTGCGCGCGTGTTCTATGTCTGTTCTTGCGCCGCCGTCCTGAAGGAGAAGGCCGGTGACCGGTTCCGTGGAAGCCATTTCGCCTGTCGCCGCTCCCAACCGACCGTTGGGTCGCGATGGCCTGCGCGCATGGCCAAGGCGGGCGGCGGACCAGAAAAGTATTTCGCCCGAGCGTCGCTGACAACCCTTTGATAAGTCCCGATTCGCTGCCAAAGATGGAAGGAAATGGCAGCATTTTAGGGCCCTTTTTGAGCTCTCGGGCGCGTCTCGGACGCGCGCATAACGCGTCTTGGAAACTCACGGGCGGGCAAGGCGTTCTCCGGGAATGCCTGAGGGGGCGGTCAGTCGGCCCGCAAATGGCGCCGCAAAGGCTTGAAAACATTGATTCCGCGCTCGAGAATGGTATGCCCCGGCAGCGTTGGACCCACA
>JAFAHO010000090.1 GCA_019237205.1 Hyphomicrobiales bacterium
ACGCGGTTGCGCCGGGGGCTGTCGACACCCCGCTTGTCAAAGCTATCCCAAAAGACTTCTTGATGACCCTTTCGCCGATGGGCGCGATCTCGGAAGCGAAGGATATCGCCGATGCTGTGATTTATCTCACGGAAGCCCGCCACATAACCGGCGAGGTGCTGCGCGTGGACGGCGGCATGCACGTCGGCAAATGGTGACTGGCGAAGTTCGCGGTGGGGTGCTTCGCACGGAAGGCCACGGGGGAAAATTCATCGGGCAGTCGTCAAGTACGCTGCCCACCTTGCAATCTTGCCGTTCGGCAAGTTGTCGGCGAACGACCGGTATTTGCGCTTTGCTGCCGTTTATGACTCCGACTTCAAATGACCGCACTCCGCCCTTTTGCGAAGTTCGCGCACGAAGCGTTGGAGCCAGGTTTGGCCCACAGCGCTCAAATTGGCGCTACATAACGTCCATTATGTTGCACTACGTAATGGATTTGGCGGGCGTTAACCATGTTCCGCGAAAAACCAACAATTCCTTGCCAACGCCGCGCGCGTGTTCTATGTCTGTTCTTGCGCCGCCGTCCTGAAGGAGAAGGCCGGTGACCGGTTCCGTAGAAGCCATTTCGCCTGTCGCCGCTCCCAACCGACCGGTTGGGTCGCGATGGCCTGCGCGCATGGCCAAGGCGGGGCGGCGGACCAGAAAAGAATTTCGCCCGAGCGTCGCTGACAACCCTTTGATAAGTCCCGATTCGCTGCCAAAGATGGAAGGAAATGGCAGCATTTTAGGGCCCTTTTTGAGCTCTCGGGCGCGTCTCGGACGCGCGCATAACGCGTTTTGGAAACTCACGGGCGCGCAAGGCGTTCTCCGGGAATGCCTGAGGGGGCGGTCAGTCGGCCCGCAAATGGCGCCGCAAAGGCTTGAAAACATTGATTCCGCGCCCGAGAATGGTATGGCCCCGGCAGCGTTGGACCCACAAGATCTGGTAGAGGGGCGCGGCCCGCGACGCGGTCGCCGCCTGCGCTTTGTAGGCGCGGTCGATGACCGCGCCCGCCGCGCTCAGCGAGCGCGGCTACAGGGCCGCCGCCCTCGCAAAAGCGACAGTTTTCGGCGCCCAAAGGATTGAAATCGTTCGCGCGCGGACAAACCGCGCGGGCCGGCTCCATGGCTGAACCAAGGGCCCGGAGGCGCGGCCATCGGCTTCGCCTACAACCTCGCCTGGTCTTCGATCCGGCCAAGGCTCTCCTCGCGCCCGAGCACCGTCAGCACGTCAAAAATGCCGGGCGAGGTCGAGCGGCCGGTCAGCGCCGCCCGGAGCGGCTGGGCGATCGCGCCGAGCTTCACGCTTTCGGCCTCCGCGTAAGCGCGGACGACCGCCTCGGCGGCCGGCCCCGACCATTCGACGAGCGTCTCCAGCTTCGGCAGCAGCGCCGCGAGATGGGCGCGACCTCCCTGAGCGAGGATGTCGGCCGCCTTCTCGTCCATAGGCAGCGGCCGCTCGGCGAACAGGAAGGCGGCGCCGTCGAGGAGTTCGACCAGCGTCTTGGCGCGCTCCTTCAGGCCCGGAATCGCCGCGCGCAGTTGGGCGCGCCTATGATCGTCGAGCTTTGCCGCGAACTCGGCGCCGCCCGGCAGATGGGGCAGCGTTGCGATCAGCGCCTTGTAGAGCTCGTCATCGCTCATGGCGCGCATGAAATGGCCGTTCATGTTCTCGAGCTTGGCGAAGTCGAAACGCGAGGCGGAGCGGCCGATCGCCGACAGGTCGAAGGCAGCGATGATCTCGTCGGTGGTGAAGAACTCCTTGTCGCCCTGGCTCCAGCCGAGGCGCACGAGATAGTTGCGCAGCGCCGCGGGCAGATATCCCATGGCGCGATAGGCGTCGACGCCGAGCGCGCCGTGCCGTTTCGAGAGCTTCGCGCCGTCCGGCCCATGGATGAGCGGAATATGCGCCCAGACCGGGATGTCCCAGCCGAGCGCCTGATAAATCTGGGTCTGACGAGCGGCGTTGGTCAGGTGGTCGTCACCGCGGATGACGTTGGTCACGCCCATGTCGTGATCGTCGACGACGACCGCCAGCATATAGGTCGGGTTGCCGTCGGAGCGCAGGAGCACGAGATCGTCGAGATCCTTATTGGCGAAGACGACCTTGCCCTGAACCTTGTCGTCGATAATCGTCTCGCCCTCCTGGCGAGCGCGGAGCCGGATGACGGGCGCGACGCCAGGGGGCGCTTGCGCGGGATCGCGGTCGCGCCAGCGCCCGTCGTAGCGCATCGGCTTGCCCTCGAGCCGCGCCTTCCGGCGCATGTCCTCGAGATCCTCGGGGCTCGCATAGCAGCGATAGGCGCCGCCGGAGGCGAGCAGCTGGTGGGCGACCTCGCGATGGCGCGCGGCGCGCGCGAACTGGCTGATCGCCTCGCCGTCCCAGTCGAGCCCAAGCCACCCGAGCCCGTCGAGAATCGCCTCGACCGCAGCTTCGGTCGAGCGCTCGCGGTCGGTGTCCTCGATGCGCAGCAGAAAAGTTCCGCCGAAGCGCCTGGCGTAGAGCCAGTTGAACAGCGCCGTGCGCGCGCCGCCGATATGCAGAAAACCGGTCGGCGAGGGCGCGAAGCGTGTGACGATCTGGGACATGGGAGCACTGGTTCAAAGAGCAGGAGGGCGGAACCGAGCGCGTGCCTCTAGCAGACGAGGGCCATCGCGGCAAAGCCGCGACACCGTACCGCATTCCCCATCGCCCAGCGCGCGTCCATGGGGCAGGGCGAAAGCGGAGCTTTCGAATTTGATTGCGCGGTCTTACGAAGATGCGAAGCATGGGCCGCGGGGGACGGCGGCGAGACTGACGGGACGCTCAGGCCCGAGCGATCGGCCCAATTTCGGAGGATCGAGTTTTGTTGCGAGAACGCGCGATGAACTCTGGGCGCTTCAGAGTCGTGAGCCGGCCGCGGCTGGCCGACCTCATCGAACACCCGAAAATGGACTTTGCGGACTATGAGCGGCGTCTGGCCTCGCTTCAAGGCGTGCTTCAACTGATTCAGCAAGCGTATCTCCAGACTTCCGAGCGTGCGATCATCGTTCTCGAAGGTTGGGATACTGGCGGCAAGGGCGGCATCGTGCGCCGCCTCGGGTGGGCGCTCGATCCGCGCAGCTTCAAGGTCAATCCGATCGCCTCGCCCGACGAACACGAGCGCGCCCAGCACTATCTCCAGCGATTCTGGCGCCGCCTGCCCGAGAAAGGACAAATCGTCGTCTTCGACCGGTCCTGGTACGGGCGCGTCCTAGTGGAGCGCGTCGAAGGCTTCGCGACGGAAGCCGAGTGGCGGCGCGCCTATCGCGAAATCAACGAGTTTGAGCGCGTCCTTGTCGATTCGGGAATTCGTCTGGTCAAGCTCTTCCTGCACATTACCGCCGATGAGCAGCAGCGACGATTTCGCAATCGGCTCATCGACCCGGTCAAGCGGTGGAAACTGTCCTATGAAGACTTCCGCAACCGCCGCCGTTGGCTCGAGTATGAAACGGCGATCGAGGACATGATGGCCGAAACCTCGACCGAGCGCGCCCCGTGGCATCTGATCCCGGCCAACGACAAACCCTATGGCCGGGTCGCGGCCTTTCGCATCTTCGAGGACAGGCTCGGCAGGAACGTGTCGCTCG
Organism: Hyphomicrobiales bacterium; assembly: GCA_019237205.1. GTDB lineage: Bacteria > Pseudomonadota > Alphaproteobacteria > Rhizobiales > Beijerinckiaceae > Roseiarcus. The sequence goes on from JAFAHO010000090.1 coordinate 3,628, forward strand.
AGCCGCGGCCCATTGATCCCGATTTGTTCAAGGAGGCGAAACGGGTGCTCGGTTTGTCGTCCTCGGATATGAAGCGGGCCGCCGCGCCGGCGGCGCGGAGGGTCAACGGGAAGCCAAGCCTAGCGAAACGCGGATCGCGCCCCGCCGGAGGGCGTGAAGCTTTGCTGAATGATTGATGGCGGCGATGGACTTCGTGTTCATGTTGACGCGCAACGACGCGACGGTCGAGAACGGGCTCGAACTCGTCGAGACGGCGCGTCCCTTGGGACTGAAGCATATCGGCTTCAAGGACGTGGGCGCCGAGCCCTCTCAGCTGAGGCGCCTGACCGAGGCGATCCGTACGGCAGGGGCGGCGGCGTGGATGGAAGTCGTTTCGACCTCGCGGGAGGACGAATTGCGGTCGATCGCGCTTGCGCGCGCGCTCGGCGTCGATTGGCTCATGGGCGGCGTTCATGTCGAGGAGGGCATGCGCATCCTTGCCGGGAGCGCGACGCGCTATCTGCCGTTCGCCGGCAAGCCGCTCGGCCATCCGACCCGGCTGGGCGGCTCGGCGGCCGAGGTCGAGGCGCATTGCCGGGCTTTCGCGGCAATCGGCTGCGCGGGCGTCGACATTCTGGCCTATCGCGCGACCGAAGCCGAGCCGCTCGACCTTGTCGCGGCCTGCCGGCGCGGACTTTCGGGAACAGGAACGGTCGTTGTCGCCGGCTCGGTCAATTCGGCCGAGCGCATTCGCGCCATTCGCGCCGTCGGCGCGGACGCCTTCACCGTCGGCACGGCTGCGATCGAGGCCTCTTATGCGCCGGGCGCTGGGCCGCTTGAGGCGCAACTCAGGGCCGTGCTCGAGGATTGTCGCGCCGCAGGGTGAGGACGGCGCATATTTCGCGAGCCCTGCATGATGACCAAGAACATCTTCCGAAGCCCGGGACCGGGCGGAGCGCGGCGCTGCGGTGGCTTGTTGACGCCTTGGCTATCGCTGGCGCTGGGATCGCAGGGGTCTATGTTGGCGCCCGGCTCGACCCGGCGCACGTCTCCGACAACCAGACCACCCGGAAGGCGGATGCGACAGCGGGCGGCGCAACGGAGGTGACAGAATGAGCGTGGAATTCCTTCCTTCACGGCTGCCGATCATCCAGGCGCCGATGGCCGGATCCCAGGGCGTCGAGCTTTGCGCGGCGGTTTGCGAAGCGGGTGGTCTCGGTTCGCTGCCGACTGCAATGCTGACGCCGTCTGAGCTTCGCGATCAGATCGCCGAGATCCGAAGGCGAACGCCCGCACCCTTCAACGTCAACTTCTTCTGCCACGTTCCCCCGAAACAGGATCCCGAGCGGCAAACGCGCTGGCTCGGAGAGCTCGCGCCTGACTACGCTGAAGCTGCCCTCGACCCATCTGCCGGCCGGGGCGGACCGGCGCGGGCGCCTTTCGACTCGGCGATGGCCGAGATCATCGAGGAGGCGAAACCGCCCGTCGTCAGTTTTCATTTCGGCCTGCCAGACGGGTTGTTGCTCGACCGGGTCAAGCATACCAACGCGAAAATCTATTCGTCAGCCACTACCGTGGCGGAAGCGGGATGGCTGGAAGGTCGCGGCGTCGACGCCGTTATCGCCCAGGGCGCCGAGGCGGGCGGTCATCGCGGGATGTTCCTGACAGAGGATGTTGATGAGCAGTCCGGGCTGTTTGCGCTCTTGCCACAGATCGTCGACGCAGTCCGCGTTCCTGTGATCGCGGCGGGGGGAATCGCGGACGGGCGCGGAATAGCCGCCGCTTTTGCGCTGGGCGCTTCCGCCGTGCAGATTGGCACCGCCTACCTCTCGACGCCCCAATCGACAATATCCGCCATCCATCGAGAGGCGCTGCGCCAGGCAAGGGACGACTCGACCCGGCTCACCAATCTTTTTACCGGCCGGCCGGCCCGCGGGATCTTGAATCGGTTCATGCGCGAACATGGGCCGATGAACAAACTCGCGCCTCAATTCCCTCTCGCCGGCGGCGCGATCGCTCCGCTTCGCGCTTTCGAGGAGAAGCGGGGGTCCGGAGACTATTCGCCGCTGTGGGCTGGACAGGCCGCGGCGCTCGCTCGC
>JAFAHO010000020.1 GCA_019237205.1 Hyphomicrobiales bacterium
CGCGCTCGGCGCGCCTGAGCGCCCTGTCGCGGCGATCGTCGGCGGGGCCAAGGTCTCGACCAAGCTCGAGCTGCTCGGCAATCTCATCAAGAAGGTCGATATCCTCATCATCGGGGGCGGCATGGCCAACACCTTCCTGTTCGCGGAAGGAAAGGCCGTCGGCAAATCGCTTTGCGAGAAGGACATGGCCGACAAGGCGCGCGAGATTCTGGCGGAGGCCAAGAAGGCGAAACGCCGCATCGTCCTGCCGGTCGACGCGACCGTCGCGAAGGAGCGGAAGCCCCACGTGCACGCGCGCGTCGTCGACATCGACCACGTCGCCGACGACGAGATGATTCTCGACATCGGCCCGAAGTCGGTGGTCGCGGTCGAAGAGATTCTGGGAGAGATCAAGACGCTCGTCTGGAACGGCCCGTTCGGCGCCTTCGAGACGCCGCCCTTCGAGGCGGCGACGTTCGCAATCGCGAAGACCGTCGGGTTTCTCACCCGCGATGGCAAGCTGAAGGCGATCGCGGGCGGCGGCGATACGGTCTCGGCGCTCAACGAAGCCGGCGTCGCTGGCCAGTTCACCTATGTTTCGGCCGCGGGCGGCGCCTTCCTCGAATGGATGGAAGGCAAGGCGCTGCCCGGCGTCGAAGCGCTGCGGGCGAGGTAGCGATCCCCGACCGCCCCGCCGCTGACGCGAATGTCGCCAACCTCCGACCATCTTGGCGGGGCTCGAATTTGGCAGGGCAAGGTCTGGCGGGCCGAGGCCGAGATCGCCATGGTCGGGGGCGCCGGCCGGTCGTCGCAGACTTTTATCGCATGATCGGTATGCTATTGTCGGGCGTTGTGGCCCGGAGCGCTCGATGGCCTTGCTCGCGGAACTTCCTGAGCTCGTCGGCTTCTTCAGCTATTCGCGCGAGGACGACGAGGATTCGAATGGAAAACTGTCAGCTCTGAGAGGGGCTATCGGCAGCGAACTGGCGCAGCACCTCGGGCGCAGCAAACGGAGAGACTTTCAACTCTGGCAGGATCAGGCCGCAATCGCGGCTGGGGACGACTGGGAATCGGAAATCTCGAAGGCGATCGGGCAAGCGGCGTTCTTCATTCCCATCGTAACGCCGCGCGCCGTTGCGAGCAGGCACTGCAAATTCGAATTCGAGTCGTTCCTGGCGCGGGAGAGCGAGCTCGGCCGCGACGACCTCATCTTCCCGATTCTCTACGTCCCGGTGCCGGCGCTGCTGGACGAGGCGAAATGGCGCAACGATCCGGTGCTGTCGATTGTCGGCAAGCGCCAACATTTCGACTGGCGTCGTTTCCGCCACGTCGCCCCCGAAACGACGGTTTATGGCGAGGCGATCGAAAGCTTTTGCGAGCAGATCGTCGCGAAGCTGCGCGAACCGTGGGTCTCGCCGGAGGAACGCCGCCAGCTGGAGGCCGAGGCCAAAAAGCGCGCCGAGGACGAGGAGCGCTTTCGGCAGGAAACCGATGCAAGACGACAGGCCGAGGAGCGAGTAAGGCTGCGCAAGGAGGCGATTGCGAAGAAGCGAGCCGAGGAAGAGGCGCGGGAACGTCAAGAGGCCGAGACCAAGCGGCGCGGCGAGGAGGAGGAGCAGGAAAGGGTGCGCAAGGAGGCCCTCGCTAAGATGCATCTGGCGCCCCTCACGGCAGCGGAGGAGCGCGCTCTCAAACCGGGCGACTCCTTCAAGGAGGGCCCCGATTGTCCGGAGATGATCGTCGTGCCGGCCGGGCGTTTCCTGATGGGCTCGCCTGAGGGGCAAGGCAACGCTGACGAGCATCCTCAGCACGAAGTGACGATCGCAAGGCCGTTCGCGCTCGCCAAGTTCGCGCTGACGTTCGACGAGTGGGACGCCTGCGCCGCCCGTGGCGGCTGCCGTTCGGATGTGAGCGATAACGGATGGGGGCGCGGCCGGCGTCCGGCGATCAACGTGACTTGGGATGACGCGCAGGCTTATGTCAAATGGCTGTCCAGCGTCACTGGCAAGCCGTATCGGCTGCTCTCCGAGGCCGAACACGAATATGCGGCGCGCGCCGGAAGCGAGACGAAATACCCCTGGGGCGACGACATCAAGCTCGATGGCCAGGCGATGGCCAATTGCTATGGCTGCGGCAGCCAATGGGACGATAAGCAGACGGCGCCGGTCGGGTCGTTCGCCGCGAACCGGTTCGGTCTCAATGACATGGTTGGCAATGTCTCGGCGTGGACGGAGGATTGCTGGAACAACAGCTATAAGGGAGCGCCGACGGATGGCTCGCCATGGACGAGCGACGCTCGCAGTAGCCGTGTCGTCCGTGGCGGTTCCTGGATCATCAACCCAGACTCCCTCCGCTCCGCGAACCGCAACAGGGCCAGCACAGTCGACCGGGGCAGCGCTCTGGGGTTCCGGGTCGCCCGGACGCTTACCCCTTAAGTCCTCGCCTCTTTACCTCTTGGGGTCCAGGGGCGGAGCCCCTGGCCGAATTGTTTTGCGGGCAGGGCGGCGCTGATGCCGTTGCCGGAATCCGCCGCCGCCACCGCCACGCGCTGATAGGGGCTTGTCGTCCCGCCTTTCACCAGCGGATGGTTCATGCGAAACCAGGCCGCGCTCGGTCCTTTGAAAAACCGCCCCTCGGCGAGCCTGTTCTCGACCAGGTCCCCGTAGCCGGTGGCTT
>JAFAHO010000224.1 GCA_019237205.1 Hyphomicrobiales bacterium
CGCGGCTTGGCGACGAGCGCCGCCGCCTTGCTCATCGCATGCGCGAGCAGCGTCGACTCGGGCACAAGTGCGTTGACGAGGCCGAGCTCCCGCGCGGTCTCGGCATCGAAGGCTTCCGCGAGCAGCAGGAGCTCCGACGCCCTTGCCCGGCCGAATCGTAAGGGGACGAGCAGCGAGGAGCCAGCCTCCGGAACGAGGCCCAGATTGACGAAAGGCATGTGGAAGCGCGCGCCGGGCGAGGCGTAGACGAGGTCGCAATGGAAGCAGAGCGTCGCGCCGACCCCGACCGCCAGCCCCTGGACCGCTGCGACCAGCGGCTTTTCGAAACGCGCAAGCCTGCTGGTGAACCGCCAGGCGGGAGCGTCATGCATATCGCGCGACCCGACGGCGCCGGTTGCGAGCGCGAGGAAATCGGCGATATCGTTGCCGGTAGTGAAATCCCCGCCGTTGCCGCTGAGAACGAGAGCGCCAACGTCCGGATCGCGTGCGGCCTCGTCGAAGGCCTCGATCAGCGCTTCGTACATCGCGCCGGTGATCGCGTTCTTCTTTTCCGGCCGGTCGAAGGCCGCCGCCATGACGGCGCCGTCTCGCCTCACTTCGATTCCTTGCGTCATGCGCTGTCCGCCAGAATGGCTTCATGGGTCTGCTGCGACGCGGAGCCAGCCGCGATGGCGCGCGCGAGGCCCGGCGCCACCGGAAGCAGTTTCTCAGCGAAGAAACGGGCGAGACCGACGCGCGCAAGCTCGCCGCCGTTCCCCTGGACGGCGAGCGCCTCGGCCGCCAGCCCCGCCTTCGCCAGGCATGCGCCACCGAGCGTTAGTCCGAACAGCCGCAAATATTGCGCGGCGCCGGCCAGCGCCGACTCTTGGTCGCTCTGAAGCCATCCGCGCATGGCGATCGTCGCGGCATCGAGCGCGTCCGCCGCGTCGGAGAGGACCGCGGCCGTGCCGCCGAACCCGTCGCCGCCAGTCCCTGCGACTTGCCGCGCGACCGAGCGGATGCCGGCGATTTCGTTTCTCACCGTTTCGCCGCCAGCCAGCGGCAGCTTCCGCTGCACGAGATCAATCGCCTGCACCCCATTGGCGCCTTCGTAGATCGCAGCGATGCGCGAATCCCGTGTGTGCTGAGCCGCGCCCGTCTCCTCGATGAAGCCCATGCCCCCGTGGACCTGCACGCCGAGCGAGGCCGCTTCGTCGCCGATGTCCGACGAGAAAGCCTTGGCGATCGGCGTCAGCAGCGCGGCGCGATCGGCGCCGGCGGCCCGCGCTTCCGCAGTCCGTCCGTGGCTCGCAAGATCGAGCGACGCGGCGGTCAGATGACAGACGCCCCGCGCCGCCTGGACGTTCGCTTTCATCGTCATCAGCATGCGCTGAACGTCGGCGTGCTCGATGATTGGCGCCATGCCGTCGCCGCCTTTCGGGCCGCGGCCCTGGCGCCGCTCGCGCGCAAATGCGAGCGCCTGCTGGTAGGCGCGCTCGCCGACGCCCACCCCTTGCGTCCCGACCGCGAGCCGCGCGGCGTTCATCATCACGAACATGGCCGCAAGACCGCGGTTCTCTTCGCCGATGAGCCAGGCCTTGGCGCCCTCGTTCTCGCCATAGATCATGACGCAGGTGGGCGAAGCATGGATGCCGAGTTTGTGTTCGATGCTGGCGCAACGCAAATCGTTGCGCTGGCCCAGCGAGCCGTCTGGATTGATCAGGAATTTGGGCGCAAGGAACAGCGAAAGGCCGCGCGTGCCGGCGGGCGCGTCGGGGAGGCGCGCAAGCACGAGATGGACGATGTTTTCGACCATGTCGTGCTCGCCGTAGGTGATGAAGATCTTCTGGCCGAAAATGCGATAGGAGCCGTCGCCGGCGCGCTCCGCGCGGGTCCTGACGGCGTTGAGGTCGGACCCGGCCTGCGGCTCCGTCAGGTTCATCGTTCCCGTCCAGCGGCCCGCGATCATCTTCGGCAGGTAGAGGTCGAGCAACTCGCGCGAACCGAAAGCCTTCAGCGCGCCGATCGCGCCTTCGGTCAGCAGTGGGCAAAGAGCAAACGCCATCGACGCCCCGTTCCAGATTTCGGTACAGGCGACGTTGACCTGATGCGGCAATCCCATCCCGCCGAATTCGGCCGGCGCCGAGACGCCGCCCCAACCGGCCTCCGCCCAGCGTCGATAAACGTCGCCAAACCCAGCCGGCATGGCGACGACCCCGTTTTCGTAGCGCGCGCCGATGAGGTCGCCCGCACGATTGAGCGGCGCGATCTCCTCGGTCGCGAAACGCCCCGCCTCGGCGACGACGGACGAAATTGTCTCCCAGTCGCAATCCGCATCCAGTTCGGAGCCGATCATTTCAGGCAGGCCCGCGACGGCCTTGAGCGAAAACAGAATATCGCGGACAGGCGAACGATAGGACATAGAGCCCTCGGATCTTGCGTTTCCCGCGGACCGGCGGCGACCAGCTCGTGACGTATGTCGCCGTTTCGCCGATCCCGCAGATCCAGACTATGTATAGACGGGCTTCGGCGCAATGCGCGCTCGAAGGAGAACTCATGGCTTTTACGCGCCGAACGACGCATGTCGCTCCGGCGACGGCGGAGTCGATCGCCGCTGCGGCCGCCTGCCTTCGCGCCGGCGGCCTTGTGGCGATGCCGACCGAGACTGTCTACGGCCTTGCTGCTGACGCGACTTCGGACGCCGCGGTCGCGGGCATCTATGCGGCCAAGGGACGCCCGACGTTCAACCCGCTCATTGCGCATGTCCTCGACGTCGCGGCGGCGCGACGCCAGGGCGCATTCACCCCTGAGGCGGATAAGCTCGCCGAGGCTTTCTGGCCGGGGCCGCTCACGCTCGTCGCGCCGGCCGCCCCGAGCTGTCGCGTCAGTCTTTTGGCCCGCGCGGGTCTCGACACCCTGGCGATCCGCGTCCCCGCGCACGAAACGGCGCGCGCGCTGATCGAGGCGGCGCAGACGCCGCTCGTCGCCCCTTCGGCCAACCGCTCCGGCCGGGTCAGTCCGACAACCGCCGCGCATGTTCTGGCGGATCTCGAAGGAAGGGTCGACTTGATTCTCGACAGCGGGCCTTCGCGCCATGGCCTCGAATCAACCATCGTCGCGTGCCTCGTTCAGGGACCCACGCTGCTGCGGCCGGGCGCGATCGCGCGCGAGGCGATCGAAGGCGTCCTTCAGGCGCCGCTCGCCGTTCGGGACAAAGCGACAAGGGCGCCCAATGCGCCAGGGCAACTCCAATCGCACTATGCGCCGCGCGCCCGGGTTCGGACCGAGGCCACGGACGTGGAGAGCGACGAGGCCGCGCTCGATTTTGCCGGCGCACTCGCTGAAAGCGCGGCGGCCGCGCGTCTCGATCTGTCGCCCAATGGCGACCTCGTCGAGGCCGCATCGAACCTCTTCGCCTATCTACGCGCCCTGGACGAAACCGGAGCGCCGCGCATAGCCGCAGCTCCGGTTCCCCACCGCGGCCTCGGCGCCGCGATCAACGACAGGCTCAAACGCGCGGCCGCCTCCCGAGAGGCCTGAGGGCCGCGGCTGAGACGAATTGGATTTTGATGGCGGGAATTGCAGAATTGCAGCCATGGCAGGCAAGGTGATGATCGACGGACTGCAACCGGCCCCAAAGGCATGAACGCGGAACTCAGCTGGGACGAATTCCGACTGGTCAAGGCGATCTCGGATTCGGGTTCGCTTGGAGGCGCGGCGGAAGTCCTTGGCCTCAATCATTCGACCGTCTTCCGGCGACTCACGGCGCTCGAGATCGCTGTCGGAGCGCCCCTGTTCGAGCGGTCCCGCGAAGGATATCGGCCGACTGCGGCGGGCGAGGAGATGATCTCGCTTGCGACCACCATGGCCGATTCCATCGTGGAGTTTCAGCGCAAGCTCGCGGGTCGCGACGTCAGACCCACGGGCCTGTTGCGCGTGACCACGGTCGAGACGATCGGACAGCAAATCCTTCCGGCCATCCTGGGGCAGTTTCAGGCTCAATATTCGGGCGTTGTTATCGAACTGACGCTGTCGGGTGAAATCCTCAATCTGTCGCGCCGAGACGCGGACGTCGCCATCCGCGTCACCAACGATCCTCCCGAAACCCTGGTCGGACGAAGACTGTGCGCCGTCCGATGGGCCATCTACTATCGACGCGACCTCGTCGCCGCGTTGGGATCCCAGCCCCTGGAAGCGGCGCCGTTCATCGGGTTTGCCGGGGACTTCCGTCGGCCGGCGGGGCGGCGTTGGATCGAGACTCATGTCCGTCCGGGGCGGCTTGTCAGCAAGGTCAACTCGGTCCTCAACATGCGCGAACTCGCGGTTCAGGGCCTTGGGGCGGCCCTGCTGCCTTGCTTCCTCGGCGACGTCAGCCCAGCTTTGATTCGGCTCGCGCCTCCGCTTGCGGAACTTGAGGCGGGTCTCTGGATCCTCACGCATTCGGACCTGCGCCGATCGGCGCGGGTCCGCGCCTTCATGGATTTTGCCGGCGCGGAAATCGCGAAGCAACGCCGCCTCTTCGAAGGCGCTGACGGGGAGGACGCAGTCGCGCGGCTGGTCTGATGCCGGTTGCGGCCGCGGCGAAGACTCGAAAGCGGTCCGCCTTTGCAGCTTTCTTATGCCCGGCCGCGCCCATCGATATGGAGCCTTTGCGCTCCAGAATGCTATCAGCGCCGAGGAAAAGGGGTGGGCTCTATGTTCAGGAACGCTCTGCGCGCTTCGATTGGCGCGCGGGCGCAGAAACTGGACGCGAGGGCCTTGCGTTCGAGGCCGGCGGCCATCGCACGCTTCATCGCCGAGTCGGCGTTCGCCGCCTTCGTCGTCGCGCTGCTCATCGGGTGGTTGATCTCGCGTCCGGGTTCGGATTTGGCGGCCGGGCGCGGATCCCAATGCGTCAGTCGCGGCCGGGGGGGCGTCTTCTGCGCGGAGCCCGCTCACGGCCCAGCCTTTTCTCACCCGGACGACGACTGCGCGAGTCTCGGAAAGGGCGGCCGGATCTGCTTCGCCCGACCGGCCTCAACCGGATCGTGAACAGCCGGCGCCCGGGCTTGCCAACGGACGCCGGTCAGGTCTATGCAAATGCCGTTGTCGGCGCGCATCGTGCGCGGCGACCTTGCGGGGGGATCTACCCATGAAGACCATCACGCGCCGCAGTCTGATCGTGTCCGGCGCTGCTCTGGCGACAGGCGGCCTGTTGACGTCCGCCGACGCGGCGACGGGATCGATCACGCTCCACATCGTCGCCGCGGGGTTCATATTTGGCGTCTCCGGCGGAAGCGGCGTCTTGACCCTCGGGGGACAGCAATTCCCCTTGTCGATCGGCGGGATCAGCGCCGGCGCCACGATCGGCGCGTCTGGAACGGACCTGGTTGGGACCGCCTCCCACATCCATCAGCCGGCCGACATCGAGGGCATTTATTCCGCGGTTGGGGCCGGACTGTCGGTCGCTGGCGGGCGCTCGGCGGCGCAACTTTCGAACGCGCGCGGCGTCATTCTGCGGCTGAGAGGCCGTCAGGTTGGCTTCATGTTCTCGCTCGACCTCAGCGGCATGCAGATTTCGCTGAGATCCTAAGAGAACCGATCCGAGCGCGGTGGGATGAAGCTTCGCGCCGCCGCGGTCGCTCAGGATTGTTTGGCGGTCGGGGGCTTGGCGTCTTCTAGCGCCTGGCCGTAATAGGCGCCCGCGCCGTGCTTCCGCTTGAAATGCTTATTGAGCAGCTCCGTCTCGATCGGCTCGAGGCCGGGCGCAAGCTGGAGCGACATCAAGGCCATGTGGGCGATGCATTCGATTGCGACCGCGGCCTCGACCGCCTTACTGACATTCGGCCCCCAGGCAAAGGGCGCATGCCGATTGACCAACACCCCCGGAAAGTCTGCCGGATCAAGGCCCCGCATCCGCTCGACAATCACATTGCCCGTCTCCCATTCATAAGCCGAGGCGATCTCCTCGAGCGTCATCTTGCGGGTGACCGGCACCTCGCCGTTGAAATGGTCGGCGTGAGTGGTGCCGAAGATCAGGATCGGCCGGCCGGCCTGGGCGAAGGCGGTCGCATGAGAGGAATGCGTGTGGACGACGCCGCCGATTTCCGTGAACGCGAGAAAAAGCCGCCGGTGCGTCGGCGTATCCGACGAGGGATTGAGCCGCCCTTCGACTTTGCGTCCGTCGAGATCAACGACCACCATGTCCTCGGGGGTGAGAGACGCATAGTCGACGCCGCTCGGCTTGATCGCGAACACGGCGCTGGACCGGTCCAGCGCGCTGGCGTTGCCGAAAGTGAGGTTGATGAGGCCGTGGCGGGGCAGGGCGACGTTGGCCTCGAACGACTCGCGCTTGAGCTCCGTGAACCGACCCATCGACTTCCAGCCCCCGACCCGTTCGAACGACCGCTCAGGCGCGGAACCCTTGCGCGAGATAATAGTAGACGTCGTTGGCCCGCAGGTCCTGCTTCAAGCTGGAAAGGGTCACGCCGTCGCCGATCCTGACCAGCTCGATGTCGGCGATCGTCGCGAAATCCTCGAGCATTTCGGCCGTTACGCTATAGCTGAAGCCGGTGTGGTGCGCTCCGCCTGCGAGAATCCAGGCAGCGCAGGCCGTCTTGAAGTCAGGCTTGCACTCCCAGACCGCGCGCGCGACCGGAAGCTTGGGCAGCGCGGGATGGGCGACCGCCGTGACCTCGTTCACGAGCAGACGAAAGCGGGCGCCGAGGTCGATCAGGCTCGCGTTGAGCGCCGGCCCCGGGGGCGTATTGAAGACGAGGCGGACCGGATCCTCCTTGCCGCCGATGGTCAGGCGGTGAATCTCGAGCGACGGTTTGGCGGTAGCGACCGACGGACAGATTTCGAGCATATGCGCGCCGAGAACCAGATGGCCGTCGGGCGGAAGATGGTAGGTGTAGTCCTCCATGAACGACGTGCCGCCGGGAAGCCCGTCGCCCATCACCTTCATCGCGCGCACGAGCGCAGCCGTCTTCCAGTCGCCCTCGGCGCCGAAGCCGTAACCGTCCGCCATCAGCCGTTGCGGCCCCAGTCCCGGCAGCTGCCTCAACCCGTGCAGGTCCTCGAAGGTCGTGGTGAAGCCCTTGAACCCGCCTCCGTGCAGAAAAACGCGCAATCCGAGCTCGAGCCGAGCGCCATATAGGAGCGACTCGTGCCGCTCGCCCCCTTTGCGCAATTCCGGCGCGACGTCGTAACGCTCCTCGTATTCGCCAGCCAAGGCCTTCGCCTCGGCGTCCGAAACGGCGCCGACCGCCGTCGCCAACTCGCCGACGCCAAAGCCGTTGGTGGCGAAGCCGAACTTCATCTCGGCTGCAACCTTGTCGCCTTCGGTCACGGCGACCTGGCGCATGTTGTCGCCGAAGCGGCAGAATCTGGCGCCCTGCCAGTCGCGCCACGCTCGCGCCGCCCGCATCCAGGCGCCGATGCGGTCTTGAACCTCCGGGTCCGACCAATGACCGACGACCACCTTGCGGGAAAGGCGCATGCGCGAATGAATGAAGCCGGCCTCGCGATCCCCGTGCGCCGACTGGTTCAGGTTCATGAAGTCCATGTCGATCGTCGCCCACGGCAGATCGCGATTGAACTGCGTGTGGAGATGCAGGAAGGGCTTGCGAAGCGCGTTCAGGCCACGAATCCACATCTTTGATGGCGAAAACGTATGCATCCAGAGGATCAGCCCGGCGCAGTTTTCGTCGGAATTCGCCTCCATGCAGAGCGTGGCGATCTCGTCCGGCGTAGTCAGCAGCGCCTTGGAGATAGTCTTCAGCGGCAGTTTGGGCGAGTCCGCGAGCGCCCCGGCGATGTCGCGCGCGTCGGCCGCAACCCGTTGCAAAGGGCCTGGTCCGTAGAGATGCTGGGAGCCGCAAACAAACCAGATTTCCGGAGCAGCGAGATTGATCATGAGCCCCCTCGCGAGAGTGCCCGCTTCCCTCGGCCCTCGTGGTTGGGCCGCCGCGGTTTGGTCGAATGGAAAGAGCGGTTTTGCATGAGCGTCAAGCGCGCTGCGCGTATTTGATCTCGATCAGGGTCTTCATGACGCGCGACAGATCGGCCGATTTCGTCAAGCCTCCGAAGCTGTCATGCAGGTCGCGGTAAAGCGCGTAGAGCCGATCGTAAACCTTTCGGTTCTCGGCGACCGGTTCGTAGTGCGCCGGCTTCAAGGACGTCATCGCCGCCTCGGCGGTCGCGAAGTCTGGATGCGCGCCGGCGAGCACCGCCGCGGCAATGGCGGAGCCGAGAGCGCAGGTCTGGCTCGAGCCCGCGACATGCATCGCGCAACCAGTCACGTCAGCATAGATCTGCATCAGCAACGGGTTTTTGTCGGCGATTCCGCCGGTGCAGACAACCTTGTCGATCCGCACGCCGTATTCTTGAATGCGTTCGATGATCGCGCGCGCGCCGAACGCCGTCGCTTCGATAAGCGCGCGATAGATATCGGCGCGCGTCGTATAGAGGTCCTGCCCGATGAGAAGGCCGGACAGCAGTTGATCGACGAGGATGGTCCGGTTGCCGTTGTTCCAGTCGAGCGCCAGCAATCCGGCCTGCCCAGGCTTCTGGCTCGCCGCCTCGGCGCTCAGTTGCTCGTGAAGCGCGGCGTCGCCGCCACAGACGCCCTCGACCCACCACTTGAAGATGTCGCCGACGGCCGACTGTCCGGCCTCGATGCCGAAGTAGCCCGGCAGTATTGCGCCTTTGACGATGCCGCAGATGCCCGGAATGTCGGCGACGCGCTTGTCCGCTGAGACGACGGCGCAGTCGCAGGTCGACGTTCCGATCACCTTGACGAGCGTGCCCTCGCTGACGCCGCAGCCGATCGCGCCGTAATGCACGTCGAATTCGCCGATTGCGACCGGAATGCCCGCCGCGAGACCAAGCCTTTCGGCCCATTCCGGGCAAAGCGAGCCGGCCGGCTCGGTTGCGTCATAGGCTTTTTCGTAGAGGCGATCGCGGAGATTGGCGAGCCGGGGATCGAGCGCGCTGAGGAACTCCTTGTCCGGAAGACCGCCCCAATCGTCGGAATAGAGCGCCTTGTGGCCGGCGGCGCAGACGCCTCGTTTGACAAGCCGCGGATCGGCGACGCCGGCAAGCACGGACGGCGCCCAGTCGGCGAGTTCAACCCACGAATAGGCGGCCTCGAATGTCCCCGGCGCGACATTGAGGCAATGCCAGATCTTGGCCCAGAACCATTCGGACGAATAGACCCCGCCGCATTTGGCGATGAATTGCGGGCGCATCTTGGCGCAAAGCTCGGTGATCCTGGCGGCTTCGCGCCAGCTCGTGTGGTCCTTCCAGAGCCAGCACTGGGCGTTGAGATCACGTTTCCAAGGCTCGGTGAGGGCGAGAGGCTGGTTTTTCTCATCGACCGGCAGGGGACTCGACCCCGTCGTATCGACCCCGACGCCGACGACCTTCGCGGGAGTGAAATCGCGCTTTCCGGAAGCCTCCGCGAGAGCTCCCTTGATGCTCTGCTCCAGTCCGAGGAGATAGTCGCCGGGATGCTGCCTGGCGAGACGGCCGTCCAGCGGATCGAGCAGGACGCCTTGGACGCCGGAGGGATAGTCGACGACGCGGCCGCCGTATTCCGCGCCGTCGGTTGAGCGCACGACGAGCGCCCGCACCGAGTTGGTGCCAAAATCGACGCCTATCGTGAACATTCGCGCTCCCTCTCCTTGAACTCAGGCGCCGGCGACCGAGCGCCGGCGCCATTCTCGCATTGACTTCGTCAGCGGATGCCGGCGTCGATCAACTTGGTCAGCGCGTCGATCGTCTTCGGCGTCACTGTGCCCGCGCCCGTGTTGAGCGAGAGCCCCGGCATCTTGTACTTGGCGGTCATCACGCATTGCACGACCGGAACGAAGCCCTGCAGGTAGAGGAGCTGGTCGAGCGTGGCGCTGACATAGCCGGACTTCAGCCCGTCGATCGTCGCAGGCGCGAGGTCGATGCCGCCGACGATGATCTCGCCCGGCTTCTTGCCCGCCTTCTTCAGAGCCTCCGCCATGACGCCGGTGACGCTGCCGTGCTGCAGGCCGATGGCCTTGAGGTTCGGATGCGCCTGGATATAGGCCGCGAACTGCGGGACGCCGAGTGTCGGGTCGCTGTTGACCTCCTGCGGGATATCCAGGCGATCGACCTTGAGACCCGCCTTCTCCAACGTGTCGGCGAGGCCCTTCTCGGACTGACCGCGCTCGGCCTGGCTGAAGATGCCCCAGACCACCGCCTCGTCGCCCGCCTTGAGGCCTTGTGCGATCATGGCGTTGGCGGTCAGCGAGCCGCCGGCGTAGAGGTCGACGCCGGCGTAGCCGAAGCCCTTGGGGCCAAACTCCTTCTGCAGGTCGGTCAAAGGCGAGTTGCCGTCGGTGACCACGATCCCCTGATCGACGGCTTGCTTGACGAGGTCATGGAACGCGACGCTGCCGGGGTGCCCCATGATCTCGATGCAGTTCGGCTTCGCCGCCATCGCTTCCTTGAACTGGGCGATCATGGTTTCGGGCTCCCACTTCGAGAACTGAGACTTCAGGTCGACGCCGAGAGCTTCGGCGGCTTCCTTCGCTCCGGTCTGACGGGCAAGGGTCGCGCCGTCGCCAGCGTTGCCGCCCATCTGCATATACATCACTAGCCCCTTGCCGATCGGTTCGTCGGCCGAAGCCGCGGACGCGGCGACCGCGAGCCCCGCCGCGGCGACGCCCATCAAAAGGTGATTGGCCAAACGCATGTTCGTTTCTCCCTTGCTAATTTCGGGCCGCTCGCTCGAGCGAACCCGCGCCTGTTCGGATGCGCGCACGCCCCCGAATCTCCTGAACGACAGCAGATTGACGAGGAACGCCTGCCGCCGCTGTGGTTCGTCCACGTACATGTAGAAAACGATCGCGATCAGAAAGATCAGCCCCTGCACCGTTCGCACCCAGGCGCCGGTCAGGCCCGCCGCGACGAGGCCGGTGGCGTTCGGCAAATCGCCAGGCTCCCCGGCCAGCTCGCGGGCGTTCGGCCCTTAGCCGTTCGCCGCATCGGAACGAACTCGCGCGCGCGGGCGTCTTGTAGACTCGCTCGGTAAGAGCGAGATTCAGGTTTCGAAGGGTTTCCAAGGGTTGTCTCTCGTGCATTCCCCACAAGTCCATCCTCTAGGCCCGCTCCGAAGTATAGTATCGCGGTCTCGTTGCAGCATATCGCTGTCTGGATTCGACGTTCGTCCAATCATGAGCTTCTGATCCATGAACTCCTTTGCCGCACCTGTACTCCCAAAAACGACACCCCCGAGGAGCCCGGCCAATTCACTACCTGAGATGCAGATTGCATCAACGCCAAGCGTATAAGTCGCTCCACATCCTTCACACTTGATCTTGGTAGCCCTACTGGACGGGGTCTCCACCATCGTCTGAGGCACGTCGCGGGTGCCCCCGAATTTCCCGAACGAACCCAGCCGGGCGAGGAACGCCTGCCGCCGCTGCGGTTCGTCCACGTACATGTAGAAAACGATCGCGATGAGAAAGATGAGCCCCTGCACCGTCCGCACCCAGGCGCCGGTCAGGCCCGCCGCGACGAGGCCGGCCTCGATCATCCCGATGATGAAGCAGCCGAACACGGTCCCCACGATCGTCGCCCGGCCGCCGAAGATCGACGTGCCGCCGATCAGCACCGAGGCAATGGCGGTCAAGAGATAGCCCTGTCCCTGATTGCCGAAGAAGTTCTTGTTCTCGAGCGTGAGAATGATGGCGGCGCAGGCGGCGAGAAAGCCCATCAGCGTGAAGATCTTGATCTTTTCACGGTCGACGTCGATGCCCACGACGCGCGAGACGTCGTTCGAGTCGCCGATGAAGAGCGTGTGCTCGCCGAAGCGGTGGCGGGTGAGGACAAGCCAGAGAAAGCCGACGATGAGCGCCGTCCACAGCGCCTGGATCGACACCTCCTGCAGCCAGGGCACGCTCGCCACCGAGGCGAACGGGCGTCCGACGATCCACTGCCAGACCGAGCTCTCCTCGGCGCCGCGCAACGCATAGGATTTGCCGCCCGACAGCACCGTCGCCATGCCGGCCCAGAAGAACTGGGTCGCCAGAGTCGTCATGAAGGATGGGATGCCGACCTTGGCGATGAGCAGGCCGTTGACGAACCCGACGAAAACTCCGGAGGCTAAGCCCGCGATCACCGCGAGCCAGCCGAGTTCGTATTCCTTAAACAGCACAGCGAAGACGAACCCGGAGAAGGCGATGATCGACGGGAAACAGAGGTCGATCTCGCCGGCGCCGATCACGAACGTCAGGCCCGCCGCGAGCAGGATCAGCGGCGGCAGGGTGGAGAGGAAGGTCGTGTAGATATAGGGCGCGAGGAAGACGCCCGGCGACAGATACATGAACAGCGCCAGCAGAAGCACATAGACGATGATGATCGGCAGCGCCTCGACGCGTTGTAGGATCGACACGCTCGA
Source organism: Hyphomicrobiales bacterium (assembly GCA_019237205.1). Lineage (GTDB taxonomy): Bacteria > Pseudomonadota > Alphaproteobacteria > Rhizobiales > Beijerinckiaceae > Roseiarcus. The sequence goes on from JAFAHO010000224.1 coordinate 12,395, forward strand.
CCGCTCAGCCATCCTTTGTTGCCCCCTCACGCCTTGTGCTGCAGATCGATCAGATATTCGGTGAGTTCGGACACCGTCATATCCCTGGGGATAATCTCGGACACGATCCGTCCGCGATCGAGAACGACCAGCCGATCCGCGACCTCATGCACATGCGCCAGATTATGTTCAATATAGATGCAGGCGCGTCCCGACTGTTTGATCCGGCGCACGAAATCGATCACTTTGCGAACTTCCGAGACGCCGAGCGCCGCCGTCGGCTCGTCGAGGACGATAAGGTCGGCGTTGTAATGCATGGCCCGCCCGATCGCGATGCCCTGGCGCTCGCCGCCCGAGAGGTTGGCGACCGTTGAATCAACGGTGATCCCGACGCCGCGGAAGCCGATGACGTCGAGCAGAATCTGCTGCGCGACTTCCTTCTCGCGCTTGATGTCGATAAAGCCGAATCGGTTTGCGATCTGACGACCGACGAAGAAGTTGCGCCATAGCGGCTGCTTTTCCGCGAGCGACTTGTCCTGATAGACGGTCTCGATCGAGAGGTCGTGAGCCATGCGGACGGAGTATTCGCTCGGCTGAATCTCGCGGTCGCGCACGAAAATCTTGCCCGAGGTCGGCGCGAGGACGCCCGTCATCACTTTGATCAGGGTCGATTTGCCAGCGCCATTGTCGCCAATGAGCCCGACGATTTCATTGCATCCGATCGTGAGATCAATGTCGCGCAACGCCTGCACCGCGCCGAAGAATTTCTGCACGGCTTCCAACCGCACGATCGAGTCGAAATCGGGAGCCTCCGGCGCCATTCTTCTCCCTCCCGCCGGAATCCGGTCGATGAGCACGTTTCCTCATACAGTATGAAGTAAGCCCAACTGCGCTGACTTGGCAATGGGCTAAGATTGCCGCGTCGACCTCCCGCAAGACAGCCTCAGCGAACGTCTCTCCCTCCTGGCTCGCCGCCGCTCAGGCTAAGCGTTTGTGAAGGCGCGTCATAAAGGCGGTCGCGAAAAGCGGCGTAAGCAGGTTCAGAAGCGGGACGGCGACCAATCCCGAGATGATCACGCCCGCGAGGTAGACCTGCCCCGAATGGCGGCGGCGCAGGGCTGCCGCCTCGGAGGGCGCGCGATGACGCATCGCAGCGAGCTCGAAATATTCGCGCCCCAGCAGATATCCGTTCAGGAGGAAGAACGAGGCGAGGCCGACGCCGGTGAAGATCGTCAGCAGCAGGACCAGAACATTGACGAGGATCGACAGGATCGCGAAGCGCAGCCCCATTGCGACGGATGCGGCCAGCGGCGCCGGCCGGCCCGGGGCGCCATAGGGATCAATCTCGCGCTCGACGATCGTCGCGATGTCGTCGAGAAAGAAACTGGCGACGAACAAGACCGTCGGCGCGGCGAGAAAGACCATGCCGGCGATGAGGCCGAGCGCCACCACGATCGAGAGGCCCGTGCTCAGCCATGAGGGCCCCACATGCGTCAGGGATAGCGCGAGGCGGTCCAAGACGACGCCGGCGAGAGCGAGAATCGCGGCTGTGAGCCCGAGCGACTTCCACATCACCGTTCGAAACGGCGGCGAGAATATCTGCGCGAACGAGTCGAAAGCGTCGGCGAGCATCGAACGATCCGGTTAGGCCGACGGGCGCGCGCCTCAGCGGCGGAGGCGAGGACGCCAGATGAGATTGGTGCTGACCGCGTAATTCCAGACGACGCTCAATATGGCGCCCGCTATTCCCGCGACCCACCAGGTCTGGTTCCATTTGAAAAGCCAGGAGGCCACGTCGATGTTCGCGAGCACGCCGACGCTGCATCCGAGCGCGAACCCCACAAAACCTCCGAGCATGCTCAGTCCCCTGTATCGATAGGGTCGATAGGTGATTTCATTGTTGAGAATGAAATTGCTCGCCATGGCGACAAGGGTGGCGGCGAGTTGAGCCGAGTTGAAATCTGCGGGTCCAACCCAATGGCGAAATGCCGTGAGCGCGACGACGTGGACGGCGAGGCCGACCACCCCGATGAGGGCGAACAGCACGAATCGAATCGGCAGGAGGCCGCCGCTTGCGTGATGGGCGACGAGACCGAGAAAATCGAGGCCGACAAGCGGCGTCAATTTCGACTCGCCTGCGACGCGCTTGCGAAATCGGTAGGGCGCCTCGATGATCTTCAGCTCCCCGCCCGCGGACAGAATGACGTCGACCAGGATTTTGAAGCCGTCCGGAGACAGACGCGGAGCGAGACGGCTGACGATTTCGCGGCGGATCATGAAATAGCCGCTCATCGGATCGGTCACGGGGGCGCCCGCGATCCGTCGAAAGAACCAGGCTCCGAGGTCGCTCAGCTGCTGCCGCGCGGGCGAGAGGCCTGCTGCGCGGTCATCGGCGACGCGGGTCCCAATCGCCAGATTGCTCTCTCCCTCAGCGAGCGCCCAATACATCTTGGGGAGGATCGTTTCGTCGTGCTGGAGGTCGCCATCGATCACCGCAACGAGGTCCGCGCTCGAGGACATCCACCCTTCGACGACGGCTCCGGCGAGACCCGAGCGGTTGACGCGCCTCAGACACCGCATTCGCGGGTCCGAAGACGCAAGCGCGAATGCGATTTCGGAGGTGCCGTCCGGCGAATCGTCGTCGACGACGATCATCTCCCACGGCAAACCTTCGAGGACCGCTTTGATGCGCTCGAACAGCACGAGCACGTTGGCGGATTCACGGTACGTCGGAACAACGACCGAGAGAGTCGGGTGCAATTTCGGCCGCGGGGCGTCCAGAGCCACTATGCTTGTCTCATTCGACGTCAACAGCTGCCTAATGGGGGGCGACCGGATAGGGGATGGGAAGCTCCCGCGTCAAGCCTTTCACCGGAACAAGCGCAAGCTCAATCTCGCGATAGCCGTTTCGCGTCAGCGTCCACGAGCGCGGCTCCCCGAGAGATTGGAAAGCGGGTCTGGCCGCGGAGAGCGCATCCGGCAGGTCGGCGGTCCGCACGACCAGCACTCCGTCGCGTCCGAGAAGCGCGCCTCCGCCTCTTACGAAGGCCCATCCCCTAGGATCGCCTGAAATCACGAAGACCGGAATGTCCGGCCCCAGCGCCAGCGCGATCTTCCCCGCGTCCGACCACTTTGCCGAGACAACGAAGGCCGGGCTTGGATTGAACGCAGGCGCCTTGCGCAGACCGCGCCAATCGAGCGCCTCGAGCGTGGGGTCGGCGACGCCCCGCTGAATCGGCGCCAAGGGCGTGAGCCAGCCAGTCAAGCTCTGGAGGACGGGCACGACTGCGACCGCCGCCAGCGTTCCGGACGAGATGAAGGCCCAACGGCGCAATGCATGGACGTCGATGGCGCGCTCGTCGAGCCACGCGCCCATCAGCGGGAACGCGAAGAACCAGCCCGACATGGTCCATTGCGGAAGGCCCCGAGCGCCCCACAGCGGCGTGATCGTGAAAACAACAATCGGAGGGAGGGCGAGGCAGAGCAGGAACAGTCGCCGCTCGTCCGCTCGCCGGCGCCACGCCGCGGCCAGACCCGCAACCAGGGGACCGAAGATCCAGGGCAAAAGATAGGCGATCTCGCCGAGAGCCATCGCAGAGACCTGGATTGGCCTGAGCCCGCCTCCGGGAGCTCCCCGAGCGCCCTGAAATTGAAACGACGCCCACCCGTGCTCCGCGTTCCACACGAACACCGGGGCCGTCATCGCCAGCGCGACCGCCGCAGCGACATAGGGCGCCGGATGAGCGAGCCAGCGGCGCTGTTTGGGCGCCATGAGCACAAACGCTGTCAGGCCGGCGGCGCTGAGCGCGGCGCTGTACTTAGACAATCCCGCGACCCCCAGGCCGACGCCGGCGAGGAGCCAGAGTCCCCAGACCGACGAGCGATCGGGAGACGACAGAAAAAACAGTCGCGAGAGCGCCCATCCGGCGACGGCCACACCAAAGAGCAGCGGCCCGTCCGGCACGACCCAGGTCCCGGCAGAGGCGAAGAAAAACGGAGCGACGTTCAACGAGAACAGGGCAATCGTGGCGGCGCGCGGACCGAACAGGTCGCGCGTCAGCCGAAAGAGGATCCAGCCGGTCGCAGCGAAGAGAACAATGAACGGGAGCCGCGTCGCTACGCCTTCGCCGAGCGTGAGCGCGGCGAAATGGGCGATCCACTGGTGCAGAGGAGGATGGTCGAAATAGGACAGGCTCAGGTCTCGAGCGATTGCGAGCGTATAGCTCTCGTCGATCCCGGGTCCGATGAGACATGCGAAAAGAAGCCGCGCGATGAGAAATCCCGCGATGATGGCGGCGGCGAGGCGATCTGCGTCTTCGGTCTGCCCCGAGGCCCAGTCTATTCCAGTCCGCATCGACTAGGCCGCCGAGCGAGTATCTGCGCTGGTCGTCGACCCGGGCACGAATTGATCGAAGGCCGCCCAGAACTGCCGCCTGAATACATCGCGCTCGATCAGGATTTCATGTTTGGCGCCTTCGATCACGACGATTCGGCCCGCGCGGAGCCGCGAGGCGAAGCGCTCGGCCGCGGCGGTCTGCGTCACCTGGTCCGCCCCAGCGGCGACAATGAGGATGGGCGTCGTTATGCGACGCGGAAAATTCGGCTCGTCAAAGCGTCTCATGAGCCGAAATGCGGCATGAAGCCAGCCAATCGTCAGGCCGGAAGAGAAAAGGTTCGGAGCTGCCGAGACGAGTTCCGCCGTTCGCGCGAAGCGACGCGCATCCGAGGTCAAGACATTTCCTTCAAATTGCCCGAACCAGCCGTCCGATCCGTTGTCGCCGGGGATGAAGGCGCCGCCAAGACCCAGCGTGTCGAGCGCCCCGACCAGGAATCCTGCGGGGCCGCGGTGGCTGACGCGCCTGGCCGCGATCAGCGGCGAGGTCAAGACGAGACGTTCGAACGGGCATCGGCCGCCTTCCGCTGCGCCGAGAAGCACCGCCGCGCCCATCGAGTGGCAAAGACCGAACCACGGGCGCGAGCAGTTCGGCTCCAGCACAGATCGCACCAATGCAGCCAGATCGCGCTCGAAGTAAGAAAAGTCGTCGACATGGCCTTTGCGGCTGTTTCGCAGCGGCCTATCCGAGCCGCCCTGGCCGCGCCAGTCCATCATCGCCACGGCGAAGTCTCGCGACAACAGTTCGCCGGCCACTTCAAAATACTTCTCGATGAATTCTCCCCGGCCGCCCAGAACGGCAATCGTCCCCCGCGGCGTCGAGACCGGAGCCCAGCGCGCGGTTCGCAGTCGCACGCCGTCGGCGGCGCGGATAGTCTCCTCTATACCGAATGGAGGAGGCGGATTGTCGAGCGTCGACGTCAAAGCCATCAGCGCAGTCGTATCAGATGAGGTCCAAGACATGAAGGAGGGCGTCGACCGGGTCCGAAGTCACAAGATGGCGACTGGTCAGACCGATGGGCTCCGCTCGCGCAGCGACACAGACGATTTTCCCAAAGGGAACATCAGAAACATTGATGCAAAGCTGCCACACTATGGCCAAGAACAGGGGGCGGGGGTGGCGGAGCCTATGACGAACTGGTAAAGCCTAGTATGACTGGGGCGAGGCATGCAGCTTTTGCAGAAATCGGGGTTTCTCATCGCTGTCCTCGGGTGTGCCCTGTCGGGACTCTGCGCATGCTCGTCGCTTCCCGAATCCGGGCCAAGCGCGCAGGACGTGCAGCAGCAGCAGGTCGACGCTGACCAAGGGCTCAGGTACGAAGTCGTCGATATCGATCCGTCGGTCGTCTGGGCGCTCAGGCGACGAGGCTACGAAAGCTTCTCCTCTCGATTCGGAGATCGCGCGCTGTCTCCGGAGCCGGTGATCGGGGTCGGCGACTCGGTCACGGTCACGATCTGGGAGGCGACCGCAGGCGGCCTATTTTCCGCGCCCCTCGCTGCTGAAAAGATCGGCGCCGGGTCGAACAGCGCCATGATCCCCGAACAGGTGGTGGGGCGCGACGGCGGCATAACCGTGCCCTACGCGGGCAGAATTCATGTGGCAGGAAGGACGCCCCGGGCCGTTCAGCAAATTGTGCAGAAGGCGCTCGAGGGCAAGGCGATCGAGCCGCAGGCTCTAGTCAGCGTCACCCGGCCCGTCAGCAACAGCGTGAGCGTCGGCGGAGAAGTGACGGCCGGAGCGCGCGTTCCCCTGTCGGTCAAGGGGGACCGACTTCTCGACGTCCTGGCCGCCGCCGGCGGGGTGCGGGCGCCCGTCAACGAGACCTTTGTCGAACTCTCGCGCGGGCCGACGACCTCCCGCATGCCCTTGTTGACGATCATTTCGAATCCCCCGGAAAACATCTACTTGCATGCGAACGACGTTCTGACCCTGGTTCGCGATCCCCAAACCTTCATCGCCTATGGCGCGACCGGGCGAAATGCGGAGATCCCCTTCGAGGCGGACGGAATCACGCTTGCCCAGGCGCTCGCCAAAGCGGGCGGCTTGCTCGACGAGCGCTCAGATCCTCGAGGCGTCTTCGTTTTCCGCTATGAGCCCGAGTCGGTTTTCAGAGCCATTCGGCCGACGAGTCCATTGCTCGCGCATGACCGTCTCGTGCCTGTGGTCTATCGCCTCAATCTAGCCGATCCCAACAGCCTGTTTCTTGAGCAGAGTTTTCACATTGCCAATCGCGATCTGATTTATGTGTCGAACTCGCCCTCGACAGAGCTTCAAAAAGTGTTCGCAATCATCTCCGGCGGGATAGGGCCCATCGGAACGGCCGCCAGCGTGGCTACTTACGTCAAATAGCGGCAAGAAGATAAGCAATCGAATACTTGGCGAAATAGTTAATATAGACTATAATAACGATCCGGAGAGGAAATCGCCTGAAGTTATAGGGCGCGGCAATTCTTTGGCACGGGAAGGTACTCGCGGCTTTGCGCCACTATACAGGAAACACCCGAAAAGACGTTGCGGTCGTGGGCCGATCGTGCCGCCTCCCGGGCGCTCCCGACGTCTCGCGCCTCTGGGAGTTGCTCAAAGGGGGACATTGCGCGGTGTCGCGCATTCCCGCAGATCGGTGGCCGCAGAGCCGATTTGGGCATCCAAAGGGCAAGGAACGAGGCCGGAGCTATACCTGGGCGGCCGGCGTTCTCGAGGACATTTGGGGTTTCGACCCGGGTGTGTTCCGCATTTCGCCCCGCGAGGCCGAACAGATTGATCCGCAACAACGTCTGCTGCTCGAGCTTGTCTTCGAAGCGTGCGAGGACGCGGGCCTCCCGCCCTCGCGGCTGGCGGGGAGCGGCGCAGGCGTTTATGTCGGCGCCTCAGCGCTCGATTATTCGACGATAGCCCTGCACGATCCGGCGCTTGCCGACGCCTATTTTGCGACCGGGAATACGTTGTCGATCATCTCGAACAGAATTTCGTATATTTTTGACCTCCACGGTCCGAGCCTGACCATCGACACCGCCTGTTCCTCGTCGCTTGTCGCGTTGCACGAGGCGTGCGAGGCCCTGGCGCACGGAGAGATCGACGCTGCGGTCGTTGGCGGGGTGAACATCCTGGCCGGCCCCTTCGGGTTTGTCAGCTTTTCGCAAGCAACGATGCTTTCGCCGACTGGACTCTGCCGCGCGTTTTCGGCCAACGCCGACGGCTATGTTCGTTCCGAAGGCGGCGTCGTCCTCCTGCTCAAGACTCTGGACCGGGCCCTCGCCGACGGCGATCGCGTGCACGCCGTGATCCGCGGTAGCGGAGTGAATTCTGACGGACGAACCAGCGGCATCTCGCTGCCAGCGGAGGCGTTCCAGACAAAGCTCCTTCGCGCAGTGTACGAACGGGCGGCCGTGTCTGCGGACGCTGTAGTCTATGTCGAAGCGCACGGCGCGGGGACACAGGCCGGCGACCCGGTCGAGGCATCCGCGCTCGGGACAATCCTGGGGCGCGTCCGGGAGAAACCGCTGCCAATCGGTTCGATCAAGACCAACGTCGGCCACCTCGAGCCCGCATCGGGCCTGGCGGGGTTGCTCAAGGCGATGCTTGCTCTGGAGCATGACGAGGCGCCGAGGTCCCTTCATTTCGAGCGCCCCAATCCAAACATCGACTTCGCGCGATTGAACCTCGCCGTAACGGCCGAGGCGACGGCCCTGCCGCCGAGAAAGGACCAGCGCTTCGCCGGCGTGAGCTCGTTCGGGTTTGGCGGGACCAACGCTCATGTCGTTCTCACCGATCCGCCCAAGGCGGTGAGACGCCCGAAATCCGAGCCCCGCTACTTGATGCTGTCGGCGCAAACCGAGGCCGCCTTGCGAACGCTAGCAGGGCAATATGCTGCGAGACTAACGCTAGAGTCGAATGACGAGGTGGATCGGATCGTCGCTGCGACGGACTACCGTCGCGAGCGCATGCGAGAGCGATTGGTCCTGCCGGCCGGCGACCAGACTGCGCTTCAATCGGCGCTCAAGCGTTTCGCGGATTTGGGGAGACCGGACGCCATAGCGGCAAAGGGGACTGCGATTGACGGCGACAAATCCGTTGTCTTCGTTTTTTCCGGGAACGGCGCACAGTGGGAGGGAATGGGCCGAGAGGCTCTTCGCCGCGACGCGCATTTCCGCGAGGCGCTGAGAGAGATCGACTCCCATTTCTTTCGCCTGGCGCGATGGTCGTTGCAGGATAAGCTCGGGGCGCCTGATCTGAAGACCGATCTCGCAAGAACGAGCATCGCCCAGCCGCTGATTTTTGCGGTTCAAGCGGCCAGCGTCCGCGCGCTCGCCGCCATCGGCGTGCGTCCGTCGCTGACGATGGGCCACAGCGTGGGCGAGGTCGCGGCGGCGGAAGCCGCGGGCGCGCTTACTCTCGGAGACGCCGTCAAGGTCATCTATGATCGCAGTCGCCATCAGGAGGCGACGGCCTTTACCGGCGGCATGGCCGCAGTCATAGGGTCTCGCGAGGCTTCGGTTTCGCTGGTTCGGACGTTCCCCGCGCTCACGATCGCCGCGCACAATTCCTACCGGTGCATTGTCGCCGCCGGACCGATTGACGCACTGGAGGCCCTCGCAATACGCGCGCGAGAGACGCAGAAGGTCAGGGTGCAACGGCTGGACCTTGCGTATCCGTTTCACACGCCGCTCATGGAGCGCGCAAGGCGGCCGCTTCTCGAAAGCCTGTCCGATCTTGCGCCTTCGGCCAGCGCGGCGCCTTTTCTTTCGACGATCGCCGATGCAATTCTGCCCGGCCCTTCCCTCGACAACCGCTACTGGTGGCGCAACGTCCGCGAGCCGGTCCTCTTTCAGGAGGGAGTCGAGCGTGCGATCGAAATGGGCAAGCGGGTGTTCCTCGAAATTGGTCCGCGCCCAATCCTGCGCGGTCACATTCGCGATGCGATCAACCATAGGGATGTTGGCGCCGTTGCCGACGCCGTGCATGACGAGGAGTTCGACGATCTCGACGTCAATCCATTCGAGCATTGCGCAATTCGGCTTCTCGTCGCCGGGGCGCAAATCGATTCGTGTCATGTGTTCGGGACCGATCCCGGCGCCGGGGTTGACCTGCCCGCATACCCGTGGCGCCGGACGACCTATCGATACGGCGAAACGACCGAGGCGACGGGCGCTTTCAGCTTGCGAGCCAGGCATCCCCTCGTCGGCGCTCGCGACAGCGCCAGCCTGGAATGGCGAACCCATCTCGACCCCGAACTTGAGCCCGCGCTTGGGGATCATCGGGTCCAGGGACAGATTCTGCTGCCCGGCGCAGCGTTCATCGAAATGGGTGTGGCGATCGCGCGCGATTGGAAGGACAGCGACGCTGTTGCGCTGGCGGACCTCGAAATCCTCCGTCCTCTGAGTTTTGCCGGCAAGGGGTCGAGAGAAATTCTTTGTCGCATTTCCGCGGCGACCTCCACCTTCGAAATCATGAGTCGTCCCCGCCTCAGCACGGCGTCATTCGTGCTGCACGCGCGGGGCGCCATAGTCGACAAGGCGGGAGCCGTCGACGGCGGGCCCGCGCCCGCCGACTTCGAGGACGGGCATGAGGGCGAAGCGCTTTATTCGGTCGCCAGCCAGTGCGGTCTTGAGTTCGGTCCGGCGTTTCGCCAGCTCGCAAGAGCCAGGAGAGCCGCCGACGACGTGATCGAGGTTGAATTGTCGTCGCAAGGCGGAGACGCGCGCTACGGGCTCGATCCCGCTCGGCTCGACTCCTGTTTCCACGGATTGATCCTCCTATTCTCGAATCTCGGCCGGGAGACGGTCGGCTATTTGCCGGTGCGGTTCGACAAGATCCGATTGATGAGGCCGGCGGAGCCGCTGGCGCGAGGGCGCCTGCGTATTCGACGCGCCGACGATCGCGCCATCGTCGCCGACTACGAATTGTTCGACGATTTGGGGCGTATAGTTGCGACGCTGAGCGGCGCGCGCTATCAGCCCGCCCGCACGAGGCCATCGGCGACTCTTTCGCAAACTGGACTGGTCGAGCGTTGGATCCCCGCCACGGCAGAACTCACGGACTCTGCGCCGGCGTTCGAAGTGGCGCCGCCTGGCGAACGCGAACCATCGCGGCTCGAGCTGCCTCCTCAGGCCGTCTTGATCGAAGGCTGGGCGAGCGCGGCCGCATCTGAGCTGGCGCACTATCTGGGCGTGGAACGAGTTCTCGATATTGACGAGCTCGTCCGGACCGGACGGTTGCCGAGCGAGAATCGTCTGTGGGCGCAAGCTATTTTCGACGCGCTCGAGGCGAGCGGCTTGCTGACGCGAGAGGCGTCCTTCTACCGGCTGAACAATAGGGACATGCCCCCCGCCGAGGCGGCGCTGACGAGTTTCGCCTGGCAATATCCGGATCGGGCGACCGAACTTCTGCTCGCGGCCAGCGTCGGCTCGTCCTTGCGCGCCTACGGATCGGGAAAAGGGGTTCTGGCGGGAGCCTCCGACGCGGCGCGCGAAGCCTTCGATCTGAGGTCGGCCTCGGCCGCCGCGGCGGCAATGGCCCTAAGCGTACGCCTCGAGCCGCTCTTCGAAGCGACAGCGCATGATCAAGCGCTGCGCATCCTCCAGGTTGGGTACGGGCCCTCAACGACGGTCGTGGCTCGCCTTGCGGCGCGTCAAAATTCGCGGCTCACCGTCTTCGACCCTGACGCCAGGCGGCTGGAGCGAGCTCGCCACCGTTTTGGGCGCTCTCCGGAAATCTCGTTTTGCGACAATCTCGAAGGGCTCAAGACCCAAAGCTTCGACCTTATCGTGAGCTCAGGAGGCTTATCGCGGCTTTCCGTCAAACGCGGCGCTTTGCCTCAGCTTGCGGGCAAGGGCGCAGCGAATGCGAGGCTGGTCGCGATAGAACCGGCGCCGTCGTTGTTTCAAAGTCTTGTCTTTGGACTGAATGACGATTGGTTCGGCGACGATGGAGAATGTCTGCGCTCGGCGGAAGGCTGGCGTTCGCATTTGACAAGGATGGGTTTGTCTCGCGTTCGCGCCGAGTTGACGGTTCAGGGCGGGGACGTTGCGGTCGCTATCGAGGCGCAAGTCTCCGAAGCGCGGTCCATTCTGGAGCCGCGGACGGTCGCGCCCGCGCCCGAAGTTCTGATCGTGCGCGAAGGCTCGCGGCCCGACGATTTCATGCTCGCGCTGAAACGAGCCCTGACGAAGCGGCACGCGGCCTGCCGAGTGGTCGAGCGTCTTGAATGCGACGCCTCGTCAGAGAGCCCGCCGACCATTCTTGCTTGGCCGGTTTGGGAGACTGAGGGCGACGGAGTGAGACGTGTCGCGGCGCAAGTCCTCGCCCTGAAGAGGCTTGCAATGGGCCTCGGCTCCGCAAAGGCCGATATCTTTGTCCCAATCGACGAGTCCGATCGTCCGGTCGCCGGCGCCGTTTCAAGCTTTCTCAGAACGCTTGGCAACGAAATTCCGGCCTTAAGCATCCATCGCGTCGAGATCCGAGCCTGGACATCCGAGGCGGCGGACAAGCTTGCCGCGGTCATCTTGTCCGGCGCCGAAGAGAGCGACATCGCGATTCGCGATGGAAGGGTGGAGGTTTTGCGTTATGCGCCGCCCGATTTGAGCGAGGCGAGGACAACGCCGGGCCCGGGCGCCTGGCGCCTGGAGAAATCCCCAGATGGCGGGCTCGACCGCCTGCAGTGGAATCCCGCGCCGCGCGTTGCGCCGAAAGAAGGTCAGATCGAGGTCGAAGTCGTCGCGACGGGATTAAACTTTCGCGACGTCATGTGGGCGCTTTCGGTCCTTCCCGATGACATGCTGGAGGACGGATTTGCCGGGCCTACGCTCGGACTCGAGTTTTCGGGTCGCGTCGTTCGCGTCGGCCCGGACGTGACCGCGTTTCGCATCGGCGACGAAGTCGTCGGGTTTTGCGGTGGCGCTTTCAGCGCCTATGTGACCGTCGATGTCGATCATGCGGTGGCGCTGCCGTCGTCGGTCTCGTGCGAGAGCGCTGCGACCGTCCCGGTGGCCTTCCTGACCGCCTATTACGGATTGATCGGCTGCGCCAATCTGCAGCCGGGGGAGTGGGTCCTGATTCACGGCGGCGCCGGCGGCGTTGGCATGGCCGCCCTGCAAATCGCGCAGTGGCGGGGCGCTCGCGCGATCATTACCGCCGGCGCTCAGGAAAAGCGCGATCTCACGATCACGCTTGGCGCCGAATACGCGTTCGATTCGCGTTCTGGCGCTTTCGTGGACGACGTGATGCGCGTCACCGAGGGTCGCGGCGTTTCCGTCGTGCTCAATTCGCTCGCCGGCCAGGCGATGGAGAGCAGCATCGGCCTTCTGCAGCCTTTCGGGCGGTTCGTCGAACTCGGCAAGCGCGACTATCTTGCCAACACGCCTGTAGGTCTCCGGCCCTTCCGGCGGAACCTGAGCTATTTCGGCGTCGATCTCGACCAGATCCTGCTGTCGCGTCCTGACGTTTGGCGGCGTTTGTTCAGCGAGGTGTTGGAGGGTTTCGATCGGGGCGATTTCGCACCGCTTCCCTATACCGTGTTTGACAGCGCCGATATCGTCGAGGCGATGCGGTTGATGCAACAATCCGGCCATGTCGGACGGATTCTGGTGCGCCCACCGCCGTCCGAATGCGCGCCCAAGGCGCTCAGGCGCAGCGAATTTCAAGTCGACGCCACGCGCACGCATCTCATCGCCGGCGGCCTCGGCGGCTTTGGAATCGAGACGGCGCGGTGGCTCGTTGAGCGTGGCGCTCGCCATCTCGTTCTCATCGGCCGTACAGGCTCCGCGAGCCAATCGGCGCGCGACGCCATAAAAGAGATGCGCGCGCGCGGCGCCGAAATTCGAGTCGAAGCGGCCGACATCGCCGACGGCCCGTCCACAGGGGCTCTGTTTTCGGTTCTTAAACGCGAGATGCCGCCTCTCGCGGGCGTCATCCACGCGGCGATGGTGCTCGACGACGCAATCGTCGCCAATATTGACGAGCGCCGTCTTCTCGACGTCTTGAGGCCGAAAATCTGCGGCGCCGAAAACCTGGAGCGACTGACGCTGGATCTTGATCTGGATTATTTCGTCCTGTTTTCCTCCGCGACGACGGTCATCGGGAATCCCGGCCAGGGAGCCTATGTGGCCGCCAACGGCTTTCTCGAAGGAATGGCCCGGCGGCGACGTTCTGCTGGGCTGCCCGCGCTCGCGATCGGATGGGGCGCCATTGAGGATGTCGGGATTCTGGCGCGTTCCACAGAGGTCCGGGAGGCGATTGCCGCCCGTGCTGGCGTCAAAGGGATCAAGGCGAGAGTCGCCCTCGATCTCATGGCCGAGGCGCTCGCGTTTGAGGGCGGACCCTCAGGCGACGGGGTTGTGGCTATCGCGGACATGAACTGGTCAGTCTCCCGCTCCAATCTCAAGGGCCTGACGTCTCCCACTTACGGACGACTACTGAATGCGCTGGAGCCGGATGAGGCCCGGTCGCGAACGGAAGTCGATCTTCGCGAGCTGATCAAGAGGCGCCCTCCAGAGACCGCGCGGCGCGCGGTCGCCGACGTCGTGATCGAGGAACTCGCGCGCATTTTGCGATTGGCGAGAGAAGACGTGAGCCGTTCGAAGCCGTTGTCGGAAATCGGGCTTGACTCGCTGATGGCGGTCGAATTGACGCTCGCGCTTGAAACGCGCCTCGGGCTGGATGCTCCTCTCGGCGAGGCGGCGGGCGCATTCAATGTGACGGAATTGGCCGCGCGAATTCTAGCGTCCCGACTCAGCGGCGATCACAATTTCGTCATTTCCGAGCGCCTCGCTGCACGTCATCTCGACGTTGCGGAGCGCGACGAAGTCGTTGGGTTGCTCGGCCGGCTGGAAAGAGCGGGTCCGGCCGCCGTCGCGAAGCTGGCAGGCGATCTCGACCCGCCGAGATGAAACGGCGGGTCGTCTACGACATCACGCGGCTGCTCACGCGCGTTTTCGCCCGCACGCCGAACGGCATCGATCGGGTGGACTACTCGCTGGCGGACTATTTTCTCCGTGAGGGCGATCCGCGTCGGTCCGGACTCGTGATGACGCCGTTCGGCCCACGCGTTCTTTCGGCGGTCGCCGCGCGGGAAGCGATCGCCAACATCCGCAAGCATTGGGGCGAAGAAGCCGAGCCTGACGAGCAATTTCTTTCGATTGCAGCGGCGATTGATCAGTTGTCCGGGCCCGCGCCAAAGGTTTCGGTCCCTCGCCGCGGTCAATTTGCGGATGCGCTGTCCTGGGTCAGGCGACACGGACTCCTGATCGGCGAATCGCCAGCCAAATGCTTCAACCGGGGCGGCGTCTATCTCAATGTTTCCCAGTTTCCGTTGGGAATCGATGAGTTTTTTTACTGGCTCGATCGCCAGTCGAACGTGGATGGGGTTTTTTTCATACACGATCTCCTGCCGATCGAAACACCGGAATACTTCCGCCCGATGGAGCGTCCGCGGCATCTTCGAAGGCTCAAAACGCTCGCTCGATATGGCCGGGCCGCGATCACATCGACGTCGATCACGCGCAACTCCCTCATCCGACAGCTCACTGCCCTGGGGCGTCCAGACATGCCGGTCGCGGTCGCTCCTTTGCCCGCGGACCCGACCTTTGCCTCAGGCCGCGGCCGCGGACTCCCGGTCGGCCGCCATCCCTATTTCATCATGTGCGGGACGCTAGAGCCTCGCAAGAATCATCTGCTCGTCTTGCACGTCTGGCGCGACCTCATCGCCGAGTTCGGCCGCGCGACGCCCAAGCTTCTCCTAGTCGGCGAACGCGGCTGGGAGAACGAGCACATCATCGATCTGCTTGACCGATGCCCCGCGCTGCAGGGTCCGGTCATTCGTGCGTCAGGCCTCACGACGCCAAGCCTGAAACGGTTGCTTCTCGGGGCTCGCGCGCTCCTGATGCCATCGTTTGCGGAAGGGTACGGTCTACCGGTCGTGGAGGCGATTGCGGCAGGGGTTCCCGTCATCGCGTCCGATATCCCGGTCTTCCACGAGATCGGCGGCGGCTGCCTGATGACGATCGATCCCACGAACGGCCCTGCGTGGCGCTTAGCCGTCTGCCAATTTTGGCGCGAGGACTCTCCTGAGAGGAAAGCCTGTCAGGCCAATATCGAACGCTATGTCGCGCCCGATTGGTCGAGCTTCTTCGATGAGATCGAAGAATTCCTTCAGAGTCTTACGGACTCGGACCGGCGGCCTCAGCCCTGACGCGCGAGCTCTGCCGCTGTCAAATACACATTCACTAGGAATAGGCTGACGAGAACGACCCCTAGTGCGCCGACGGAGATGGAGTGAAGGGAAAAAACCCGACCCAAGACATGCAGACTGATCGGCCCAAGCACGAACATCATCAGATTGAAAAAAACCAGGAGCAAACGCAGTTCAGTCGGCCCAAAGCCCAAGAATGACAGCCGAAACGCGCCCGAGACGTGGTTGGAAAGAATAACGAAAACCCCCAGCATCAAATAGCCGACGAGCGTGAACAAAGCGACGTCCATACCAACGTACGGCGAGAGCCCAAGGCCGACCGTGATAATGAGATTGCTGAACGCATCCATCGAATGATCGAGAAAAAAGCCGTAGCGGTGCCTCTCGGTCTGTCGATAGCGCGCCAGCGAGCCGTCAAGCGAATCTCCAAACCAATTGACGATGAGGCCGAAGCTCGCGAGAAACAGGAAACTCGGGTTCAAATTGCTGGCCGCATATCCGGCAGCGGCCACAACAGCGCCGAAGACGCCAATCGCAGTCAGGAGATCCGGCGTCACCCAGTGCGGCAATCGCTCGCAGAGAAGATCGAGCAGCTTCCGCTCGCGGGGCGCGAGCATACTCGTCTGAATCCGCGCAGGCGGATGAAAAGCGCCGGTTCCCGCCTTGAGTTTCGCCGGCGCGAAAGCCCTACTCGAACTGGCAACGGTCATAGGTCGCCCCCCGTCGGACAGGTTGGATACAACTTTCGATTGTGACCTATTGCGATCCAGCCTAGATATTTCGTCAACATTACGCAACGGCAGGTAGAAGGCAACTGCAATAGAATCAGAACGTGTGACCATCAGACAACACAAGCTTACAGGCGGCGCCTTGCGGAAGCCACAAAATACACCTGCAGATAACTGCGCATCATTGAATCGACGGAGTTCCGCTTGGCGCGAAATATTGTGATATCAGGGGCCAGCAGCGGACTGGGTCGCGCGCTAGCGATCGAATATGCCGTTTCCGGCGCGACTTTGGGCCTTCTTGGGCGCAACGAGGAGCGTCTCGAAGAGACCGCTCAGCGCGTTCGCGAAAAAGGAGCGGTTGTGTGCGCCGCCGCACTCGACGTTCGCGATCGAGACGCGATGCGAAGCTTCCTGCTCGAGTTTGACGCCGCCGCGCCGATCGATTGCGTCATCGCCAGCGCCGGCATGACGATGGTCACGCCGGTCCCGGGAGGGGTGGAGGACCTGACGAAGGCAGAGAAGCTGTTCGACGTCAATCTGAACGGCGTCATGAACACGATCGCTCCGATCGCGCCTCTTATGCGTCGCCGTCGCGCCGGACAGATCGTGCTGTTCGGGTCGATCGCAGCCTTCGCGCCGCCGCCGGACTCTCCATCCTACGCAGCGAGCAAAGCGGCTCTCGTCGCCTTTGCCCTGGCGACCCGGACTCTCTATCACGGAGACGGCGTGAGCGTCAGCGTGGTTTGTCCCGGCTTCGTCGACACGCCGATGGCGGGCTCCTTCGCGAGCTGGAAGCCGTTGATGATGTCTGCGGAGGACGCGGCGCGGCGAATTCGTCGTGGACTCGATCGCCGCAAGGCGATCATTGCGTTCCCGCTGCCGCTTTATCTCGCGGCGCGGCTTCAACAATGGCTCCCGGACCCGTTGCGCACGGCCGCGATGCTGCGGTTTCGCGCTGTCAATCAGGCTGCGATTCGCTAGCCGAGCGCCTTTTCGTAGACGCGAAAGGTGCGCGAATGACGGGCTGGAAGACTTCGGACGTTGTTCAGAGCGGCCGTGTTCGTTTCCAGCATCCAGCTGTATTCGATCTCTTCGACCCCAGCCTTTCGAGCATCCTCAATCGAGCGGGCCACCAGGCCGCTCAGTGCGAAGGCCGCGACCTTGGTGTTGCGCCACTTTTTCGCCACGCCGGTTATCGGCGCGCGCGTCATACGGGCGCCGCGCACATGGATGCGCCAGAGGAGCCGGGCGAAGCCGAAGGGCCAGAGCTTGCCTTGCAGGCCCTTGAGCGCCTCGTTCGCATCGGGAATTTGCGCGGCGATCGCGACATCTTCGCCCTCGAACGTCGCGATGCGGATCCAGCTCGGGCGGCATACCGGCAGAGTCATGCGGCTGATGAGCCTCGCCTCTTCTTCCCCGAGCGGCGTCGCCCAGGCGTTGTCGGACCAGGCGTCGTTGTAAAGCGCCAGCACGCGCTTAAAATCGCGTCCCCAGTTCCATAACGAGAGGGAGTGAAACTCGATCCGCGGCGCCCCCCGGCTCCTGGCGACGCGGGCGACGCGGCCGGGAAGGCCCGATTCGGCCACCCGGCAGACATAGGCGAGCAGGTCCATCGCCTTCACGTAGCCGAGCGCTTCGATATGGCGAGCGTAATAGGGAGGCGCGTGGTTGGTTCGAATGACATGCGGCTCGTCGAACCCGTGCACCAGAAGACCGCTCTCGTGATTGATGGTCAGGCTGAACGGGCCGCGCGCCCTCGTCATCCCGTGGCTTTTGAGAAATCGCTCCGCTTCGCCGAACAGCGCCGCAAACACTGCGTGATCGTCGACCGCGTCGATGAAGCCGAAAAATCCGCTGCCATCGTTGAATTTGGCGAGGTGCTGGCGGTCGACGGTGGCGACGATGCGTCCGACCGGATCGCCGTCGCGCAAGGCCACGAATGGCTGAATGGCGTTCTCGCGCATGAACGGCGTGCGCCGCGGGTTGAAAGTCATGCGAATTTCGTCATGGACCGGCTCAATCCACCGCGGGTTTCCCGCCTGGGCGCGGCGCGCAGCGGCAATGAACCACTCGATTCCACGCCGGTCGACGACGGGGACAATCTTCAAGTCATTCATTCAGCGCATGTCCGCTCGCGCGGACGCCGACGAAACGGTCAAGCGCAATTCCCGCAGCTGCTCGGCGAGGAGCCGGATAGCGGCGTCGATCTGTTCGAAGTTGTGTTCAGAGCTGATGAAAAAGCGCAGCCGGGCTAGCCGCTCGGGGATTGCGGGGTGGATAATCGGCTGCACGTTGACGCCTCGATCAAACAGCCGCTGACTGAGCGCGACAGCGCGGAGCGAGCTTCCCGTGACGACCGGCGCGATCGCCTCGCCGACGCTCAAGCCGATATCCAGACCTGCAGCGCGCGCAGCCTCGTTGAAACGCCGCGAGTTCGCCTTCAGCCGGACGACGCGTTCGGGTTCGCTGCCCAAGAGCCCCAGCGCCGTGAGCGCTGCGGCTGCAATCGCGGGAGGCATGGCGACGCTGTAGACGAAGCCGCCGGCGGCGCCCTTGAGGTAGTCGACAAGCGTGTTCGGACCCGCGATGAATCCGCCGCAGGCGGCAAGCGTCTTTGACAACGTTCCCATCCAGATGTCGACCCGCTTCGGATCGACGCCGAAATGCTCAAAGACCCCCTGGCCGGTGGGACCGAGCACACCTAGGCCATGGGCGTCGTCGATCATCAGCCACGCCTCGCGCCTGTCCTTGATTTCGATCAGCGCGGGCAAGTCGCAGATGTCGCCGTCCATGCTGTAGAGCCCCTCGGCGACGATGAGAACCCTGTCATATTGGCCTCGAATGGCCGCAAGCGCTGCGTCGAGCGCCCCCATGTCGTTATGCGGGAAAGCGCGCCGCTCGCAACGCGCCATCATGGCGCCCATCACGATGCTGTTATGCGCGAGCGCATCATGCAGCATAAGATCTCGCGGTCCCAAGAGCGCGGCGATTGTCGCGACATTGGCGGCGTGTCCGCTCACGTAAGTCAGAGAGCCTTCTTGCAGGTAATGGTTCGCCAAGGCCTTCTCGAGGGCGCCGTGGATCGGCCTCTCGCCGGCGACGAGACGGCTTGCCGAGGCGGAGACTCCATAGCGGTCGACTGCGCTTTGCGCCGCGCTTCGGACCGCCGGGCAGTGATTGAATCCAAGATAGTCGTACGAGGAGAAATTGATCAGCGGTCTGTTGTCGATGGTCGTCGTGGTGCCCGCGTCGGCATCGTGAACGAGAAAATAGGGGTCGCGAAGTCCCAAACCCGCGGCGGCTGACCGCAACATCTGTTGTTCCGCGTAACCGGGGAGGGTTGCGAAATCGAGCCGGCGCGAGCGATCGCTCGCTCTATCAGGACGCGCCGACGAGGACTGAGGGCCTTCGGTCAGCCCCGATCGGGCCCGAACCACGCGGTCGAGAAGTTGACGATCGGCCTCCGTCAGGCGCCGCACCAAGCCATTCCCCCGTTTCTGACGACACTCCGGGTCTTCCTGAACCGAGCATCCGCGGACGAGCGGCCGCTTCTCGAACAGGTCTTTACGACAGAGCCCAAACCTCGATCGTGAACGCCTTCGCATGATGATGGGTTGGCATGGCGTGACACGGCGAATGTGGCGGCGATAAGGCGTTTGCAGCCACGAATATTCGGCAGAGACATTTGCAAGTTCAAAGTGTCGTGTAAATCGCTTCGGCGAGTTCGATGTTATCAAAGACCTTGCCCCTTCCATCCATCAGGATTAAGGTTTTTTTACAATATTCCTTGACAAATCCGATGTCGTGAATTGCGACGATCATCGCGCAGCTCTTTCTGTTTTGAAAAAGTTCATCATGACACTTCTGCTGAAATCTCCTGTCCCCGACGAGTATGACTTCATCTATCAGCAAACATTCGAATTGGATCGCCAATGACAGCGCGAAAGCGAGCCGCATGCGCATGCCATTCGAGTAGAATCGCATCTGGAGATTGAGTTGCTCGCCAAGTTCCGTGAAATCCGCCACGTAATCGAATGTTTCCTTGATCGGCGCGTTGTAGAGGCGCGAAATGAATCGGACATTGTCGGCGCCTGTCAGTTCGCCTTCGAAACCGCCGCCGAAGGCAAGGGGCCAGGACATATTCAAGCCGCGGTGAATCCGGCCGTGGGTGGGGCGCTGCAGGCCGGACAATATCTTGATCAAGGTCGACTTGCCCGCCCCGTTCCGCCCCATGATCGCCATTCGCTCGCCCATCCCCACGCTGAACGAAATGCCGTCGAGGACGCGCCGTCTCCCGCCTCCTTCGGTGGGAAACTCCTTGATCACGTTGATGGCGTCGATGGTGCGGCGCGGGATCAAATCGAGAGGGGTTTCGGCGCGCCCTTCCGGGGCCGGATCCACGAGGTCCCCCGGGGCGGATTTGACAGGAATCACCCTAGCTTTCCGACATGGGCCAGCGTGTCCTCGACGAACGTCCTGACGATTCGCCAGATCATGAATGCGATGGCGAAGATCCCGAGCGTCCAGGATAGGCGGTACGGGTAGGCCCGATAGTCGGGCAGATTGGCGGTAGTGATCGGTTCGACGAAAACGCGCTGCTTCAAGGCGTCGACGCGCGCGCTTTCCAGGGTTGCGAGCGCGGACATGAACGCTTTTTCCGCGAAGGTCTGATTGAGGACAAGGCCCTCATATTCCGCGACCTGCGGCGCCAGCGAATCGCTGCTTCCCGCCAGCTTTTGCCTTTCGACGCCGATCTGCTGCTGCAGCGCGTCGATCTTGTGCTTCAGGGCGGCGACTTGCGGTCCGCCGGGCGTCTCCTTTTCGACGTCCGTCAGCGTTGCATTGGTTTCCGCGGTGGCGAGCGACAGCGATGCGATTGTGTTGAATGTCGCCAGGGACGACTGGGACGGGTCGATCGTCCGCATCCGGTTGCGAAAATCAGTCACCGCGTCCAATGCCTCATGGGCGCGTTTTTCGGCGGTCTTGACCTCGTCGAGCGCGGAAGCAATCGCGTCGGCGCCCGAGCGTTGGTTCAGGCTGTTGATAAGCGCCTCAGAACGCTCAACCAGAGCCTCGGCGAGGCGCTGCGCATCGCGCGGTCGAAATGCCTGCACCCTCAGCGTCGCCACCCCGGTGCTGTGCTCGTAATCGACCGCGACGAATCTCAGATAGTGCTTGAAGAGCCGTTCGGCGCTCGGCCTGAACAGCAGGGGCGGGTATCGCCACAGAAAATCCGCTTCTGGACGCTCAAAGGCGTCCATCAATCCCGCGCCGTCGACAAGCGAGTTCATCGCATCGCGGGACAGAATGTACTCCCGAACGATATAGGCGTCATCCGACGAGCGAATGATCGACGACCCCTGTACGAGGCTGCTGAGTTGATTGGTCGCGCTCGTGGCGGGGCTGCGCACGACGAATTCGACTTCGGATTCGTATCGGTCCGCGGCGACAGCAAAGAAATAAAGTCCGCAGGCGAGCGTAGGCAGAGCCACCAGCACGAAGAATAGCGCGCCACGACGAATGCGCGCTCTCCAGCGGTCTTTGACCGAGCCCGGGATCGAATCGGCGCCGTCGACTCCGAGGCGCACCAACTCGATCCGTTGAGCGGTGACTATACGTTGATCCTGGCGCACTCGATGCTCAACTCTCCGTCCGCCTCATAGCAGATGCGCTTCCGCTGCGGAAGGACGGCCTATGGCGTAGGGGAAACCGCGATGATAGACTGAACCTATGCTGGATACGGAAGACAGGCCTGCATTGCGGATTGAGGCGCTTCCCTCGCGCGAGCAGGCCGGATTCTTACGGCTGCTGCGCCAATGGCCCCTCGCGCCGCGCAATCAGCGGAACCTGCGGGAGTACAGGCCCCAACGAACGTCGCGCTGGCGCGCCTATGCGTTTCTCTTCATCGGACTTCTGCCGACTTGGCTGACGGGCGTGTACCTCGCCGCCTTCGCCACAGACCGGTACGTGTCGGTCACGAGCTTCGTGGTGCGAACGGCCTCCAAACCCGCGGGGCCCACGGGATTTGGGGCTCTGCTGCAAATGGTCGGTTTTTCCCGATCGGACGACGATGTTTTCTCGGTTCAGGATTTTCTGCGCTCGCGGGAAGCCGTCGATCGACTCGGCAAACAACTTCCGTTGCATGAAATCTTTTCGCATTCGGGCCGTGATTTCGTGATGGCGTTCCCGTCCCTTCGGTATGGGGATACAAACGAAGAATTCTACGAGTATGTCCAGAATTTCGTTGATGTCGTCTACAACAGCACGACCGATATCACCACGCTGACGGTTCAGGCGTTTCGGCCACAAGACGCCTACCGGATGGCCTCGGCTATGCTGGCCTTGGCCGAAGGGAAGGTGAACGACCTGAACGCGCGTATCCGGGACGACGCGGTTCGGGTCGCCAATGGCGAAGTTCAGCGGTCGGAAGCGCGGCTATCAGACGCAATGGTGAAAGTGACCGCGTTCCGAAACCGGGAAATGATGATCGACCCCAACAGGAACTCGATTATCCTGAGCGAATTGATCGGCCATCTCGGCGAGGATCTCGCCCAAACGCAATCTTTGGCCCGGGAAAAGGCGAGCGGTTCGCCGGAAGATCCCGGTCTTCCAGCGCTTCGACAAAAGGCTGCGGCGCTGCAAAGTCAGATTCAGGCGGAGCGGGGTAAGATCGCCGACGACTCGACCGGCCTTGCGGACAAGCTCTCTGCTTATGAGCGCCTCACGATGGAGCGCGATTTCGCCCAGGCGGCGCTGACGCGATCATTGGACGCTCTCGATCTGGCGCGGGCCGAAGCTCGGCGCCAGCAATTGTTTCTGGAACGAATCGTGAGCCCGCAACTGCCCGACTATCCTCTGAGGCCCGCCAGCCTCGCGACGTTCTTCACGGTGCTCGCGCTCAATTTCATCGCTTTGATGGTTGTGTGGCTTCTGCGCACGGGCGTGCAGGAGCATGTTCAATATAACGAGCAGTAGGCGCGAATCTGCGGTTTTGACAATCTTGTTGCAGCGACGCTCGGCTCGACAGGCGCGCCGCGGGGGGCTCAATGGACGCCAGCGTCCTCTATGATGGACACAATCTCACCCTGTCAAAATCGACCGGGATCGGCACCTACGCGCGGACGCTCGCAGCGACCGCGGCGAGGATCGGTTTCAAACCGGAAATCCTGTTGGGCGGCAACGCGTCAGTCGATAGGAAGGACCCGCAACTCAGCGAAATTGTCCTGTTTGATGCGCTTACGGCGCTCAAACCCTCGCTCAAATTGCGCTTGGAGCGGTTTCTCGCCACCCTTTGGGGCAAGCCTCTCGGCGTGAGGTCGGCCGAATTCTCACGCGCCGGCGCTGTTCTCAACGGCGTCATGTCGAGTCTGGACGGCTTCGACAGAATGCACGTCGCTCCGAGCTTGTTTGAGGTAGGCCAGTCCCATTTTCACCGATATGGCGCGCGCGCCGAAGTGAAGCTGTCCAGCGCGCCCTCGCTCTTTCACATGACGTTTCCGACTCCGCTCAAAACGCGGGGATGCCCCAACATCTATACTATCCACGACATTGTCCCGTTGCGCCTGCCTCAGACGACTTTGGACAACAAGAAGCAGTTCTTGCGACTCGTCCGCCATCTCTGCCGCAAGGCGGATCACATTGTGACTGTTTCTGAGTTTTCGCGGCAGGATATCATTCGCTTTGTCGGGATCTCGGAAAATAGAATCACGAACACTTACCAAAGCGTGCATTTGCCGGCGGTAATCAGCAAGAAAAGCGATGACGAAGTCGCCAACGAAGCGGCGCACGCATTTGGTCTCGATTTCCGAAGTTACTACATGTTTTACGGCGCAATTGAGCCCAAAAAGAATGTTTCCCGCATGATCGACGCCTATGCGGCGTCCGGCAGCGCGTTTCCGCTGATCATCGTGGGCGGGCTCGGATGGCAATACGAAGACGATGTCGAGAAGATCAAGGACGATCGATTTCTCTATTATCGCCAAGAGGCGGATCGCATCGTTCCCAGTCGACGAGTCCAGCGGATTCCCTACTTGCCCTTTTCGCAACTCATGACGTTGGTGAAGGGCGCGCGCGGCGTCCTTTTTCCGTCGCTCTATGAGGGTTTTGGGCTGCCCGTGCTTGAGGCCATGGCGCTCGGAACGCCGGTGATCACCTCGAACGTGGCGTCCTTGCCGGAAGTCAGCGCGGGGGCGGCTTTTCTCGTCGATCCGACCGACGTTGATTCCATGACCAAGGCGATCCGCGCTTTCGATCACGACGACGGCCTGCGGCAGGACCTCGCGCTCAAGGGGAGAAAGAGGGCGGCCTTTTTCGAGCCTCAAGCGTACCAGGACCGCCTGGCGAACCTCTACTCGAAACTCGGCGTCGGACCCGTTCCGGTTGAGGCGCCGAGCGCCCACGTCATGAGTCTGCAAACGACGGCCTTATGATCGACGGCGTTGGCGCTCTCTAAGATTGCATGCCGACCGCATCGACCAATGGGCAGAGGCCAATAGTCTTCGACGTCACGCACGTGGTTTCGCGACTGCCGAAACTGGCGTCGACCGGGATCGACAGGATCGATTTGGCCTATGCCTCGCGCTTCGCGCGGCCCGGCGCGATGGCGGCTGGAGTGCACTACGGACTGCGGCGGCCCCATCTCCTTTCCGTCGATGAGGCCCGGGAGTTCGTCGCCCTGTCAGAGTCATTGTGGGCTGAAGCCGGCGCCGCAAATGGGGCGGCCTTCTTGGCGGTTCTGCACTGGCTCGCTGCGCCCCCCGACCCCGGCTTGCGGAAGCCGGGCCGACAGATGCCCACGCCTGCCGCCTCAGACCGATTGAGACGCCTTCAGCAGCTGAGGGGCCGCATCCTGAACAACCGCGCGCTCAGCGTTCCGGAACGTGCGATCTATCTCAATGTTGCACAACACCTGTTCGAGCACCCAATCTTTTTCCGATGGCTGAAGCAGCGAGACGATCTATGCAACGTGTTCATGATTCACGACCTTCTGTCCTTGGATTATCCGGAGTTTTTTTCTCCCCCCAACCTCGACATCTTTCGCCGGCGGCTTTCCACCGCGTTTCTCCACGCGAGCGCCTTCATCGTCTCGACGCAGTCGGTCAAGCGGCGCCTCGAAGAGGAGCTTCATCGTCAGGGGTCGCGTCCGAGACCTGTGCATGTGCTGCCGTTTCCCTCGCCCCTGGAGGGCAGCCGGCGCGCGTCGCACGCGGATATGGTCTGGCTGGGCCATCCGTATTTCGTGATGCTTGGAACCGTCGAGCCCCGCAAGAACCATCTTCTCTTGCTGCATGCGTGGCGACAGCTCGTTATCGAAAATCCTCGAGCCCCGCGTCTTGTCATGGTCGGCGCCAGGGGCTGGGAGACCGAGCAGGTCGCCGACTTGCTCGACCGCAGCGCCGCGCTGCGCGGGCACATCCTGGAGCTGAGCGGGGTGTCCTCTCCGGACCTGGTCGATCTCTTGCGCGGCGCCCGCGCCTTGCTCATGCCTTCCTTCGAGGAAGGCTATGGTTTGCCCTTGGTCGAGGCGCTTTCGACCGGCACGCCTGTCGTCGCATCCGACGTTGCGGTGTTCCACGAAGTGACGCAGGAACGCGCGACTTTCCTCTCCCCCCTCAACGGCGAGGCGTGGCGGGACGTCATCAAACGAATGACGGGCGATAAAGACTACGCCGCCGAAAGGCGCGCGGAGGCGGCGAAGTTCGAACCGCCAATCTGGTCGGGCTACTTCGAAGAGTTGGATCGGTTTCTGGCAGCGTTGTGACCGTCTGTCCGAATGTTTCCTTGAAAGAAGAGCAGGCAAGAGGAGTCGCGTGTCAAGTCTTAGTCTTAGTCTAGTCTAGCCAGCACCTTCGAGTCTTCGAGTCGTCTCGGCCGCGCTGTCGATTTCGTGGGAGAATTCTACTCTGCCGAGGGCGAGCCGCCCTTCGATAGTGCCGCGGTCGATCCGGACCCGCACCTCGACGGGCTTCGCGGCGTCGTCATGAACAAAGCCGAAGGAAGCATGATAAATGCCCTTGGCTTCCGGAACCATCGTTGCAATCGCGAGGAGCTGCTCGCCGGCGCCGGCGAAGACTTCGACAGAAAAAGGCGTTCGGCGCGCGCCGGCTGAAAAGCCAACAGTCATCTGCACTCTCCAGGCGCCTGCTGGCAAATAAAAGTAGGGGCCGTAGTACAGAATTCGTGCCGCCCCGGTCAGTTCGACCACCAACGAAGCTGGCGTATCGGGACGGTCGCCCGACAGGAACGCTTCGGTCGGCCAGACGACCGGCCCGGCGTTTTCGCTGAAGCTCACCTGGATGAGCGGCGATAGCACGCCGCCGATCATCGCGATTTCCTTGGGCGTGAACCGGGTTTGAGCTTCGTCCAGCGGTTCATAGCCGTCGACGCAGGCTTGCAGCGAGGATTCGAGATTTGCATCTTTTCCTTTCGGACCCAGACATTTTTCGCACAATTTTTCGTATTGTTCGGGGCTCAGACTAAATTCGAAATGTTCGAGAATGGTGTCGACGATTTCCGTTGTCGAGGCGTCGGCGAGACGGTGTAGAATCAATTGCCGAGGATGGCCGCGCAATTGCGCATAAAAAGCCGCCGCACCCGTTTGACGCCGAAGCGCTTCTATCGCGCTGACGCCTGCCTCTTGTTGGAGATACCTTACGCTGTCGACGGGATCATCCAAACACAAGAGAACCGGAGCCCCTCCTTTGCAGCATTCCGCCCGAAGCGGCGGGCTCGGGAAATGCGAGAGATAGATCAGCGGAGCGCGGTCGCCGTCCGGTTCGAGCGGGTCCTCGCGGTCGATGGCCCGGACCGCCGCGCGGTCGGGAATGAGAGTGCAGACCTCGCGCAGGAGGTCAAACGCCCAGGTCGAAAGCACGCTGGGCGGGCCAAGAGCAATGGCGTCATGCGCGCGGCGAGGCATCGGGTCCGGTGGGTTTGCTGGCCAAAGCGTCAACCCAGCATGTCGCGCGCCGCCCGGGCGCGCAACCTCAGCAACTCGGCCGCGTCTCTTGATCTGAAATTCGCTCTGCGTTCGTCGATTCGGGCAATTGCGGCGCCTCGCCTCCGCGAAAGGGACACGCCGTCGCGACTTCGCAAGCGGGCCTCCGTTCACGATTGTCGAGTTGACACTCTCGGGAGCGTCGCCGGCAAGCCCCCATGCCGCCCCCGAGCGCGTTCCGCCGCGCCCGATCCTTCAGGTCTGCGGTTGGGGCTCGAGGCCCCCGGCTTCGGGGGCGATCGGCCGCGGCTTGCCCGTCGAAGGCACTGCAGCGCGAGGCGCCGCAGGCGGCTCGCGGTCCGACGCCGATTCGCGCAGCGGCCTCACGCCCTGCAACAGGCCGACGATTTCGTCGCCGGTCAGCGTCTCGAACTCCATCAGGCCGCTGGCGAGCGTTTCGAGATCGGCCCGCCGTTCGGTCAAGATGCGGGTTGCGGTATCGTGGGCTTCCAACACCAGACGCCGGACCTCCTGGTCGATGGTCTCGGCGGTCGCCTCGGAGATGTTCTGCTGGCGGCCGAGAGAATAGCCGAGAAACACCTCGTCCTGGTTCTCGCCGTACATGACGGTGCCCAGCTTGTCGGAAAAGCCGAGGCGGGTCACCATCGCTCTGGCGATCTTGGTCACCTGCTGGATGTCGCCTGCGGCGCCCGACGTCACCTTTTCCTTGCCGAACACCAGTTCCTCGGCGACGCGCCCGCCCATCGACATCGCCAGCATCGCGATCAGCTGCTCGTAGCTCTGCGAAATCTGGTCGCGCTCGGGCAGCGACTGCACCATGCCGAGCGCGCGCCCACGCGGAATGATGGTCGCCTTGTGGATCGGGGTCGAGGCCGGCATCGAGACGGAGACGAGCGCGTGTCCCGCCTCATGATAGGCGGTGAGCTGCTTCTCCTCCTCGGTCATGATCAGCGTGCGCCGCTCGGCGCCCATCATGATCTTGTCGCGCGAGTCCTCGAACTCCTGACGGGTCACCACCCGTTTGCCTCGGCGGGCGGCGAGCAGCGCCGCTTCGTTAACGAGGTTCATGAGATCCGCGCCGGAGAAGCCTGGCGTCCCGCGGGCGACGACCTTGAGGTCGACGTCGGGAGCGAGCGGCACCTTGCGCACGTGGACCTTGAGGATCTTCTCGCGGCCGATGAAATCAGGGTTGGAGATCACGATCTGGCGGTCGAAGCGGCCGGGCCTCAAGAGGGCCGGGTCGAGCACGTCGGGCCGGTTGGTCGCAGCAATGATGATGATGCCCTCGTTCTGCTCGAAGCCGTCCATCTCGACCAACAGCTGATTGAGCGTCTGCTCGCGCTCGTCGTTGCCGCCGCCGAGACCCGCGCCGCGATGGCGTCCGACCGCGTCGATTTCGTCGATGAAGATGATGCAGGGCGCATTCTTCTTGGCCTGCTCGAACATGTCGCGCACGCGGCTTGCGCCGACGCCGACGAACATTTCGACGAAGTCCGAACCCGAAATGGTGAAGAACGGCACATTGGCCTCGCCCGCCACCGCACGCGCCGTCAGGGTCTTACCCGTGCCTGGGGGACCGACGAGCAGAACGCCGCGCGGGATCCGTCCACCGAGCTTCTGGAACTTCTGCGGGTCGCGGAGGAACTCGACGATCTCCTGCAGGTCTTCCTTGGCCTCGTCGACGCCCGCCACATCGTCAAAAGTGACGCGCCCCTGTGCTTCGGTCAGAAGCTTCGCTTTCGACTTGCCGAAGCCCATCGCCTTGCCGGCGCCGCCCTGCATCTGACGGGTCATGTAGACCCACAAGCCGAGGAACAGGAGAACCGGCAGGACGCTCGAGACGATTGTCAGAAGCCAGTTGTTGCCATCCGACGGCGGCTTGGCTGTGATCGTCACGTCCTTCTTGTAGAGCGTCTGGACAAGGCTCGGATCGCTCGGCGCATAGGTCTGGAACGAGCGTCCATCCTTCATGTGGCCAGAGATTTCCGGGCCAGCGATGGTGACGTCGCGAACGTTGCCCGCGTCGGCGTCGCTCAGCAACTGGCTGAACGTGATTTCGCTGTTCGGCGCCTTCTGGCCCGGGCTCTGGAACAGGGTCACCAAGGCCAGGACCAGCAGGAAAATGATCACCCAGAGGGCGAAATTCCGGTAGTTCGCGTTCATAGCCTTCCCGTGACGACCGTGGGGCGGGGAATTCTCCAGCCTCTGTCGGCCCTGTCCTCTCCACCCATTTAAGCGCAGGTCATCGAATTGCCAAGAGAACACGAGTTCTCTGAATTCAAAGTGAAAGCCTCAAATGCAGCGTTTTGGCGGCGCTGGCGCTTTTAGCGACGTGTTGCGGCGCAGAAGAGTCAGGCCGTTTTCTCCTCGACGAGCGACAATTCTTGCATCATCGCCTGCCGCATCAGGAATTTTTGCGCTTTTCCGGTCACCGTCATCGGAAAAGCGTCGACGAAGCGCACATAGCGCGGCGTCTTGTAGTGCGCCATCGAGGCGCGGCAGAAGGCGATCACCTCGTTCTCGTTCAGGCTCGCACCCTCGCGCCGGCGGATCCACACGCAGAGCTCCTCGCCGTAACGATGATCGGGAATGCCGAACGCCTGGACGTCTGCGACCGCCGGGTGGGTGTAAAGGAACTCTTCGATCTCGCGCGGATAAATGTTTTCGCCGCCCCGGATGATCATGTCCTTCAGCCGGCCGACGATGTTGCAATAGCCCTCCGCGTCGATGGTCGCGAGATCGCCGGTATGCATGAAGCGGGCCCCGTCGATGGCTGCGGCGGTCGCTGCCGGATCGTCCCAATAGCCGCGCATGACGCTGTAGCCGCGGGTCAGGAGCTCGCCGGGCTGCCCGGGCGGCACGATCCGTCCCTCCGTATCGACGATCTTGACTTCGATGTGCGGCTGGATTCGTCCGACGGTCGAAACGCGCCGGTCGAGCGGATCGTCATGGGCGCTCTGAAAGCTGACGGGACTCGTTTCCGTCATCCCATAGGCGATCGTCACCTCCCGCATGTGCATGCGCTCGACGACCCGCCGCATCACTTCCACCGGGCATGGTGAGCCCGCCATGATTCCGGTTCGCAGAGTACGCGGATCAAAGCGGCCGAAGTCTGGGTGATCGAGCATGGCGATGAACATTGTCGGCACGCCGTGCAGGCCGGTGCATCCTTCGGCCTCGACCGCTTCCAGAGTGGCGATGGGATCGAATCCTTCGGAGGGGCTGACCATCGCGGCGCCGTGGGTGACGCAGGCGAGGTTGCCCAGCACCATGCCGAAGCAGTGATAGTAGGGCACCGGAATGCAGAGCCGGTCTTCGGGCGTCAGCCTCATCGCTTCGCCGACGAAGAAGCCGTTGTTGACGATATTGTGATGCGTGAGGGTCGCGCCCTTCGGCGCACCCGTGGTGCCGGAGGTGAACTGAACGTTGATCGGGTCGTCGAACTGCAGCTTCGCCTCGAAGGCGGCGAGCGCTTTGCGCTCCTCGTCCGTTGCAGGCTTCGGGACCTCGTTGAAGTTGAGCATGCCCGGCGTCGTCTCAGCTCCGAGCCGGATGACGATCTCGAGTTTCGGAAGTCCCTTCGAGGCGAGCTTGCCGGGCTCGGCCGCGTCGATCTCCGGCGCGCTCGACCGAAGAGAGTCGAAATAGTCGTTGTTCTTGTGGCCGGGGCTCAGGATGAGCGCCCTGCAGCCCGATTTCCTGATCGCATAGTCGAACTCGTGTGCGCGATAGGCCGGATTGATGTTGACGAGGATCAGTCCCGCGAGCGCGGCGCCGAATTGCGCGAGCACCCATTCGCTCCGGTTGGCCGACCAGATGCCGACGCGGTCGCCTGTCCTGAGGCCGAGCGCCATGAGGCCGATCGCAAGGTCTTCGGACCTTCGCAGGAGATCGGCATAGGTCCAGCGCACGTTTTGATGGCGGGTCACGAGCGCAAGTCGGTCCGGGCCTTCCGCCGTCACGCGCCGCAGCAGCGCGCCAATGGTCTCGCCGAGGAGAGGCGTCGAACTGGCGCCGTGCACGTAGGATTGTGTCAATGGCTCCATGCCGGTCCTCCCGTTTCCCCTCAGCCCCGCGCCGTCCGCGTCCGCAGATCGGGCGGCCTGGGCGCCCGAGGCCGCTCGCGCCTTTATCACAATTCGCGCAAGAAGGCGGCGGGCTTTTGACCGAGAATGCGCCATGCGCCGATCATGCCAAGCCCGATGGTGAAGGCAAGGCCGCCTCCCGCCGCGGCCAGCGCTGAGGTCCAGTCGAAGACGAAATCGGACAGCATGATCCGCTTGACCACGAGCCAGGCGGTCAGCGCGCCCGCGCCGACGCCGAAGGCCGCGGTCGTGGCTCCGAGAATGGCGTACTCGATGAGGAACATCGAGGTCAGGCGTGTTCGGGTCGCCCCGAGGATCTTCAGGATCGTCGCGTCGGCGAGCCGCGCGCGGCGGTTGGCGGCGAGCGCGCCGGCGAGCACCAGGACCGAGGTCAGAAGCGCGACGCCGGTTGCGGCGCGGATCGCCAGCGCGAGCTTCGCCACCAGCGCCTCGATCGTCTCGAGCGCGTCGCGAACGCTGACACTGGCGACTTCGGGAAAGTCATGCGCCGCCGCGCGCAGAAGCGCGATTTCCTGGTCCGGACCGTCGCCTGCCGGCAGTGCGGCGGAGACGAGCTCGCTGAAAGGCGCGCCCTTGAACGTATTCGGCGAATAGACGAGGACGAAATTGATCGCGAAGCTGCGCCAGTTGACCTTCCTGAGATTGGCGACCTTTGCGGTGATGTCGCGCCCGAGCACGTTGACTACGACCGCGTCGCCGACCTTGAGGCCAAGGCCGTCGGCGACCTGCTTCTCCATCGAGACGAGCGGAGGGCCGGAATAGTCGCTTGGCCACCATGCGCCGGCGACGACCTCGGAGCCTTCGGGCGGCTTCGCCGCGAAGGTCACGCCGCGGTCGCCTTCCAGCGCCCAGGCGACATCCTCCCGCGCCTTGACCGCCTCGACCGGCGTATCGCCGATCTTGACGAACCGGCCGCGCATCATAGGCACTTCGCTGAAGGCGGCACCGGGCGCCTTTTGCTTCAGGAAATCGAGGAACGCCGCCGCGTCCGCGCTTCGAACGTCGAGGAAGAAGAAACTCGGCGTCACGCCGGGCTGGGAGTCCCTCAGCTCGGCGCGCATATTGAAGTCGATGAGAGTGAGCGCAACGAGAGCCGCGAGCCCCAGACCCAGCGACAACACGACCGAGGCCGTCAGCGCGCCCGGCCGGTGGATCGCCGCAAGCGCCATGCGGAGCTCGATCGGACGCGAAACCGGAGCGCGCCTTACGGCCAAGGCAATGGCGAACGCAACGAGTCTTAGGACGAGGAAGGCGGCCAGCGTCGCGCCGGCGACGGCGATCGCGACGGACCGCTGAGGGCTTGTCGCAATGGCGAGCCCGACAAGCGCGACGCCAGCCAGTGCGGCGCCGGCGACGTAACGGGCGCTCGGCCAGCCCTGGCGCTCCTCGGCGAGGTCGCGAATGAGGGTGGTGACCGGCAGGTCGTGCGCCCGGCCCAGCGGAACGATCGAAAAAGCAAGCGCCGTGAGAAGGCCGTAAGCCACGCCGAGCGCGACAACGCCCGGGTCGACCGACGGCGCGAGTGGGATCGGCAGGAGGTCGGCAAAGAGCCGGTTGATGACGAACGGGATAGCGACGCCGAGCGCGGCTCCGGCGGAAGCGCCGACGAGGGCGACTATAAGGAACTCGAAGAGCGCGAGCATAACGACGCCCGTTCCTGTCGCGCCGATCGCTTTCAGGATCGCCAGCGAAGCGCGCTTTCGCTCGACGAAGCCCTGCGCCGCATTGGCGACGCCGACCCCGCCGACGACCAGCGACAACAGGCCCGAGAGCGTCAGGAACTCGGCGAACCGGTCGAGGTCGCGGGTGAAGTCGGGCGAGACATTGAGGCGCGAGTGCGCCTCCCAGCCCGCTTGCGGAAACGTCCGGGCCGCGGCGTCCAGCAGGGCTTGCACGGCCGCTTCGGCCGGCGCGCCGTTCGGGCCGTCCATGATTACGCGCGTCGTCCAGCGCACGAGCGATCCCGGCTGCACGAGTCCGGTCGCGTCCAGCGCCTGTTGCGAGATCAGCACCCGCGGCCCAAGGCCGACTCCGACCGCTAGTCGGTCGGGCTCGCTCCTGAGGACGGCGCTGAGGATGAACCGAGCCTGCCCCAGCTGAAAGGCGTCGCCGATCTTCAGGTTCAGCCGGGCAAGCAAAGTCTCCGCCGCCGCCGCGCCGAAGGTCCCGTTTTTTTCCGCCAGCGCCTCGGCCGGCGTGATCCGCGGATCAAGGGCAGTTGCGCCGATCCGCGGCCACGACGGCTCGACGGCCTTGATTTCCGCCAGGACCGCATCGCCGCTCCCGGTGCGGATCATCCCCCGCATAGTCGCGATGGTCGACAGCGACCCGTAGCGCTGAAGGAAGGCCTGCTCGTCTGGCGAGAGACGGCGATGGATGAGCGAGAACGAGGCGTCGCCGCCGAGGATAACCCGCCCTTGCCGTCCGAGGCCGTCGTCGAGCGCCTTTGCCAGGCTGTCGACCCCGACGATCGCCGCGACCCCAAGGGCGATGCAGAGACAGAAGATACGCAGGCCCGCCACTCCGCCTCGAAGGTCGCGCAGCGCAAATCGCGCCACCGGCGACCGTCTCCGCGCTGTCGAGATCGCCGCAGGCGCGTTCATGCAGGTATGGAGACGGGGGCAGCGGCCTCGATTGCCCCCGATCGCATCCGGATCACGCGGTCGCAGCGCTCCGCCAACGCCGGATCGTGGGTGACGAGCGCAAGCGTCGCGCCGCGGCGCGCGGAAGGGTCGAACATGAGGTCCATGATCGCGCGTCCGGTCGCCTCGTCCAGGTTGCCGGTCGGCTCGTCGGCGATCAGCAGGGACGGCCGCGGGGAGAGCGCGCGCGCAAGCGCCACGCGCTGCTGCTCGCCTCCGGAAAGCTGCGCCGGATAATGGTCGAGGCGCTCGCCGAGCCCCATCTGCTGGAGTTCGGCGCGCGCTCGCTCCAAAGCATCGCCGGCGCCAGCGAGCTCGAGCGGGGCGGCGACGTTCTCGAGCGCGGTCATGGTCGGGATGAGGTGGAAGGACTGGAAGACGATGCCCACGCGCGCGCCGCGAAAGCTGGCGAGCGCGTCTTCGCTGAGGTCACCGAGCCTGACGCCGTCGATCCGGACCTCGCCTTTGTCGGGGCGCTCGAGTCCAGCCATGATCATGAGCAGCGTCGACTTGCCGGATCCGGAGGCCCCGACGACGCCGACCGCCTCGCCCTTTGCGATTGTCAGACTGACGCCGCGCAAGATATGCACGCGCGCGGCGCCTCGGCCGAGGCTGAGATCGACGCTGCGCATCGCGACTGCGGGAAGGGTCATCGTGTCGGGAGTCCTGAAGGCGGGGTGGCCCTCATATGGGCATTGGCGCGCCGTCGTCCAGGCGCTGGCTCTGGCCACGGTTTTGGCTCTCGGGATCGGCGAGCGCGCTCCGGCGCGCACGCTGAGCCTGGTTGTCCTTGGCGACAGCCTCGCCGCCGGGTACGGCCTGCCGCCGGGAAAGTCGTTTCCCGACCAGCTTCAGGCGGCGCTGAGCGGCAGGGGGTGGGATGTGAAGGTCATCAACGCAGGCGTCTCGGGCGACACCGCGAAGGACGGGCTCGCGCGCTACGATTGGGCGGTGCCGGCGAACGCGGATGCGCTGATTGTCGAGCTCGGCGCCAACGATATGTTGCGCGGCCTGCCTCCTGAGGGAACAGAGAAAGCGCTGGCGACCATTCTCGACAAGGCAAAAGCCGCGCATTTGCCGACGCTCGTCGCCGGAATGCGCGCAGCGCCGAATCTGGGGCCGGAATACGTTCACGCATTCGACGCCATCTATCCGGCGCTCGCCGGCGCCTCCGGCGCGCTCCTCTATCCGTTCTTTCTCGATGGCGTCGCTGGCGACCCCAAGCTGAACCAGCCGGACGGCCTGCACCCGACCGCGGAGGGCGCCGCCGTCATCGTGAACCGGATCCTGCCTTCGGTGGAGGATCTCCTCCGGCGCGCCAAATCCTGACGGAAAATCGTCGTCGTCTCCCAGCGCCCTTGCGCATGAGAGGCGGCTTGCCGTAGCTAGCCGCGTCGTTGCGTCCAATCACGGACGCGGGTCCCAGGGGCTTTGATGTCGAGCGTGCGCCACATTCTCACCCTGTCCTGCGCCAACAGGCCCGGGATCGTCGCCCGGGTTTCGGCGGCGCTGTTCGACGGCGGCTTCAACATCCTCGACGCTCAGCAGTTCGACGACACGGAGACCGGCAATTTCTTCATGCGGGTCGAGTTCAACGCCGTGAGGGCGGACGCCGACATCGAGGCTCTGCGCGGAACCTTCAAGGCGATTGCGGGCGATCTCGGGATGGCCTGGACAATCCGCCCGTCCGATCAGCGCAAGCGGGTCGCGCTGATGGTGTCGCGATTCGACCATTGCCTCGTCGACCTTCTCTATCGCTGGCGCAGCGGCGAGATGCCGATGGAGCCGGTGGCGATCATCGCCAACTATCCGCGCGATATTTACGCGCACATCGATTTCGGCGACATCCCGTTTCATTATCTGCCGGTCACCAGGCAAACCAGAATGGAGCAGGAAGCGCTGGTGTGGGAGACGATCAAATCCGCCAGGGCCGACCTTCTCGTGCTCGCGCGCTACATGCAGATCCTGTCGGACGGTCTTGCCGCCAAGCTGCAGGGACGCTGTGTCAACATCCACCACTCCTTCCTACCGGGCTTCAAGGGGGCCAAGCCCTACCACCAAGCGCATGAGCGGGGGGTCAAGCTGATCGGCGCGACGGCGCATTTCGTGACGTCCGATCTCGACGAGGGCCCCATCATCGAACAGGACGTCGAGCGGATCAGCCACCGCGACACGCCCGAAGTCCTCGTGCGCAAGGGACGCGACATCGAGCGCCGTGTGCTTGCACGCGCGGTCGCCAACGTGCTTGACGACCGGGTGCTCCTGAATCAGGGCAAGACGGTCATCTTCGGCGGATAGGCTCGGTTCGGGACCCGTGCCCTGGGCTCGGCTTCAGGCGGCCGACGCTGAGGCGCGGCGATACCCGACGAACGCGAGACTCGCGAACCCCAGCAGCATCATCGCCCAGGTTGAGGGTTCGGGGATTGGTGGTCCGCAAAGTGTGCAAGGGGGAGGAGGCGCTGCGGCGGGGTTTCCGACCTTTCCGAGGTACACGAGAATGTCCGCGGCGTTGCCGCTGAAACCCGTCGCGGCGTTCGTGCTGTAACGCAACCAGGTCGCAGTCGATTCCTCAACTCCGGGCTGCGGCGGGGCAACGCCGGTCACAGTCGCATCGAACGAAACCCGATAGGAGTCTTGACTATTCACAACCACGGACTGGCTGAGCTCATCATAGCCAACCGTGGTCCCGTCGCTCCAACACTTGCCGCCGCCGGCGCAGAATTTGCTGAAACCTCCGGCGACAAAGATGTTACTGCCGGGGGGGTTGGGGTTGACGTAAGTCCAACCTGTCGGGATGTTGAGATAGCCGTTGCTTGTGTGCGTGCCGCCCGCAAAATTCCCATTCGCCAGCAGGTTTACGTTTGGCGTGGAAGACGACAGATCATACAATCCAATATTCGAGAAATCGATATACGCATAATCATCGCGAAACAGGAAAGTGAGGGTTGTGGCGCCGCCCACGATATCGGCTGGATCAACCTCGAATTGCACCCTGTAGGGCGACGGATCGTCAACGGGAAGCGATTGGCCATTGAGATCCAAAACCGCGCCCGACGGCGGCGCGAGATTTTGCGGCGGCGCGACACTTTGCGCGGCGGCCGGGGCGGTCGACGATCCCAGCGCAACACCGGACGCGAGCAGAAGCCCGGCAAGCGAACAAGTGCGAGACGCGTTCACCCAACTTCCCCGAATCTGAGCCATCGCCTACGCCACCGCCAACTACCACCAGCACCGGGTGGGCGCAACGGGAATCTTAATCGTATGTTAACATGGAATCGAACCGCGGCATCTTTGAGGCGGCGGCCGGCTTCCCCTCTTCGATTTCTCCGAACGTTGGCCACAGGGACATCCCGGCCATGACGCGTCTTGTGTCCATTGGAGCACCCTGGCGTTCGATCGGGCTGGATCATCGAAGCGGATCGTTCGATGAGCTCCTGGCGGAAGGCGGCGTCTTCGCCAGCGTCGCGTAGGCGCAGTTCATGACCGGGCCGAAGCGGTTCCCGCGTAACAGCGACGCCGGCCGGCGCGAACAAGGCCCTGCCGCCCGCTTCCGCCGGTTATGCTACAATCGCTTGCAAGGAGGATCTCATGAGCCAATTTCAGAGACTGTCGAAGGAAGGCCATTTTCCCGTCACCCACTCGGAAGCCGAGTGGCGCGCCCTTCTGACCCCCGAGCAATACGCGATCATGCGCGAGCACGGCACAGAGCAACCGGGAAGCTGCGCGCTCCTCTACGAAAAGCGGGCCGGCGTCTTCTCCTGCGCCGCCTGCGGACAGCCGCTGTTCGAGAGCAAGACTAAGTTCGAAAGCGGCACCGGCTGGCCGAGTTTCAACACGCCCGTCGAAGGCGCCATCGAAGAGTCGGTCGACCGTAGCTGGGGCATGGCGCGCACCGAGGTCCATTGCGCGCGTTGCGGCTCGCATCTCGGCCATGTTTTTCCCGACGGGCCGCCGCCAACCGGCCTGCGCTATTGCATCAACGGCTTGGCAACGACCTTCACGCCGGCATTGAACCGGCCGATCGCATGAGAGGCCCCGCTGCATGAACGTCGTGAGCCTTCCGGGCGAGGTCCGATCGGGGCGCACTGCCGGCCACCCGGCCGTGCAAAGCGGCCGTGTCGGCGTGCTGATTGTCAATCTGGGAACTCCGGAAGGCACTGACTATTGGTCGATGCGCCGCTATCTCGAGGAGTTCCTGTCCGACCGACGGGTGATCGAAGCGCCGCGCGCGATCTGGCTCCCGATCCTTCAGCTGATCCTGCTTCGCCGTCCGACCGTCAGGGGACGCGATTACGCGTCAATCTGGAATGTCGAGCGTGACGAAGGGCCGCTGAAGACCATCACCCGCTCGCAAAGCGAGAGGCTCGGCAAGGCGCTCAGCGCCCTCGGGCCTCTGATCGAGGTCGACTGGGCGATGCGCTACGGGACGCCGGCGATCCCGGAGCGGCTGAAGGCGCTCAACGCGAAGGGCTGCGACCGCATTCTGGTCATGCCCCTCTATCCGCAATATAGCGCGGCCTCGACCGCAACCGTCTGCGACAAGGTCTTCGATACGCTGAAGGCCATGCGCTGGCAGCCGGCGCTGAGGATCGCGGCGCCCTATTACGACGACCCGGTCTATATCGAAGCGCTTGCAAGCTCGGTGCGGGCGGCGCTCGCAGGCCTCGATTTCGAGCCGGAGGTCGTGCTCGCCTCCTATCACGGCATTCCGCAGTCCTATGTCGACAAGGGCGATCCCTATTACTGCCACTGCGCCAAGACGACGCGGCTTTTGCGCGAGGCGCTGGCCTGGGGCGAGGACCGGCTGCGGATGACCTTCCAGTCGCGGTTCGGCCGCGCCGAATGGCTGAAGCCATACACGGCCGGCATGGTTGTCGAACTGGCCAAGAGCGGCGTGAAGCGGCTCTTGGTCGTCACCCCCGGCTTCGCCGCCGATTGTCTGGAGACCCTGGAAGAGATCGGGGTCGAGAACGCAGGCTATTTCCGCGAGGCCGGAGGCGCGCGTTTCGCCGCGGTCCCCTGCCTCAACGATAGTGTCGGGGGCATCGCCATTCTCGAAGCCGTCGCGCGACGGGAGCTTAAGGGCTGGGCGGAATAGCCATCATCCGCCCCTCCGGCCGCCGTCGAGAGGCGGGGCGTCTTTCCACGCCCTATCCGGGAGAAGGGTAGCGCCGCCCCCTATTCCGCAAAGCTCGTTCCGGGCGTTCTTCCGAACGCCCAATGCGGGAGAGGGCTGGGGTGTGGGGTCAACCCTGTCGGGCGGCCGAGATTGTCCGCCACGACCGGACGCCGGCGGGGGCTTCGTCTCCGCCGCTGCCCGGTTGATAATGAATGGGCGGGCCAGGCAGGCGGCCGGCTTCGAGAACGGCGAGCGTCGGCGCGTTGGTCACGTCGAACGAATCGAACCCGCATCGCAGCATGAGCGGGATTTCGTCGATCAGCACCTCGCCGACAGCGCGCAATTCGCCTTTGAAACCATGCCGGTCGCGCAGAAGCCGCGCATAAGAAAAGGAGCGGCCGTCGGCGAATTTGGCGAAAGCGAGCGCCACCAGCGGGCGGTTAGCGAGCTCGGGGAGATGCGCTTGCGCGTCGGCGCCGGCGTCGACCGCCACACCCACTGGGCCGGTTCGCGAGGCCAGAGCCTCGCGCTCTGCGAGCCAGCGCTTCAGCGAAACGACGATCGAGCCGGTCTCCGGAGCCTCCGCATCGTCCGCGAGAAAGGCCCATGCGTCCTCGGCAAAGCCCTCCCGCCGCCAAAGGACCATCAGATGTCCGCTCCGGCGTCGAGCGCGCCCATGTGAATGCCGCATTCGATCTTGCCGCGGCCCCGCCAGCGTCCCGCGCGCTCGTCCTCGCCCGGCTTCACCGGGCTCGTGCAGGGCAGGCAGCCGATCGAGGGAAAGCCCTTGGCGACGAGGGGATGGCGCGGCAATCCGGCCTCGGCGATGTAGCTCAGGACGTCCGTTGCGCTCCAGCCGACCAGCGGATTGATCTTGACCCGTTCGCCCTCGGCCTCGAACAGCGGCAGCGTCGCGCGCGTTGCGCTCTGGAAGCCCTTGCGCCCGGTGATCCAGGCGTCATAGCCCTCCATCGCTTCGGCGAGCGGGCGGACCTTGCGGATCTCGCAGCAGCGGTCCGGGTCGCTGGCGAAGAGAAACTTCTCCGGATCCTCCTCGGCGATCGTCTCCGCGCGCGGCTCGGCGACAATCACGTTGGTCAGGCCAAGCATGTCGCAGAGCTGATCGCGGTAGGCAAGCGTTTCGGGGAAATGCTGGCCGGTGTCGACGAAGATGACCGGCGCGCTCTTGTCGACGCGGGAGACCATATGCAGGAGGGCTGCGGCGTCGGCGCCGAAGCTCGACACCAGCGCGACGCGGCCGGGATAGAGATCCTCGATCACGAGCCGGACGAGCGAGGTTGCCTTGACGCGGGCGAAACGGCTCTCGAGCCTCGAGGCGGCGATCTGGTCGCCGAACATCTTGACGTCATGCGCGCTCATCAGATGTCCGATCCGGCGCTGCGTTCATAGAGCGCCTCCTTGAACGGCGCGAGGCCGACGCGCCGGAACGCTTCGATGAAAGTCTCGTCGTCGCGGCGCCTAAGGCCCATATAGGTCTCGACGATCGTGTCGATCGCGCCGACGATGTTCTCCGAGCTGAAGCCTGGACCGGTGATCTGGCCGATCGCGGCGTTTTCGTCGGCCGAGCCGCCGAGCGTGATCTGGTAGGTCTCTTCGCCGGCGCGCTCCAGGCCCAGAATGCCGATCTGGCCGACATGATGATGGCCGCAGGCGTTGACGCACCCGGAGATATTGATCTTGAGCGGACCGATCGAGCGCGCCCGGGCGCCGTCGCCGAAGCGCTGGGCGATTCGCTGGGCGACCGGAATCGAGCGCGCCGTCGCCAGCGTGCAATAGTCGAGGCCCGGGCAGGCGATGATGTCGGTGACGGCGCCCGCGTTCGCAGTCGCAAGGTCGACGGATGCGAGCCGGTCGTAGACGGCCGGGAGATCGTCGAGCGCCACATGCGGCAGGATGAGATTCTGCTCGTGCGAGACGCGGAGCTCGTCGTGCGAATAGTCCTCGGCGAGATCGGCGACTGCGTCCATCTGGTCCGCGCTGGCGTCGCCGGGCACCGCGCCGATCGCTTTGAGCGAGACCGTCACGACGACGTAGCCGGGGACTTTATGGGCGACGACATTGGAGGCGAAGAAGCTGGCGAAGCGCGAATCCTTCGACTTGCGGCGCTCGACGCGGTCGCTGACCGGCTTCTTCGGCTCGAGTTCGGGCGGGGCGAAGAAGGCTGCGACTCGTGCGACGTCCTCAGGCGGCAGGTCGAGCGCCTTCGCGTCGCGGGCGGCGAATTCGGTTTCGATTTCGTCGCGCAGCGTCTCGAGGGTCTTCTCATGCATCAGGATCTTGATGCGCGCCTTGAACTTGTTGTCGCGCCGTCCCTCGAGATTATAGACGCGCAGGATCGCCTCGATATAGGCGAGGAGGTCGCGCTCGGGCAGGAATTCGCGCACTTTGCGGCCGATGAACGGCGTCCTGCCCATCCCGCCGCCGACATAGACGGTAAAGCCGATCTCCCCTTCATTGTTGCGCACGACCTGGAGGCCGATGTCATGCGCCTGGATCACCGCGCGGTCGTGGGCCGCGCCGTTGACCGCGATCTTGAACTTGCGCGGCAGGAACGAGAATTCCGGATGGAGCGACGACCATTGCCTCAAAATTTCGGCGTAAGGGCGCGGATCGGCGATCTCGTCATGGGCGACGCCGGCGTAATGGTCCGCCGTGACGTTGCGGATGCAATTGCCCGACGTCTGGATCGCGTGCATCTCGACGCTCGAAAGCTCGGCGAGAATGTCGGGCGTGTCCTTCAGCGCCGGCCAGTTGTATTGGATGTTCTGCCGCGTGGTGAAATGCCCGTAGCCCCGATCGTACTTGCGCGCGATCTCGGCGAGCTTGCGCATCTGGCGGGAGTTCAGCGTGCCGTAGGGCACCGCGATGCGCAGCATATAGGAGTGAAGCTGCAGATAGAGCCCGTTCATCAGCCGGTGCGGGCGGAACTGCTCCTCGGTCAGTTCGCCCGAAAGCCGGCGGGCGACCTGGTCGCGGAACTGCTCCACCCGCGCCGCGACGAAGGCCGCGTCGAAATCATCATAATGATACATGGTCGGCCTCCTTCACGGCCGTCGGCCCGGAGAGCGGCGCGTGGCCC
Organism: Hyphomicrobiales bacterium; assembly: GCA_019237205.1. GTDB lineage: Bacteria > Pseudomonadota > Alphaproteobacteria > Rhizobiales > Beijerinckiaceae > Roseiarcus. The sequence continues at coordinate 54,605 of JAFAHO010000224.1, forward strand.
TCGGCCTGCTTGCCGAGATCGCGCCGTGTCGTCGGCCCGGCGGCGCGGATCGCCTCGCGCAGCGCCTTGGGCGCGACATGGCCGTTGCGGGTCTCGACCGCAAAGGCATAGGCGTCGACGACCAGATTGCGCGTCACGTCCTCCGTGGCGCGCGCGAGCGCGGCCTTGGTCGCCTCCGCGTCCGGCAGAACCGCGGCGCGGTTGAAGTCCTCGCTCCAGCCCGCGTCGGCGGTTTGAAAAACGACAACGCCATCCGCAAGGCGGTTGGCGGTGATGACGTCAGGCATTTGATCACTCGGGCGGCGTCCGGACGCCGCGGTCGGAGACGCTATAGCAGATTATACGGAAAATAGCTATAACTAATTCTGTATAACATCAATAATATGTATATAGTGTCCATGAATCCATTTCCAACTTTCCCGAGCGAAATCCAAACTGCGCGCAACAAAATCTGCGCGGGCTGATCTGCGCCTTGAAGACCTTGATCATCTTCTGCACCTCGGCGTCCCAGAAGGCCTTGCCCTTGTTCGACGGCTGGGTGCTGATGTAGTCGACGGAATGGCAGGTTTGGCAGCGGGTTGAGGCGATGTCGCCGCCAGGGCCCTCCTTGAGCTGGGCCGTCTCGTCCGGCAGCTGAAAGGTCAGCGGATCGGCGCTCGCCGGAGCCGCGAGCGCCAAAGAGACAAGCCAAGCGAGCGCGATGCGTTTCATGCGCCCTCTCATCACGCCGCGATGACGTTGGTCGTTTCGACGACGTTGCGCGTGTAGCCGCCTGGGTTCCACAGCGGTTCGAGCGGCTGCGGCTCGCCGGCGCGATTGGCGGCGCGAACCATCAGCCGATGCTTGCCTGTCGGCAGCGCAACGTGGGCCTTCCACTCGCGGAATGAATATTTGCCGAAGTCCTCGCTCCAGCCCGCGTCGGCGGTTTGAAAAACGACAACGCCATCCGCAAG
>JAFAHO010000379.1 GCA_019237205.1 Hyphomicrobiales bacterium
TCTCGCGGATTGCCAGCTCGTGCTCAAAGAGCGGCCGCGCCTTCGAATAGACGCCGCGGCCATAAAAATACCCGCCAGCGCTATTCAGAAGGTCGGCGCATTTCAAGTTCACAACAGCGTTCGCCATCTCGGTTTCACAGCCCGCGAGGAGATGCGGCGTGAGCTGCGCGCAATGCGGCCATGAGGCCGGATTATGATGGCCATCGTCCGGATAGACTGCCGCTAGCCGTGCGATCAGGCGCTCGACGGCGCTCCGCGCAGCGCCTGTCCGCTCCGACCTCGCTCGGGCGACGGCCTGAACGAGGCGATGAGCCGTCACCGCCGGCTCGACATCCTCGAACGGGTCATGCTTGATGAGCGACACCTCGGCGAGCGCGGCGAGCGCCGCCGTGCGCTCGGCCTCGTCGTGGATCGCGCCCTCGACGAGGGTCAAGGGGATGCGCGCCGGCGCGCAGTGCGCAAGAAACGCGATGAGCGCTTCAGCCGCCGGGCACTGCTTTACCGCGCTGTCGATCGCGAGATCGAAAGTCAGGGCGACGCTGCGCGGATAGGGAGCGCCGCGCGGCTCCGCGGCAACGAGAGTCGACGCTTTCGACGCGTAGGCGTCGAAGCTCATCTGCGTCCGCTTGCACGCAGCCGCCGCATGGTCGAGCGCCAGCGGCAGCCGGCCCAACGCCTCGGCAAGCGTACGCGCGCCCGCTTCGTCCGTTCGCCCCGCGCGATCCATGAGAAAGGCCGTGGCTTCCGTGATCTGCAGCACGTCGAGCGACACCTCGTCCGCCCACTCGCTCCAGTCGGAAAAGCGCGAGGTAATCAGCACGCGGGCGCCTACGGCGGGCAGAAGATCGGCGATCTTCTCGGGCGACGCGACGTTGTCGTAAACGAGGAGCCAGATATCCCCCTGCTCGGCGAGCCGACGCAGCGCCGCCTTCGCGGCCTTCTCGATGTCGGCCTCGTCGGGCGAGGCGACTTCGAGCTCGTTCGCGAGCCCCGCGAGGCTGGTCAAAGCGCCAATGCGCGTTTCCGCCGGGCACCACCAGACCCCGTCATAGAGATTGCGGAAGCGGTTGGCGTACTCAACCGCCAGCGTCGTCTTTCCGACCCCGCCCAGGCCCTGCACCGCCGCCCGGCCTACCTGCGTGACGGCGGCGGGCCTGTCCTGGGTCAGAATGGCGTCGAGCCGGTCGAGTTCGTCCGCGCGGCCGGTGAAACCCGCGATGCGCGGCGGGACGCCGACGAACGTCCTGCCCCGTCTCCTTTGCGGGCGCTGGGCCGACGAACGGCGCTCCGCCGCCGCAAGGATGCGGCGCCTGCGCTCCTCAGGATCGGCGACGCCAACGAGGTCCTGATAGACGATGTCGGCCAGAAGGCCCCGCAGCGGCACGTCGTCGCAACGCAGGACGACGATGTGCGGGTCCCGCCCGTCGCGCAGCCGCTCGGCCTCGAAGCTCGTAAACTCCTTGCGGGTGTAAGGAGAGGCTTCGTAGTCGCCGGTGAATAGGAAGATGAGGTCGCGCCCGTTCTTGATGCCCTCGCGCATCTTCTCGATGAAGCTCGCGCCGGGCGGGATGTCGTAATCCTGGACGATGACCTTGTAGCCATCGGCGGTCAGAACGTCCGCGACCTCCTCGGCGACCGCAGCGACCGAGCCGCGTCGGCTGAGGAAAAAATCGAACCTTTCGGCGACTTCGCCCGGCATCGGTCCCTCTCGCTCGGGCAAACTGCGCAAGCGCCGCAGTATCCGAAATATTTGACGTTGCCCGCAAGCACGGTGCGGCGATCGGAGCGAACAGCCGCGCGGACACTCATCAGAGCTAGCGACGCTGCCCGCCGCCTCTCTGCTTCCGCCGTCCGCTCTGCCTGACCCGTGCTCGCCCTCAAGCCCAAGCCGCTGCACGGACGCCCGTCTGTCGACTGGCCATGGGCGCTTGACGGCGATGGGCGACGTGGGCTGAAACCAGCCCCGCCAATGGCGCATGACTCGCGTCGATAATCGGCGCGCCGAGCATCCCCTCGCAAGGCGCGGCAAATTCCCTGCTCTTCCTTTTCGGCCGAATTAACTCCCTGTTCGGTCGAATTAACCCCCTGTTCCGATTGCATGGGGAATTTTCGAATTTTCGCGTAAGCTATTGGTATCACATCCGTTTCTTGAGCGATTCGGGTGCAGGAACAGCGAGAACCGCGACAATTCCCTGTTCTTTTCCCTGTTAGCAGGGAATTCGGCCCGCCGCCTCTTGCCGGCGGGCCATGGTGGAACGCGCTGACCCCCGCTCGTCCCGGCGGCGTGGGTCCCAGTTAATGCGCGGTCAGCACATGCCCGCGCTTCTCCGGGCTGAAGCGGATGATGACGACCATCGCGACCGCCACGACGGTCGCCACCAGCGCCAGCGCGTAGGCGTAGTTGCCCCCATTCGCCTCGGCGATCCTGGCCTGGAACGGCGCGTTGTAGGAGGCGAGGAAGTTACCGGCCTGATAGACGAAGGCCGGAATGGTGGCGCGCGCCGCGCTCGGCGACAGTTCGTTGAGATGGGCGGGGACCACGCCCCAGGCGCCCTGCACCGCGACCTGCATGACGAAGGCGCCGAGCGCCAGGAGCACAGGCGTTGACGAATAGGCCCAGAGCTGCAAGGCGGGCAACGCGATCAGCGCCGCGACGGTGATCGCATTGACCCGTCCGATCTTCTCGGACCAATGGCCGAAGGCGAGGCCGCCCGCGATCGCGCCGAGATTGGCGACGATGGTGATCCAGCTCACCGTCGCTGGATCAAAGTTGTGCTGCTTCTGCAAGAACGTCGGGTAGAGGTCCTGCGTGCCGTGGCTGAAGAGGTTGAAGCACAACATCAACAGAACCATGTAGAGGACCAGGCCCTTGTGCTCGGCGATGGTCGCCCAGAGATGGGGCTTCTCATGGAGCTGCGAGGCCTCGAACGCCGGCGATTCGGGAACGCTCGAGCGGATGAAGAGCACAATGAAGGCCGGCAGGACGCTGAGCAGGAACATCGCCCGCCAGCCGATGGTAAAGTCGCCGAACGTGCGGCCGTCGAGCAGGCCGTAGGCGACCGCGGCGATGAGGAAGCCGCTCGGATAGCCGCATTGCAGGATGCCCGAGACCGTCCCGCGCGCTTGCGGCGGAATAGACTCCATCGCCAGCGAACTGCCCAGGCCCCATTCGCCGCCCATGGCGATGCCGAAGAGGGCGCGCAGCACGAGGAAGATCGTGAGATTCGGCGAGAAGGCCGCGAGCGCGCCGATGATCGAATAGCAGAGGATGTCGAGCATGAGCGCCGGCTTGCGCCCCCATTTGTCGCCGATGCGGCCGAAGATGAAGGCGCCGACGAAGCGCATGGCGAGCGTCAGGAAGAGCGCGTAGGCCACCGCCGAGACTTCGACGCCGAACTCCTTGGCGATGTCCTTGAGGAGGAAGGTCAGGAGGAAGAAGTCAAAAGCGTCGAGCGTCCAACCGAGCCAGGCGGCGAGAATCGTCCGCTTTTGCTCGCCCGTCAGGTTCATCGCGCCCTCCCTTCGCCATCGTCGATTCGCCCGACGCGGTCACATTTTCTTCACCTTAGCCGACTTGCAGCCGGACCGCCAACCTTCCTGGGTCCCGGCGCGTTGTGGGCGGGCGCTCGACAGGCGGGTCGCGGGATTCTAAGAGCCGGCCTCGGGCAATCGGTCCCGGGAAGCGCTGCGCATGATCATCGCCATCGACGGCCCGGCCGCTTCGGGCAAAGGCACGATCGCGCGGCGGCTTGCCGCCCATTACGGGCTTCCGCATCTGGACACCGGGCTTCTCTATCGCGCGACCGCCGCGACGCTGATCGCCGAGGGTCGCGACCTCTACGACGAGGAGTCCGCGGTCTCGGCGGCGAGGGGTCTCGGTCTGACCGACTTTAACGAGACGACGTTGCGCAGCCGACAGATGGCGGAGGCGGCGTCGGTCGTCGCCGCCATGCCCGGCGTGCGGGCGGCGCTCATCGAGGCCCAGCGGGCCTTTGCCGCGCGCCCCGGCGGCGCGGTTCTGGACGGGCGCGACATCGGCACGGTGATCTGTCCGAATGCGACGGTCAAAATCTTTGTCACTGCGAGCGCGGCGGCGCGGGCGCAACGCCGCGTGGTCGAACTGGCCAATCGCAGCGAAAAGGCGGACTACAACGCAATCCTGGCGGATATCCTGCGACGCGACGCCCGCGATTCCGAACGAGCCGCGGCGCCGTTGCGTCCCGCGGACGACGCTGTCCAGGTGGACACGACCCATCTCGGAATCGAATCCGCCGTCGCCGAAGCGTTGCGCATCGTCGAAGCAGCTCGGATCAGGGCGTAGCGCGCGCTACGCCCCAGAGCCTTTCAGGCCGCGGCTCCGTGTGACAAACGGCTGTGCGTGGCCCGCAGCCGCTCGATGGCGCTGTCGATCTCCTCCCGCTGCCGTTCCAGATGGCCGATCTGGTTCACAATCTGCTGCGGCTGAAGCTGTTCCTCGAGATCGGGCGTCTCGTTTGCGCCTTTTGCGCCAATCAAGTCGTTGATCTCGGTGAGGGTGAAGCCGAGCTTCTTGCCCCTGAGAATCATCTCCATGCGAACCCGGTCCGCGCCGCGATAATAGCGGGCGTTGCCTTCCCGGCGCGGTTTGATGAGGCCCCGGTCCTCATAGAACCGCAACGTGCGAAGGCTGACCCCGTACAGTCGCGACATCTGGCTGATCGTCATTTCCGCCTGCCCAGCTTCAGGCGCGACGTTGGCTTCCCCTTCGGGCGCTCCCGAAGCGCCGCTGGTTGCATAGTTGAGGGACGACATCCGGCTCATGACCTCTCCTTTCGTCGGCGCCGTTGCGCTCGCGCCTTGCTGATTCGCGCGCCCCTGCGCGATTCGAATCCACTATGCCTGATGGAAACAGGAATGCAACTAAAAGTTGCATTCCTGTGAATACAACTTCACTGGGCGATCTAGCGACGCCGCTGCGGGAGAGGCCGCTTTAACCGTTTCTTCACCATGTCGGTCGAAAGATTTTCGCGCCGTGCTCTGTGGGGGCGCGACGATTCGCCAACGTCTGTGACGGTCGAGGGCATGAACAAAGCCATGGCGTGGGAGACAGCGAATCTCGGCCCTCGAGCCCGGCGCCTTGCGGAAGACGCCGCGCATCGCGCCGGCATGAGTCCGGAAGAGTGGCTGAGCGAAGCGATCGTCGAACATGCCGCCGTCGTCCGATCGGAAGACGCCGGTGAGGAAATTCAGTCTCAGGATCGTCGCCGCGAAGGGATCTCCCGAGAAAGGGCTGCCGGTCGGGGCGGGCATCCGCAAGCTCCACGAGTCCCTGAGGTCCAAGACATGCTGGAGTCGACCGTCCAGCAAATCGAGCGCCGCATCGCCCGCAACGGACAGAGGCTTGCGGAGGCGTTCGAGGCGATTGCGTTGAGGCTCGAGCGCTCGAACGCGAGCCTCGACCGTCTCGCCTTTGTCGAGGAGCAGCCTCAATCAGACGCAGAGGTGTTGCCCCAGATCCATGAAGGGCCCCTGTCCCTGAAAGGGCGCGGCGGCGGCGCCGCTCCGATCTCCACCCAGCCTTCGGACGCTGATCTGCGCTCCGCTGGCGAAATGAACGAAAACGACTGGACGACCGCGAAATCGGCGCCTTCGCGGAGGGAATCTTGGGCTCAGCCAGTACTGGCTCCGGAACAACCCCGCCTCGATCTGAGGTCCGCAGTCTCGCAAATCGCTCTTCGCCGAAGGGAGCTGGACTCGCGGGAAGCTCGCAGGCCTTTGCCTCCGGCGCGCCCGACTTTGGAAACCGGTCGAGCGAACGCGGGCCCCGCCGCCGAGGGTCTTTCCGCGAGTCCGCAGCAAGCGCGGGAACGAGAAGCGGATCTGCAGGCCGCATATGCCCGCGATCCAGCCGACCCGGGCGATGATCTGAGGCGGAATGACTCGAATCGTCCGGAATCCGGGGCCCTTGCCGAGCCTCCGCAAACGGCGCGTGACGACATTCGCGCGCTGGCAGGCAAACTGGACACTGTCCTTAGAGCCGATCAGCGCATTGGCGTCGCCGAGGTCAATGCAATGCGCGCCGAAATCGCCGCAATGGCGCGCAGTCTAGCCGACCTCGCCCCGCGGAACTCCGTCGTCGCGCTCGAAGGGGCCGTTCGCGATTTGACCGAACGCGTCGACAAGCTGCGACAGAGCGGATGTCAGGAATCACTCCTGGCGCCGTTGGACGCAATGGCGGCCGAATTTCGCGCGGCGCTAAAGGCGCACGATCCGAGGCTGGCCGCCACGGCGCTTGAACGCGAAATCGGCGCCATCGGCGCCAAGATCGATGGTCTGGCCCAGAGCGCGATCAATCCCGAGACGTTCGAACGCATCCGCATCCAGACGGAAGAGGTCCGCAATCTCCTCGCTGCGGCGGCGATGCGCACGGCGCCAGTGGAGCGCTTGGAACGGAAGATCGGGGAACTCGCTGACCGTGTGGAAGGACTGGGCGCAAGTCCTCTGCCGCATGTCGAATCCGCTGAGATGGCGGCCTCGCTCGCAGACTTTCGCAGGGAAATCGAGCGTTCCACGTCGATGCCGACTTTCGTCTCGATCGAACAGCGGCTCGAGCGTATCGCAACACGGCTTGACGAGGAGATCGCGCGTCCGGTTCAAGCCGCATTCGACACCGCCCCGTTCGACGACCTCGCCCAGCGTATCGACGGCGTGCGTCAGACTCTCGAGGCGCGCCCGCAGGTACAAGTCGACGCGAACCGATTGGAAGCGTCTCTGAAAGAGCTTAACGCGAAGCTGGAAAGCCCTAGTCCCGAGCCCATCGTCGCGTTGATGCGAGAGATCAACGCCAAAATTGACGCTGCGGTCCAGCGTCAAACCGATGAGCCTTCGATCGAACCATTGCTCGAAGGAATCGTTGGCAAGCTCGACCAACTCAAGCCGCCCGAAGCGCCAGCCACCTCACTCGACTTGGGCAGGCTCGAGGGCATGCTGCGATCGCTCCACGCGAAGCTCGAGAAACCAAGCGTTCCTGTGTTTGACCGTCAGGCGATCGATGAAATCGCAGAAGAGATCGCCCGGCGTATCCACGACCGAGGCGCCGGCCGAATCGAGGCAGAGATGCTCGCCGAGCAGATCGCCGTCATCCATGACAGGCTGGACGGGCTTTCGGCGTCTTCACGAGCGCCCGAAGCCATGGAACCGCTCGTAAGAGAGCTCTTGGAGAAGCTCATGGAGGCAGGGGCTCCGCCCACCCGAAATGGCTTTACG
>JAFAHO010000413.1 GCA_019237205.1 Hyphomicrobiales bacterium
CCAACGGAGTCGGCGCTGAAGCGGCCTTTCTGCGCCTGACCCAAGCCGCGCAGGCGCCGTGCCCGCCTCGTCCTCGCCCATGAGACGCGAGTAGCCGACGACATCGACGGCGAGGATCGCGGCTAGGCGGCGGGCCGTGCTCATTCCTCCGGCATCCCTGCTTTGCGCAGGCCGTCGTACGTCCGCTCGTTCGCCTCGACGCGGGGTGGATTGCCGCCCTGTGCAGAGAAGTACGCCTTAAATGCCGCGATCGTCTTGAGCGGCCCGGTGGAGGGCAGCGCGAGGTAGCGCTTGAGCGCCTCGCGCGCTTCGGCGTCATGACCGGCCAAGGCGAGAGCCGCGATAAGGGTCGCATGAACATACTGGATGTAATTCGGATTGACCGCGATCGCCCGGCGAGCCCAGTCGATCGCCTGGTCATAACGCTTCAGCCCGAAATTGGCGGAGGCCTTGCCGCCATACAAATGGGCGAGGGACGGATCGTGCGGGCTCTCCCAAATCGCCTTGTCGAAATATTCAAAGCTTTTGTCGAATTCCCCGAAGCGCAAGTAGTCGAAGCCAAGGTCTCGAGCGGCGTCCGAGTTGGACGGGTCCAGGGCGAGCGCGCGCTCGTGCTCCACGATGGCTTCCGGGAAGCGCGCCTGGATCAGTAGGATGACGCCCTTCAAGTCGTGAATCGCAGTCCAATCTGGATCGAGGGCGAGCGCCTTGGACACAAGTTCGTCGGCCCGCTCGAGGTCGCGTTTAGGGTCGCCGGAAACGCCGCCCATGGCCGGCAGGAAGAACTTCCACCCCAATTGCGTCAGGGCGCGGACATTATTGGCGTCGATGGCGAGCGCCTGTTCGCAGAGCGCGTATGCCGCATCCGCCTCCTTGCCGATCCCCCCAACCTTGGATGCTCCCGCGGAGCATTGGAGAGCCAGGTCCTCGGCGTCGGGATTGGCCGCGGGCGTCCGTTTGAGTCGTGCGGCTTCGGCCTCGGTGAGTTGAACGTCGAGCGCGTGCGTCAGATGCGTGACGATCGCGTCCTGGGTCTGCAACAGATCGGCGCGCGGCGTGTCGAATTGCTGGGCCCAGAGGTGCGCGCCGGCGCCGGCGTCGATGAGCTGGGCGTTGACCCTCATCTTGTCGCCGCTCGGCTGCACCGAGCCTTCGAGAACGTAGCGCACCCCCAGATCCTTGCCGATCGCCTTGGCGTCGATCGGCTTGCCCTTGTAAGTGGAGGCCGTATTGCGCGCGATGACGAAGGCGCCGCGGAGGCGCGCGAGAGCGGTGGTCAATTCGTCGGTCAGGGCGTCGACGAGGTAATCCTGCCCCGGATCGCCGGAGAGATTGGCGAACGGCAGCACGACGATCGAAAGCCGCGCGGCCTCGGCGGGCGCCTTCGTGGCGACGTTCGCGGGCCGGCTCGCATTGAGGAACCACCACGCGCCGCCCGCGATGACGATGAGCAGCGCCGTGAGCGCGGCGGCGAGCGGCGGGGGCCCGAAGCGCCTCTTTTGCGGCGTGGGCGCCGCGGGCGGCACGGGTTCCGCCGGTTTCGCGGGCTTCGGCTTTGCCGGGACCCCCACCTGCAGCGAATAAGCGCGAATCGGCCTGTCGATGTTCTTGAGTTGGGTCGGGCCGAGATCGGTCACCTCCATCTCGAGCCGGCCGCTCACCTGCCGATAGGCGTCCTCGGAAAGGCAAATCGCGCCGGGCTTGGCGACGCCCTCAAGCCGCGCGGCGATATTGACGCCGTCGCCCATGAGATCGCCGTCGCTCTCCTCGACCACGTCGCCGACGTGAATGCCGACGCGGAATTCGATCCGCCGGTCCTCGGGCACGCCGGCGTTGCGCTCGATGAGGCCGTTTTGGATCTCGATCGCGCAGCGCACGGCGTCGACCACGCTGCGGAATTCGATGATGCTGCCGTCGCCGGTGCGCTTGACGATGCGGCCGTGATGGGCGGCGATAGCCGGGTCGATGAGGTCGCTGCGGAGCCCCCTCAAACGCGCAAGGGTCCGATCCTCGTCGGCGCCGGCGAGCCGGCTGTACCCGACGACATCCGCAACCAGGATCGCCGCGAGCTTTCGGGTCTCGCTCATGATTCCAGGCCCTCTCGACCCAGAATAGCACAATTGCCAGCCGGAGCCCGCTCTCGAGACTCTGCGACGGATGGCGTCCGTTGCCCCAGCGCTCCAGCCAGGCGGATAGAGCAATCCTAGTATTTACGCGACGAGCCGAAGAGGACGAAAGAATACGAAACGTGCCCTTTTTGCGCACGCGGTGACGCCCGAAGGCATGGAAGGCCTGTCACAATGTGAGCAAGGCTTTGATCTTCGCGCGCGTCTCGGAGAGGACTCGCGGTTCCACGACTCCCTTTCGCGCCGCCCGGCGCGCCCGCCAATCGAGGCTCTTGAGTTGGTCGGCGAGAACGGCGCTCGGCGGTTTCTGGCTGATCACGATCTCGAAGACATAGCCCTTGATCTTCGTCGTCATCGGGCAACAAATCATCATGCCGCGCACCTCATTGTATCGTGCGGGCGTCAGCACCAGCGCCGGACGCCGCCCGGCCTGCTCATGTCCGGCTTGGGGATCGAAATGAAGCCAAACGACGTCGCCGGCGTCGGGGACGTAGTTGGACTTCACCAAATCTCGCGTCCCCGGGGCGGCCCGAAATCAATGTCCTCAGGGAAGGTTTCAGGACGCATCTGGGCGAGGAGCGTGTCCAAATCGTAAGGTTCGGTTTTGAGCGGTTCTATGACCACGCGACCGCCCTCTTCGCGAACGTCAACGGCTTGATCGACGTCGAGCGAAGCGGCCGCCATGACGGAGGCGGGGATGCGCACGGCGGCGCTGTTGCCCCATTTCTTGACGAGAACTCTCATGATCGAGATCCAGGCGGAACGGCGGCGAGCCTCCCCGCGGGGTCTATACAATGTTGAGACACTCGGCGTCAATCGGGCGGCCGACGGAGCGCGTCGCACACTGGAGCGACGGCAACCTGATGGGCGATGGCGTCAACGCCGGCGTTGCGCTCCTTGAGCCCATTTTGCACCTCGATCACGCAGCGCACCGCGTCGACCACGCTGCGAAACTCGATCAGACTGCCGTCGCCGGTGCGTTTCACGATACGGCCGTGATGAGCGGCGATAGCCGGGTCGATAAGGTCGCTGGGGAGCCCCCTCAGGCGCGCAAGGTTCCGATCCTCCTTGGCGCCGGCCAACCGGCCGCATCCGACGACATCCGCAACAAGGATCGCCGAGAGCTTTCGGGTCTCGCTCATTCCTCCGGCAGCCCCGCCTTGCGCACCCCGTCGAACACGGCCGGGAGATTCGGAGTATGGTCCATCATCCATTTGACCGTGAGCTTGGGATTGAGACGGCGGGCTTCCGCCAACGCGGTCTTCGCCTCGTCCATTTTGCCTTCGAGCGCATAGGCGGCGGCCAAATTCTCGTACACGAAGAAAGGGCGAAAACCCGAGTCGGTCGCGTTGCGGTAGTCGTCGAGTGCGGCCTCTAAATGCCCGAGCTCGAGTTCCGCGTCGCCCAACGTAACATTGAACAGGCCGATCAGCGGATCGCGTGGGCTCAAACGTATCGCTTGTCGCGCATCGGATAACGCTTCATTGAACTGGCCGAGCGAAGCCTTCGCGTTGCTGCGAAATCCATACAGCGCGGCATAGTTTGGATTGATCGCGAGACCGGCGTCGGCGGCTCTGAGACCCTCATCATAGCGGCGCGATAAGACCAAGTAGCCGCTCTTCGTTTGATACGCCAGCATGGTTTCGGGAGCGAGTGCGATCGCCCGATCCGCCGGACCGATCACTTTCGCCTCATAGTCGGTTTCGGAATTGGCAAAGCGAAAATACTCCTGCAAATAGGTAGTGGCTTTTCCCGCCAGCGCGACGGCGTCATCGGGGTCGATTTTTAACGCCTGTTCGAACAAGCTTCGCGCCGCATCAATTTCGTCCTTGGTGGGGACCAACTTTTCCTGCAAAAGCAAGGCCTCTCCCCGCATTGTAAGGTCAATCACATCGGGATTTTTGGAATGGGCGCCCTTTTCCGCTTCCGCCTTGACGAGTTCGTAGTTCAAAGCATAGGCCAATCGCGCGACCACCTGATCTTGCAGCTTGAACAGATCGGACAAGTCCTCCTCGAAGCGGTCGGCCCACAGGTGTGCGCCCGATTGCGCGTCGATCAATTGCGCGTTGACGCGCACCCGGTTCTGGTCGCGTTGCACCGAGCCTTCGAGCACGTAACGCACGCCAAGCTCCTTGCCGATCTCTTTGGCGTCGATGCTTTTGCCCTTGTAGGTGAAGGCGGTGTTGCGGGCGATGACGAAGCTGTCCTTGATGCGCGATAGCTCGGTGGTCAGGTTTTCAGTCACGCCATCCGCAAAGTAATCTTGGCTCGGAACGCCGGAGAGATTGGCGAACGGGAGCACGACGATCGACAGATGCGCGGGCTCCGCCGGTTTCGTCAGACCGCCGCCAAGCAAGTTCCAGCCGCCAGCGGCGGCCAGAAGCAGAAGGGCGGCAATGGCTGCGAGCGCAGACCAACGCAAGGACCAACGGCTTGCCGGCGCCCCGCTCTGCGGCTTCATCGTCGCCGTTGCTGGCGTCGCGGGCTTCGCCTCGGCCGGCTGGCCGACCTCCAGCGAATAGACACGAACCGGCTCGGCGATGTTCTTGAGCTGGGTCGGGCCGAGATCGGTCACGGCAAGATCGAGACGCCCCTTCACCTGCCGATAGGCGTCCTCGGAGAGAACAATTCCGCCGGGCTTGGCCACGCCCTCGATCCGCGCGGCGACGTTGACCCCATCGCCCATCAGGTCGCCGTCGCTCTCCTCTACCACATCGCCTAAGTGAACCCCGACGCGATACTCGATCCGCCTCTCGAAGGGCACGCCCGCGTTGCGCTCGATGAGCCCGGTCTGCACCTCGATCGCGCAACGCACCGCGTCGACCACGCTGCGGAACTCGACGATCGCGCCGTCGCCGGTGCGCTTGACGATGCGACCGTGATGGGCGGCGATGGCGGGGTCAATGAGATCGCTGCGGAGGCCTCGCAGCCGCGCGAGCGTGCGCTCCTCGTCAGCGCCGGCGAGTCGGCTGTAGCCGACGACATCCGCCACCAGAATCGCCGCGAGTTTCCGGGTCTCGGTCATCGCCTCGCGCTCCGGACGGCGAGGTTAGCACACCAGACCCGCGAGTACAGGCGCTCACTGACGCGGTGAGGCCTGACCGGTTCGGCAGGTAAGCAGCCGTCGCGGCGTGCGGCGTTCCGCCGTTTCTCGCGAGCTCGGCGGACCCGCGCACCGCTCGATTTTACCTCATGGCGGCGCAGGCGGGGTTTCGGCGAGAAGGGAAAAAAACTATCCCTGTTCGGCGCAAAACCTTCCCTGTTCGACGCAAAACTCTCCCTGATCCTGACAAAAATGCTCCCTGTTGTTTAAACAAGTCGATCTAGGAAATCATTCGTCCACACACGCTCCGCAGGCCCGGTCCAGCCTGCGCCGACGCGGCTCGACACCTCGCGGGGGCGCTCGAAACGGCGGAAAACCCAATCCTTTTCCATCTTCTGTTGATTTCTCGTTTTCCGTACTATATCTCATGCTACTATTCTCATGGAGAAATCCTGAACCGCGCGAACGTCGCGGCTGGGCGACGAGCAAAAAATTATGCCGGCTTTGAAAAATGGGCCCGCTTTTGCAAGCAGAACTATCCTTTCGGTCCCTGCCCGAATGCTCCGGCCGCGTCGTCCCGCGGAGCGACAAGGAGCGTCGGCCTTGAACGCCGGCGCTCCCTTCGCAGCCTTTGCCGAGGCCTCAGCGGATGCCGGCGTCGATCAGCTTGGTCAGCGAGTCGATCGTCTTCGGCGTGACGGTGCCGGCACCCGTGTTGAGCGACAGGCCGGGCATCTTGTACTTCGACGTCAGCACGCATTGCACGACGGGGACGAAGCCCTGCAGGTAGAGGAGCTGGTCGAGCGTCGCGCTGACGTATCCCGACTTCAGCCCATCGATCGTCGCCGGCGCGAGGTCGATGCCGCCGACGATGATTTCGCCGGGCTTCTTGCCAGCCTTCTTCAAGGCTTCCGCCATGACGCCGGTGACGCTGCCGTGCTGGAGGCCGATGGCCTTCAGGTGCGGGTGCGCCTGGATGTAGGCGGCGAACTGCGGGATCCCGAGCGTCGGATCGCTGTTGACCTCCTGCGGAATGTCGAGCCGGTCGACCTTGAGGCCGGCCTTCTCGAGCGTGTCGGCGAGGCCCTTCTCGGACTGGCCGCGCTCGGCCTGGCTGAAGATGCCCCAGACCACGGCTTCGTCGCCGGGTTTGAGGCCCTGGGCCAGCATGGCGTTCGCGGTCAGCGCGCCGCCGGCGTAGAGGTCGACGCCGGCGTAGCCGAAGCCTTTCGATCCGAATTCCTTCTGCAGATCAGTCAGCGGCGAGTTGCCGTCGGTGACGACGATGCCCTGATCGACGGCCTGCTTGACGAGGTCGTGGAAGGCGACGGCGCCGGGGTGGCCCATGATCTCGATGCAGTTCGGCTTCGCGGCCACCGCTTCCTTGAACTGGTTGATCATCGTCTCAGGGGCCCACGCCGAGAATTGTGACTTCAAATCGACCCCGAGCGCTTCGGCAGCTTCCTTCGCGCCGG
>JAFAHO010000231.1 GCA_019237205.1 Hyphomicrobiales bacterium
GGACAACCAAACGGTGCGAAACGCTCCCTGGCGACATCCGCGAACGCCCCGCGCTTGCGCATCAATGCGCGGGCGCCAGTCCCCTCGGGTTCCTTCTTCGGCTCTGTCTCTGCGACCGCCCCCGGCACGGAGGCTGAATCGGATGGCTCCCCGACATCTTCCGAAAGATCGGCCGCCTCTGCGAGCGCCAGCTCGCCACATGCAAGACCACGCTGAGCCGCCGTCACAGACCTTATCGCCGAAAGCCACGCTTCGAAGTCCAAGCCCAATCCCCCTATAACCGCAAAACAACACGATTTGCAATAAGAGCGAAATATTTTCCCTCAGCTTGAGGTCGAGGAGGGGTGTCGGAATGGCGCAAACGATTGTGAACAAAGGGTTTTAGCAAAACTGATGCTCGGCAAAAAAGACTCTGAGGGAATTGCAGGGAACCTGAGGGAATTCCGAGGGGAGGGCAGGAACGGCGGGAGGCCGCGCGCCGCACGGCGTTGACTTATCGCGGACTACGCGCCTTCAGCGCCTCGCGCCGGTAAAGCGCCAAGACCTGCGCCCGATAGACCGGGCGCATGATCTCGCGGTGCAGGCGCTCGGCGAGGCTCAGGCGCTTACGCTGGACGGTGGTCCCGCCGGTTGAGCGCGAGACGTCGCGGATGGGGGTCGGGAGCGCGGCCATGAGGGTCACGCCGGTGACCCAGTTCATCTGCAGGAAGGTGTCGACCGGGCGGTCGAACGGGGCCGTCACGGCGAGGAGCCGCTCGGCGGCGGCGCGCGAGACGAACTGCGCAATCGCGCGCAGGGGCGGCGTATAAGGCCGGACGAGGCGGCTTTCGCCCTGCTGCGCGACGACGCTCCCTTTCGGCTCGAGGCCCGCCGCCGGCATGAGCGCGTAGTCCCATTTCCTGCGCTCGCCGAGCGCGAGCTCGACGAGGGCGGAGAAAAGGGCCGGGTCGAGGGCGGCGTCGTCCTCGAGCACGACGGCGAAATCGAGCCGCTCGTCGACAATTCTCGCCCAGGCGGCGCGGTGGCTCAGGAACACGCCGATCTCGTTCGCGCCGAGCGCGAAGGGATAGCGCGGCCGGTAGCGCTCACGCACATAAGCTGCTTGCACTTCATGCGCCTCGAGAAGCGCCCCGTCGATCGCGGGCAGGATCTCGCTCACGACGGGGAGGGCCGATTGCAAGGCCGCGACCGTCGGCGCGCGCCCGGCCGCGCGCTCGAGATGGAGTATGAACGCCTTGATCCCGCTCAAGAGGTGGCCGTTCCTCGCAAGACCTGATATGCGCGGGTCTGACACGAAGCCGCGCCCGCGGTTTGGCCCGAAGAGCGCCCCTATCACGCCGCCCGGCGGCGTGACCATCCCAGCGAAACAAAGGACGCATGACGGAAGACGCTCACTCGCTTGAAGACCAAGCCAGCCCCGCTTCGTCCCGTCTGCCGATCTCTGCGACGATCATCTGCCAGAACGAGGAGGCCTGCATCGGCCGGTGCCTCGCAAGCCTCAAAGAGCTCGAGGAGATCGTCGTGGTCGATTCCGGCTCCACCGACCGGACGCTCGCGATCGTCGAGGACTTTTCCCGCCGCGGGTTTCCGATCCGGCTCGTCCACCAGCCCTGGCTCGGCTACGCGCGGCAGAAAGAGTTCGCGCTCGATCAAGCGCGCGCCCCTTGGGTTCTGAGCATCGACGCCGACGAATGGCTCGATGCCGACCTGCGCGCCGCGCTGCCGCGCCTCATCGCCGCTGACCCCAAGATCGCCGGCTGGAAGCTGAGGCGTACGCTCACCCTCTACGGCGGCGTCCGCCCGGTCAGCCTCTGGACGCGGCCTGAGCTCATTCTGCGGCTCTTCCGGCGCGGCAGGGCGCATTTCGACGAGACGCTGATCGTCCACGAGGGCCTGACCGCCGACGGGTTGACCGCAATCGCTCCGAAGGGCCTGCTCCGGCACGAGCGCGGCCTGCCGCTCGATGAGCAGATGAAGAAGGAGATCGCCTACGCGAGGCTCAAGGCCGAGCAGCGGCTCAAGCGCGGCGTCAAGCCCTCCACGCTCAAGCTCGTCTTCAGCCCGCCGATCTATTTCCTGCGCATCTTCTTCTGGAACCGCTTCT
>JAFAHO010000322.1 GCA_019237205.1 Hyphomicrobiales bacterium
GCGCTACACGTCAACAGCGCGCAAACCTACGAAGCCGCCGCCCTCGCCGGCCTTGGCCTGATTCAGGCGCCGCTCTTGGGGATTGGCCGATACTTAGAGAGTGGAGACCTTGTGGAGATCATACCCGATTTTCATCGCCGGTCGCTCGCCGTGTCCCTCGTCGTAGCACATCGGAGCAATCTGTCGCGCCGAGTCCGCGCATTCATGAAATGGATCGAAGATGTGCTGACGCCGTATCTGGAATAGCGAGACGAACATCTTCGTCCGGCCGTCGAAATCAACATTCTGAAGTTATGTCTGCCGGTCGGCGGTCGGCGGCCCGGCGGTCCAACAGAATGCGACACATGGTGCTTATTGAGAACCCTGCACATCGCCCTTCGCCTCCTGATCCTTCAGCGACGGGCTGGCGACCTAGCGCGGTTCAGGGTCAGCGGGTCACGCATCGGAGGTCGGACGATGCGGGAACGGCTCGCCCGTTAGCCCGCGAACCGCCGCGCTCAGACAGGCCGACGGGCGGCGGGATCAGGAGGCGGATGGGTCGGCCGGGGGTTCGGACGGCGGCAGGTAGGCGTCGAACGGGTTGCCGTTTGCGAGATGGCCGAAGGACGTGGACAGGAAATTCGTTCCGTCGCGACCGACGGCACAAATGACGTAGCGCGTTGCCAGTTACGGCGCAATTGAGAAAGTCACTCAAGCTTTTGAAATCACTCGAACGGCGACGGAAATTTTGCATCCCGAGGAAAGCGAACCGCGCGACGTAGAAACCCGTATGACTGCGCCTTCGTTGAGCCTTTCATTCCACCCCGATAGCCTGCTCGATCCTCGCCCGCCAGCCCGCCTCGTCATGCGCCGGCGTCGCAAACTGAAGCCGGGCGGCGCGGGCGCCCGCGGAAAGGTCGAGGCCTTCGCTGTCCAGGCCGACGGCGCGCCAGACCCGGCGCCCGGACGGCTTGCGGCCGGCCAGGCGGGCGACGGCGTCGCCGCCCAGCGCATTGATCTCGTTGATGAGCCGCGGCTCGGCTTCCGTCAGCGCGGCCTCGCCCCCGCGGGGACTCAGAATGTCGGCCGGCTCCAGCGGGTCGGCGCGGCCGAAGCCGCCGTTGAAATGCACAGCTTCGATCCCGAGACGGAAAAAGGCGAAATCGGCGAAGTCGGCGTAGAGCTTCGCCTTGGGATTGCGCTCGAGATAGCGCCTGCGCGCGCTGGCGGCGCCCGCCCGCTCGATCCGGCCGCTCAGCGTGACACGCGGATGGTTCAAGCGATCGCCACGCTCATGCTCCCCAGTCAGAAGCAGCGAAGCCCGGGGATCGTTGCTAAGATGCCTCGTGTGGCGGGAGAGGGTCGACATCAGAAAGAGCGGCGCGCCGTCAAAATCGCTCGCCACGCCGACGAGGGTGGTCAAGGGCGCCCCCGTTTCCGGCTCGAGCGTGGCGAGCGCGCCGGTGCGGGCGAGCCGCATCAGCCGCTTCGCGTCGGCGACCGCTTCGGGGCGCCGGCTTTGTGAATCTGGGTGCGATTGCGGCATTAGACGGCCTCGGGGCGGACTTATGGAGTGAGAGAACCGTGCGCCGCTTCGCGGGTCAAGCGGGCTCACCCTCTGCCGGACTGGAGAAGCGCCGGCGCCCTTTGACGCAATGCGAAATACGGCTGACAATAACGCCTGCAGCCAAAGCCCTGTCCCAAGCGAGGCCAAGGCGGTGAGGCGGCGCCTCGAATCGATGAAGGGCAGGGCGAGCCGGATGCTGGGACGGGTTTTGAGGCGTTTGGCGAGCGCGCCGCTCCTCGGGCTTCTGACTTGGGCCTCGGCGGCGAGCGCGGATGAGGCGGCGACGTTCAGGAGCGCCGCCGGCGCCCACGACATTCGGGGCTATCTCGCCAAGCCGGAGGGACGCGGACCCTTCCCGGCTGTCGTGCTGTTGCACTCGTGTCTCGGCCTTCCGGCAAACCGGCAATCGATCGAGGCCGAGATGACGGGATGGGGCTATGTCGCCCTCTTCGTCGATGACTTCGGGCCCCGCGACCTCAAGGAGACCTGCGCCGTCGACTTTCCCGAAGGCGCTTCCGACGCTTACGGCGCCCTGGCGTTCCTGGCGAAGCTCGCTTACGTCGATCCCTCGAGGATCGCCGCGGTCGGCTTCTCCCAGGGCGCCGACACGGCGCTCGCGATCGCAGCGTCCGGACGCAATTCCGCCTTCGCGATCTCGGGCGGCCCCGCGTTCAAAGCTGCCGCGGCCTTCTATCCGCCCTGCGCCAACCAGGCAGACACTGATCTCCAGCTTCCCACGCTCATTCTCGTTGGCGCGCAGGACACCGTGACGCCTGCGGCTGATTGCCGGCAACTGGCGAAAAGGCAGCCGGGCGTAGTCGAACTTGTGGTCTACCCGGGCGCTGGCCACGGGTTCGATCTTCCCGAATTCGCCGGCGGTCGCCGCGTGCTCGGCATGCAGCTGAAATACGACCGTGAGACGTCGGAACAGTCGTGGCTCGAGCTCAGGCGGTTCCTGGCGAGGAAGTTGGCGCGATAGCGGCGCCGGCTGGGCCCGTGTAAAAGCGGCCCTCGCGGAATTCGAACCATTGGAGATAAGCCTTGATGCGCAGACGCGAATTTCTCATCGGCGCTGCCGCCGGCCTCGCCGCATCGGCGCCGCTGCCCGCCCTCGCCGAGGGGCCGCCGCTTACGAGCAAGGGCGAGTTCGTCGGCTGGATGACGGCCAATCGCCCGGCCGAAGAGCCGAAGTATCTCGAGCGGCGCTGGGACCGCTATCAGGTGCTGCTCAGCTTCAACGATCTCTGGACCCCGGCTGACAAGCGCGCCTTCCTGATGACGCCGCGCCAGGAGTTCTGCTTGCCCGAGAATCGCGAGGAGGCCTATGTCGGGCACTATCTCGACATCGGCTTCGGCGTCACCATCACCCCCCCGGGCACGATGGGGCGCATGACGAGCGCGCTTCAGGTGCACGGCGACAAGGTGCTCGAGATCGGCACCGGCTCGGGCTTCCAATCGGCGCTGCTCACGTATCTGACGAGCCGGGTCCATTCGATCGAGATCATCCCCGAGCTCGCGGGGCGCACGCGCGGCGTCTACGACCGGCTGATCGGCAAGGGCTATCACGAATACGGCAACATCGCGACCCGAAGCGGCGACGGCTACTACGGTTGGGAAGACGCCGCGCCCTTTGACAAGATCATCGTCACCTGCGGCATCGACCATATTCCGCCGCCGCTTCTGCAGCAGCTCAGGCCCGGCGGCATCATGGTCATTCCCGTCGGCCCGCCGGGCGCGCAACATATCCTGAAGGTCGTCAAGACCACCGGCGCGGACGGCGCCACAACCGTCTCGCGCTCCGATATTTTCGGCGGCAAGGTCATTCCGTTCGTGCCGCTCTCGGGCGGACACCAGAGCGAAGGCTGAGCCAGAGATCAGCAACACCGCGGTCGCGTCCCGAATTGGGCCCTGCCATTTGGAGATGATAGGGTCGCGCGGAGAACGCGGCGCGACCCGAAGGAGGAAGAATGACCACCGACCTTCAATATCTCGCCTATACGGCGCTGCTGACAGCCTCGCTCTGGATTCCCTACATCGCGGCTCAGGTGATGACCAACGGGCCCCTTGCTCCGCAGAACTACCTCGATCCGAAGCCGCGTCCGGTGCCGCTCTGGGGCCAGCGCGCCAATCGCGCCCACATCAACGCGGTCGAGAGTTTCGCGCCGTTCGCCGCGCTCGTTCTAATCGCCCATGTTGCGGGCAAGGCCGACGCTACGATCGCGTTCTGCGCCATCGCGTTCTTCTGGCTCAGGCTCGCGCATGCTGTGGTTTACTGGCTTGGTCTCCCCTTTATCCGCACCGTCATATTCACCCTCGGGTGGATCGCCGTCGTTGTGCTCTTCCTCCAAGTCGTGCGATAGCGGCGTCGAAGGCCGGGAACGCTACCGGCAAGGCGCGGCGCCTCCTCGGCTGAGGCGCCGCGCTCGTGGGTGGATGCGCCAAAGCGGGGGCCGCCAATATGACCGCGGGGCGTCTCGCTTCGACGATAGTCTGGATCTATTTGTCGGCCTTGGTCACCGCGCCCTTGACGGCTTGGGCTGCGATGGCGCTGTGGTTCCGACTCCCGGCGCCGGAATGGACGAGAGCCGCCGCTGCAGGCGTCTTCGTCATTGTTGCCCTTGCCACTGTATGGGCGCTGTTCACCCGGCGCCGCTGGGTCGCGCTCTCGGTCTTTGCGCTTGTCTTCGGCGCGGTCGTCGTCTGGTGGGGCTCGCTCGAGCCGCCCGCCGACGGCGATTGGGCCCCAGACGTCGCGCGGCAGACGACAGGGACGCTCGACGGCGACATTCTGACGCTCTCCGACGTGCGCGATTTCGATTGGGTGACCGACAACGACTTCAGCGAGCGCTGGTCGAAGCGCTCCTACGATCTTTCCAAGCTCGAGACGCTCGACCTCTTCCTCGCTTATTGGGGCGGGCCCCAGATGGCGCACCTCATCATGAGCTTCGGCTTCGATGGCGGGGAGAAGCTCTCCTGGTCGGTCGAGGTCAGGCGCGAGAAGACCGGCCAATTCTCTCCGATTGCCGACGCCTTCAAGTCCCATGCGCTCGTCTATCTCGCGACCTCGGAGCGCGACTCCGTCCGCCTGCGATCCAACGTTCGGGGCGAGGACGTGCGCCTCTACCGGCTGCGCGCGTCGCCTGAAGCGGCGCGAACCGTGCTGCTCCAATATGTCGCGGAAGCGAACGAATTGGCGGAGCGCCCCGCCTTCTACAATTCGCTCACCACCAATTGCACGACTGCGGTGGTCAAGCTGATCAGGGCCGCGGGCGGCTCCTTGCCGCTCGACTGGCGGCTCATCGTCAACGGCTATCTGCCGGGCTACCTCTATGATCGCGGCGCGGTCGTCACCACGATCCCCTTGAGCGACCTGATTGCGCTCGCGCGGATCGATGAGCGCGCGAGAGCAGCCGATAAGTCGCCGGAGTTTTCCCGCCTTATCCGCGTCGGCGTCCCTTCGCCCTTCGACCAGGCGAAGCAGTGACCCGAGCGGACGCGGCCGGCTTTTTCGTGATCGTCGAGAGGACCAGCCTGACGTCGGCCTGCATCTGATCGATCGCGCGCGCATCGCCGGACAGGTGCTTGAGCAGGCACTGCTGAAACAGTCCGTCGATCATCGCATAGATCACCGGGGGCGGCATGCTCTGCGGTTCTCCAGTCAATTCCACGAACCGACACATGATCCGCCAGATCATGTTCTCCAGACTCTTGTCCAGTTCGGCGACGTCGGCGCGGAACGCTGTCTCGAACAGCGTCTGCGAGCGGATGTCATACCAAAGGCGATGCATATGCGCTTCGCCGCGCATTGTCTGCGCGAGGGCCGCGAGAAAGCCCGTCATCAAGTCTTCGTATGTCCGTGCGTCTGCGGTGACCTGATCGTAGCGGGTCACGCATCGCGCTTTGTACTGGCGCACGCTGCAAAGGATCAAATCGACCTTGTCGCGAAAATAGTAATGCAGAACCCCGTGCGTGAACTCGGAATTCTGCGCGATCTCGCGCAGGCTGGTGCGCGCGTAACCCAATTCCGCAAGCGTCTGCAACGCCGCCTCGGCGAGCTCCGCCCGGCGCTCGGCGAACTTGTCCACCCGCTGGCGCGGAATTCTGTCGAGTTCTTTCAAGTTCTGCAAATTCGCTCTCGCTTCGCGGTGGACCGCGCTCGATCCGTTCGAGCGATAGCACGCAGCCGATGGAGATCAAGAGATATTGGTTTCATTGCCGCGCCTTGCAAAACCACGAACGGAGCTTCCTGATCCCGTATCGGAGGCGAGGACCCCGCGGGCGAAAACGACGGTCGTCCAAAAATATTTGGACAACCGTATAAGAAAAGCTTGACACTTGTCAAAATTTTTCATTCCATCACGAGGTCCCCGTGAAGAAGGACGCTCGCGAAACGGAGGAAGCCATGCTGGCGGGTTCGATTCGATGCGCTGCCGTGGCGACGTCGGCGACGCAGTCGTGCGCGCCCGCGCCCCCTCCCAAACGCCGACCGCCATGACGAGCGAGCCGAGGGCAGACCCCATTCACTCAATCCTGGAGGAATCGTTCAATGAGCAAATTCGACCTCTCCGGCCGGAAAGCGTTGGTCACCGGCGGCGCGCGCGGCCTTGGCGCCGGCATGGCGGCGGCCCTCTCGAAGGCCGGCGCCGCGGTGATGATTGGCGACGTCTTGACCGATCTTTGCCGGGATACCGCGAAAACCATCGCGGCCGGAGGCGCCAAAACAGGCTTCACTACGCTCGACGTGACCGACGATGCGAGCTGGGAGGCTGCGGTTTCGAAGACGATTGCGGAATTGGGCGGCTTCGACATCCTCGTGAACAACGCGGGGGTCGAGATCACGTCGCTGGTGATCAACGTCGAGGCGCGCGATCTGCGCCGAATGTGGGACGTCAATGTCGTGGGGACGGCCCTCGGCATGAAGCATGCGTTCCGGGCCATGAAACCCAACGGACCGGCCGGCAAAGGCGGCGCCGTCGTCAACATTTCCTCCGTTGCGGCGACCATCGCGTTCCCCGGGATCGCCGGCTATTCCGCGACCAAATCGGGCGTTGACCGGCTGACCCGGGTAGGGGCGATGGAGTCCGGCAAGCTCGGTTATGGTGTCCGCGTCAATTGCATCTATCCGGGCCTCGTTCCGACCGACATGGGCATGCAACTGGCGAACGACGTCGTAGCCGCCGGCCTCTTCCCAAGCGCGGAAGCCGCCGTTGGCGGCGTGATCGGAGAGACGCCGCTCGCCAGGCTCGGCGAGGTCGACGACATGGCGGACGCCGTAGTGTTCCTCGCTTCGGATGGGGCCCGGTTCATCACCGGCGCCGGCCTGCCGGTCGATGGTGGGATGGGAATGTGAGCGCCTGGCCCGATGGCCGCGCGGCGAAGCAAACAGCGAAGGAGTGAGCTCGTGAGCGACAAGAAGCCCGTCATCGTCTATGGCGCCTCCGGCTACACGGGTCGCCTCGTTTGCGAATATTTGCGTGAGTTGCATGTGCCCTTCATCGCCGCCGGCCGCGATCGCGCCCGGGTGCAGGCGGCGATGGACAAGATCCCCGGGATTGAAACCGCCGACTACGAAGTCGCGACGGTCGAACACAGCGTCAAGGCGCTGGCCGGACTGTTCGACGGCGCCAAGGTCGTCAGCAATATGGTCGGCCCGTTCAGCAAATATGGCCCGGAAGTCGCCGAGGCGTGCCTCGCCGCCGGATGCCATTACACCGACACGACGGGAGAGCAGGATTGGGTGCTCGACGCGAAAACCCGCTGGGGCGAGAAGTTCGCCGCCAAGGGCGTCCTGCTTTCGCCCGGCGTGGCGCAAATGTACACGACCGGCGAAATCGCCGCCAACATCTGTCTGGAAACGCCGGGCGTCGACACGCTCGACATTCTCGTTCTCTGGAAGGGGTTTCCGACCTACGCGTCGACCCAGACGATATTCGCGATCCTGCAGGCCAAGTGGTACTATTTGGAGCAAAACAAATATGTCGAATGGGCGCAGAACACCCATTTCGACGTGAACGTTCCCGGCCAGCATGTCCACGCGCTAGTGACGCCCTGGGCGGGCACTTCGCACCCCGTCTGGTTCAAGGACGACCCGCGGGTGGCTAATTGCAAGGCCCTCGGCGGGGTCTTCGCGCGCGAAGTCATGGAGGGCTTCGTGGCGACGCAAAAGATGTTCGAGGAGCAGATCCAGCCTTTGCCCCCTGATCAGCAGCAGGCCGCGCTCGCCAATATCGCTGCCTCGATTCAAGCGGGCATGCCGCCGCGCGAAAACCCGCGCGTCAACGTCTCGCTCGACTCGGTCTATTCTTCGGGCCCGCTGGCGCGGGTGCATTGCGTGATCCACGGCGTCAGCAACTATAAACAGACCGGCCTGCTGCAGGCCCATGCCGCCTATTCCCTCCTGCAGTCTCCGCCGAAGAGGGCGGGCTTCGCCTCGGCTTGCCAGGCCTTCGGGCATCGCGAGCTGCTCGGCGTGCTCAAGAGCTTCGGGCTCGTCATGGACCCGATCGTCACCGCGCATCACTAGGCGAGCGCAGCCTCGGGGCGGCGCCTCGGCCGCCCCTCGAGTTCCACGCGCGGAGAGCGCCATGCGGTTGATCGACTATCTCGACAAGGGAGCCATGCTCGGGGCCGGCGCGCCGTGCCTGACAATGGGCGAAAAGGATTTGTCCTACAGCGACGTGCAGCGCCTCACCTGGCGCGTCGCCCGGGCGCTTCATCGGTCCGGCGTCAAGCCGGGCGACAAGGTAGCGATCCTGTCAAGCAACGACCCCATCGCTTTCGCCTGCGTCTTTAGCGTCTCGCGCGCAGGGGCCGTCTGGTGTCCGATCAATCCGCGCAACGAGGCGGCCGAGAACCGCTTCATCCTCGACGCCTTCGACTGCACGAGCCTGATCTTCCATAGCGCCTACGCCCCGCTCGTCGAGCAGATGCGCGCCGACTTGCCCAAGCTTTCCCTTCTCGTCTGCCTCGACAAGCCGACCCCCTTCGCGCCGGCGCTCGATGCGTGGCTCGACGACGTCAGAGATGAGCCTTTCGAGGTCGCGACCGTCGACGACATCGCACTGATCGCCGGCACCGGCGGCACCACCGGTCAGCCCAAAGGCGTGATGCTTTCCGGGCGCAATCTGGAGACGATGTCCGCGCTCACGCTGACGAGCTATCCGTTCAATGGCCGCCCCGTCTATCTTGCGCTCGCGCCATTGACTCACGCGGCCGGCGTCTTGTGTTTCCCGATTCTGACGATGGGCGGCCGGATCGTCATCATGCCCAAGGCGGATCTCACCGAGTTTCTCGATCTCATCGAGCGTCGCCGCGTCACCCACACGTTCCTGCCGCCGACCTTGATCTACATGCTCCTGGAGAACTCGAAGCTCGCCGAGACCGATCGAACCTCGCTGCAGTGTTTCTGGTATGGCGCGGCGCCGATTTCGGCGGCGCGATTGGAAGAGGCGATCGGCAAGATCGGGTCGGTCATGGCGCAGTTGTTTGGCCAGACCGAGGCGCCGATGATGATCTCGACCATGGCCCCGCGGGATCATTTCAACGCCGACGGAACGATCGCCCACGGGCGTCTGGCCTCGGCGGGCAGGCCGACGCCCTTGACGCAGGTGGGCGTGATGGATGAGCACGGCCGCCTTCTGCCGACCGGAGAGCGTGGCGAGATCGTCGTCCGCGGATCTTTGGTGATGGAGGGCTATTACAAGAACGCTGAGGCGACCGCAGAGGTTTCGCGCTTCGGCTGGCACCACACCGGCGACATAGGCTATCTCGATGACGAGAACTTTCTCTATATCGTGGACCGCGCCAAGGACATGATCATCACCGGCGGCTTCAACGTCTATTCGATCGAAGTCGAACAGGCGCTGCTCCAGCACCCAGACGTGATGGATAGCGCCGTCTTTGGCCTGCCCGACCCAAAATGGGGCGAGAGGGTCGCCGCCGTCGTGCAGCTCCACGGCGAGCGTGCCGTGGGCGCCGAAGACCTCATAGCTTTCGTCAAGGGGCGCATCGGCAGCGTCAAGGCGCCCAAGCAAGTCGACATCTGGCCCGATCTGCCGCGCTCGAAGGTTGGCAAAGTCCTCAAAAAGGAAATTCGTGCGAAAATCCTTGCCGACCAGGAGCGCTTCGGATGAGACAACCCATGGCTGAATGTATATTAAACAATAATAAGGTGCGCATATCTCGCAAAGGATATTGAGTGCCTGGAAAAGGCGCCGCAAGCCTTTGAAAGTCGCCGGATTGGGTTGCGGAATTGGGGCGGCCCGATTTCGCCTCGCGACCCGCGCCTCAGCGCGGCGCCTTCTTCGTCGCCGTCAGATGGGCGTCGAGCGCGGACGGGTCGGCGAGGAGTTCGGCGCTCGGCGCGTCGTGGGCGATCGCGCCGCGGTCGAGCACGATGGCGTGGTCGGTGAAGGGCAGGATCTTCTTCGGCTTCTGCTCGACGATGATCATCGAAAGCCCCGCGCGCGCCAGTTCGCGCAGAGCGGCGAGGAGCTCATCGACGATGATCGGGGCGAGTCCCTCGGTCGGCTCGTCGAGCAGCAGCAGGCGCGGGTTCAGCACAAGCGCGCGGCCGATCGCCAGCATCTGTTGTTCGCCGCCCGACAACTGCCGCCCCATGTTGCTGCGCCGTTCCTCGAGTCGGGGAAAAAGCCCATAGACGCGCTTCAGGGTCCAGGCGCCCGGGAGCGCGACCGCGGTCAGATTCTCCTCGACCGTCAGCGAGCGGAAGATGTTGCGCTCTTGCGGCGTCCAGCCGACGCCGCATCGCGCCCGCACATGCGGCGGGAGCAAAGCGATGTCCTCGCCGGCCAGCAGAATGCAGCCGCTGAAGCGGGTTGTAACGCCGATCAGCGTATCGATGAGCGTCGTCTTTCCGACGCCGTTCCGCCCCAGCACCGCAAGCGACCGGCCGTCCTCGAGCGCGAAGGCGAGGTTCTGGATGACACGCGCCTCGCCGTATCCGGCGCTCAAGCTCTCGACGCGCAGGAGCTCGGTCATCCCGCGTCCTCGCCGAGATAGACAGCACGCACGCGCTCATCCGCCGCGATCTCTTCCGGCTCGCCCTCGGTGAGAAGCCGGCCGGCGACCAGCACCGAAATGCGGGTCGCAAAGGTGAAAACGAGATCCATGTCGTGCTCGATCAAAAGGATCGCGACGTCCGCCGGCAGAGCCGATAGCGCCGCCAGAATGTCCTGGCGCTCCTCTTCCGGCACGCCGGCCGCGGGCTCGTCGAGCAGCAGCACGCGCGGCCGGGTCGCAAGCGCCAGCGCGATTTCGAGCAGCCGTTGTTTGCCGTACGGGAGCTTGCGGGTCGGCTGGTCCATCTCGCCCTCGAGGCCGAAACGCGTCAAGAGCTCCTCGATCTCCGCGACGATCGCAGGCCGTGTGCCGGCAACCCGCCAGAAGTCAGCGCCCGAGCCGTTGCGCTCAGAGATCGCGAGGCCGAGCGACTCGGCGGGCGTCAGATGGGGAAAGAGCTGGTTGATCTGAAACGTGCGCGAGAGCCCGAGCCGCACCCTTTGGCTCGACGACAACGCGGTGACGTTGTGGTCTTGCAGCAGAACCTGTCCCTCAGTCGGCTCGACGACGCCAGTCAGGAGATTGATCAGCGTCGTCTTGCCGGCGCCGTTCGGCCCGATCAGCGCCTGACGCGCCCCCGCCTGGATCGTGAAGGACACGTCGTCGGTGGCAAGCAGCGCGCCGAACTGCTTGACGAGCCCGCGCGCTTCGAGCGCCGGCACGCTCACGCCGCGTCCCCCCGGGCGGCGTCGGGGGCGAGGGACGAGGCGGCGCGAACGGCGAAGTCGTGAATGCGTTCGCGGCCGATCAGCACCAGCACGACCAGGAGCGCCCCGATCCAGAATTCCCAGTACTCCGGCGTCGCGGCCGAAATCACGTCCCTCAGAACGATGAACACGGCCGCGCCGATGATGCCGCCATAGAGATAACCCGCTCCGCCGATGATCAGCATCAGCATCACGTCGGCTGAGCGGTGGAAATCGAAGAGGTCGAGCGACACAATCTGCGTCGTCTCAGCAAGCAGAGCCCCGGCCGCGCCGGCGTAGGCCGCGGAAACCGTATAGATCGCGACGATGCGCCGGGAGGTCGCGATGCCGAGCGCGCCCGCTCGCAACCGGTTTTCGCGGATTGCCGCCAGCGCGAGCCCGAACGGCGACTGCGCAAGCCGCCGCGCGACGGCGAACAGGATGAAAAGCGCGGCGAAGCTGTAGAGCGCCGCGTTGCGCTGGCCGGTAAAGCCGATCGGGAAGAGGCCTAGCACCTTTCCCATCGAAAAGTTGAGGCCGTCCGCCCCGCCGGTCAGCCAGCCGTTGCGGTTCGCGAGCTCGCCGAGCATCAGCGAAACGCCGAGCGTCACCATGAGGCGCGTCAGGTCGCCGCCGCGCAACAAGAGCGGCGCGGTCGCGAGGCCAAGGACGGCGGCGATGGCGGCCCCGAAGAGAAGCCCGAGCGTCGGATCGGCGAAGCCCTTGCTTGCGAGAATGGCGGCGGAATAGGCGCCGAGGCCGAAGAACGCGGCCTGCCCGAGCGAGACGATGCCTGTCAGGCCGAGAATGAGGTCGAGCGATAGCGCGAATAGCCCCGCAATGAGGATTTCGTTGATGAGCGCGGCGCGCGAGGGGAGGACGACAATGGCCCCCAGCGCAGCGACCCAGAAAACGATCTCGGGCCATCGCCAGCGCGCGCGGCGATGCAGATGCGCCTCCAGTCGGCGCGTCGTCGCCGTCGGCTGAGCCGCCCTCATCGGCCGTCCCCGCGCGCGAACATGCCCTGGGGGCGCAGGACGAGGGTCACGACCATCACGCCATAAATGATGAAGCCGCCGATCGAGGGGACATAATATTTGCCCGCCACGTCGAGCACGCCGAGCAGCAACGCCCCGAACAGCGCGCCCAGGATGCCGTTGGCACCGCCGATGGTGACGACGATCAGGAATGTGACCAGAAATTTGACCGGGAAGGACGGATCGATCCCGCCGACGACGTCGGCGGCGAGCGCGCCTCCGAGTCCCGCAAGACCGCTGCCGACAGCGAAGGCGACAGCAAAAATGCGGTCGACGTTGATCCCGAGACCGTCGGCTACGCGCGTGTCATCGACTGCCGCTCTCAATTGCGCCCCGAACCGTGTCCTGACGAGGAAGATTTGCAGCAGCGCCGCGATGGCGCCGCAGACGGCGACAATAAAGAGGCGGTAGAGGCTGATGCCGACCCCGTACACCGTCGCGCTGCCGGAGAGCCAGGCCGGCAAATTGACTTGTTGCGGCTCGTCGCCGAGGAAGAAATCGGCGATCGGCATCGCCATCAGCACGAGGCCGATGGTAAACAGCACCTGATCGAGCGGGCTCGCGCCGTAGAGACGGCGGTAGAGCGTGCGCTCGAGAGCGACGCCAAGGATCGCTGGAATGAGGAAGGCGGCAGGCAGCGTGACGAGAAACGGAACGCCCGCCCGGTTCATGAGAAGCGCCGTCACATATCCGCCGACCATGGCGAAAGCGCCATGCGCGAGGTTGATGAAATTCATCAACCCGAGCGTCACCGAAAGTCCGCTCGCGAGCACGAACAGCAACATGCCGTAGGCGACGCCGTCGAAGAGAATCGTCAGCATGTCGACCGCCCCCTATCCGGCCTTCAATCAGTGCTTCGCGGCCTTGTAGGGGTCCTTCACGTTCGGGATGGTCTCGAACTCGACGTTGTAGAGCGCGCCGTCCTTTTTCTCGACCTTGCGGACATAGATGTTTTGCACGATCTCGCGCGTTTCGGGATCGATGGAGATCGGTCCGCGCGGGCTCATCCAGCTCATGCCCTTCATCGCCGCCAATAGCGCGTCGCCGCTGGCGTCGCCCTTGGTCTTTTCGAGGGCCTGGTAGACGAGCGCCATTCCGTCGTAGGCCGCCACCGCCATGAAATTCGGCCGCATGCCGTTGTTGGCCTTCTCGAACGCCTCGACGAAGGCTTTGTTTTCCGGCGAATTGTGAGCGGCGGAGTAGTGGTGGGCCGTCACCGCGCCGAGCGCCGAGTCGCCGATGTCGGCGAGAAGGTCGTCGTCGGTCACGTCCCCTGTGCCGATGAGCTTGATGCCCGACTTGTCCAGGCCGCGCTCGGCGAACTCCTTCATGAAAATCGCGCCGAAGCCGGACGGTACAAAGACGAACACCGCGTCGGGCGCGTCATCCTTCACCCGTTGCAGAAACGGAGCGAAGTCGGGATTCTTCAAGGGGACGCGGATCTTCTCCACAATGGTCCCGCCCGCCTTCTCGAACGTGTCGCCGAACCATTTCTCGGCGTCGACGCCGGGACCGTAGTCGGTGACGATGGTGACGACTTTCTTGATCCCGTTTTTCATGGCCCAATCGGCCATGGGCGCGGCGGCCTGCGGCAGGGTGAACGAGGTGCGCACGATGTAAGGCGACTTCTCGGTGATCATCGCGGTCGCTGCGGCGGTCACAATCTGGGGAACTTTCGCCTCGGTCGCGACGGGCGCCGCGGCGAGCGCGAGCGGCGTGAGGCCGAAGCCCATCAGCACGCTTGCATGATCGTTGCCGATCAGTTCCTCGGCGAGGCGCTTGGTCACGTCGGCGGCGCCGGTATCGTCCTTGACGACAAGCGCGATCTTCTTGCCGGAGACCGTGTCGCCGTGTCGCTGAATGTAGAGCTCGGCGGCCGCGCGCTCCTGTTTGCCGGTCGACGCTGACGGACCGGTCATCGGCAAGATCATGCCGACGGTGACGGTGTTGTCGTCGGCCAGCGCCGGCGCCGCGAGCAGCGCGGCGCCAAGGACGGGGCCCAAGACGGCGCCAAGGACCAAGTGTCTGGAAATCATCGAATGCTCCTCCCGTTCGGCCTGCAAGCGGCGCGAATTGTGACGCGACGCTAACCTCTTCGGAGAGGAAGCGGAAGAGGCGCCCTACCCGCTCTTGGAATCAAGGCTGGCGAGAATCCTGTCGGCGAGAATACGATAATCCGCCGCTTCGTCCGCACCTGATTTCAGGCCAAGGTCGCCGATCGCCTGCTGCCAGCCGACCGATGCGCGCGACATCGCCCCGTCGAGGCCGAGTAGATCGACAGTCAGCGCGACCTCGCGCATCTCCGCCGCGCGCCGGACGCCATGCGTCATCGCCCGCTCGAGCATGTAGGCCGAGCGCTTCTTCCAATCGAAGCCCGGATAAGTGTCGTCGAGCGAGTCGAGCACGGTCTCGATCACGCCGGCCTTCCGGCCGGCGAGCACGCATTCGCAGACCAGCGCCTCGAGCCCCTTCATCATGATCGAGCGGACCATCTTGATCGCCGACGAGGAGCCGACAGGTCCGTCATGGATGGTCGCCGACATATCGAGCGCGGCGAGCGCGGCTACCGCAGCATTGATGTGCGGGCCGCTGATGAGGAGCGGGGTCCGATGCAGCCGCGGGTGGACCGGCGCCATGACCGCCGCGTCGACATAGCGTCCGCCGGCGGCGTCCACCTCCCGGGCCGTCCGCACCTTCGTCTGGGGCGCGCAGGAATCGCAGTCGAAGAACAGCGCGCCCTTTGCGAGGCCCGGCAGCGCCGCCATCGCCGCTTGATGCGCCTGGTCGGCGGTGACGACCGAGAAGACGGCCTCGGCGCCGGCGACAGCCTCGGGCGCGCTCGACGCGCCGATGACGTTCGCAGCGGCGTAATCGGCCCGCTTGGCGGCGCGCACATCCGCGTCAGGGGAATCGGTCTTGATGTCGTAGGCGGCGACTCGCGCGCCGAAGCCCGGCTGCATCCGCCAGCCGTCAAGGAAAGCGCGCGCCGCTTCGCCGAATCCGATAAAGGCGATGGAGCCGGCGGCGATCGTGGACTCGGACATGGCGCTTCAGTCACTCTTACCCTTGCGTTTCCGGCAGGTGGACGACGAGCCCCTCGGTCGTCGGCGACACATTGATCCGGCAGGAAAGGCGGCTGTTGGGACGCACTTCGGCGGCCGCGAGGTCGAGCATCGTGAGTTCATTGTCGTCGGGAGCCGGCAGTTCCGCAAGCCGCTCGGGATCGACATAGCAGTGGCAGGTGGCGCAGGCGCAGGAGCCGCCGCATTCGCCGACGATCCCCTCAACGCCGTTCGAGACCGCTCCCTGCATGAGGCTCCAGCCGTTGGCCACGTCCACGGTCGTTGAGCGGCCGCCCCAATCCACGTAAGTGATCTTCGCCATCAAGTGCTCCGAACGAGGGCGCGAGTGAAAGGGCCCCGCCGGGGCCAGACTCACGAGTGAACCGCAAGCTCCAGCGCCAGAGGGCTGCGGAACGTCGATGATGGCATCCAGGGGAGCTGGTCGGCGACGCGGCTGTAGTTGGGGACCACTTTGTGGAACTCCTCGAAGGCGATCTTGGTCGCGATGCGGGCAATGGAGGCGCCAAGGCAGGCGTGGACGCCGCCACCGAAACCAAGATGCCCGCGGGGTTTGCGGGCGATGTCGTAGCGGTCGGGATCGGGATACTGTCGCTCGTCGCGGTTGGCCGAACCATAGGCCAGGCACACGAAGTCGCCCTCTATCATCGTCTGGCCGTGCAGTTCGACGTCCCTCATCAGGCGGCGGCGGAAGCGTTGGGCCGAGGTGTTGAAGCGCAGGCTCTCCTCGACGGCGTTGGCGAGCCATTCGGGATTCATGACTACTGCTTCGCGTGCTTCCGGGAAGCTCGCGAGATTGTAGGCGAACATCATCATATAACCGCCAAGCGACTCGACCCCGGCCATGATCAACGTCGTCGTCGTCAGCAGCACCTCGCGTTCGTCGAGCCTGTCGCCATCGATCTCAGCCGAAGCGAAGTTCGAGATGAGGTCGTTTCGCGGCGCCGCCCGACGGATGGCGATCACTTTGGCGGCGTAGTCGCGCATCCATTCGAAAGCAGCGAGATGCTCCGGCCCTTTCGAGCGGGTGCGCGGATCGCTCTGGACCATCAGCACCGCCTTTTCCCGCACCGTGTCCTCGTCGACGATCGCCTCCTCGCCCGAAGGCAGGCCGAGCGCGGCCATCAGCACGCGGACGGTGAATTTCGCAGAAAAATCCTTGAAGTCGAATGTCGTCTCGCCGCGCAGATCCTCCGCGGCGCGCTTCGCGATGGCCCGGATCGGCTCGGCTAGACCTTCGAGGTTGCGCTTCATGAAGGCGTACTGGACGAGCGCGCGCAATCGGTCGTGGCGCGGTGGATCGGTCGTGCCCAACGTCGCGCCCGCGCGATTAGGCAATTCCGTCATCAAGTTGCCGCTCGCGGACGAATAGGTCCGCCAGTCCTGCCCCGCGCTGACAATGTCGGCGTAGCGCGAAAGGACCCACATCTGCGCTTCTTCGCTCCAGAAGCAGGGCGCCTCGTCGCGCAAGCGCTTGTAATAAGGAAATGGATCGGCGTCGACGGCCGGTGAATAGGGATCGAAGTGCAGCACGGACGCCTCCCTGAGGTTTTGAGTTCAACCTGGCGCCGGCGGACCCGTCCGCCCATGTAAAACAAGCTGCAAAAATTGCACTTTTCGTTCAAATTGGAGGACATGGGCAAACCCCCCGAAACGACGAACCGGTCCCGCCGCACCCCGGCGGGCGGCCCCATCCCCAGCTTTGCGCTCTACGGCGAAGCGCCGGCGCCCGAACAAGAGACGCTGCACATTGAGGAGATCCAGTCGCGCAGCCGCCTCTACCAGTGGGAGATCAGGCCTCACGTCCATCAGGGCCTTTATCAGATCCTATGGCTGTATCGTGGCCGAGCCGATGTTGGGATCGACGAATGGAGCGGCGCAGTCGAAGGTCCAGCGGCGATCGTCGCGCCCCCGGGCACAGTGCATGGCTTCCGGTTCGCTCCGGAGGCCGACGGACTGGTCTTGACCTTGAGTGCGCGATTTTTGGTCGAGGGCGAGCTTCCCGCCGCGGCAGAGGCGTTCCGGACGCTGTTTCTAGCCCCGACGGTCGTTTGTCTGACGGCCGACGACGGCGCGGTCGCGCGACTCGACGCGCTGATGCGCGCGCTCGCGGCGGAGTTCGCGACGCCGGGCGGCGGCGCCTCGCCGGTTCCATTGTGGCTTGCGCGCGCGATCGTTTGGCGCCTAGCGCAGGCCCGCGCCCTCAGCGGTCGTGCGCAAGGGACGAGGGGGCGGCGCCATCAGGCCCTTTTCACCCGCTTTCTCCTGCTGGTAGAGGAGCATTTTCTCGAACGCTGGCCGCTCGAGCGCTATGCCCGAGCCCTCGGCTTGTCTTACCAGCGCCTCAACCGGCTCGCACTGACGGAGAACGGACGATCGGCGCTCGAAATCGTCCATGAGCGCCTGACCCGAGAGGCGTGCCGGCGCCTTTACTATATCTCTGCGCCGGCCGAAACGCTCGCGTTCGAACTCGGCTTCGAGGACCCAACCTATTTCACCAAGTTCTTCAAGCGGCGCACGGGCCTTACGCCACATCGATGGCGCGAGCAGAATCGCGCGGCGCTGTGAGCCCTTCCTTACGCGAGACGGCGTGAGCTTGCTACCAAATGCCGCATTTCTTTCCGGCAATCCGCGCCCTATTGAACGCCGTAGCGATATCTTAGGGGGAGGAGCCCGATGTCCGCATCGCGGGAAATCTTCGGCACGACGCCGTTCGACGGCGCGATGGCCCAGCGCGGCTACGCGCTCAACAAGATGTGCTTCTCCTTCAACAACGCTGCGAACCGCGCCGCCTTCAAAGCCGACGAAGAGGCCTATATGCGCGCCTACGGCCTCAACGACGAGCAGGCGAAGGCGATTCGGGGGCGCGACGTGCTCGGCCTGCTGGCGGCAGGCGGGAATGTCTACTATCTCGCCAAGTTCGCCGGCATACTCGGCCTCGACGTGCAGGACCTCGGCGCCGCGCAGACCGGCATGAGCAAGGAGGCGTTCAAGGCGCGCCTCGTCGCCCAGAACGAACAGCCCGAAACAATGTGACGGGAAGGACATATCAATCATGGCCAGGATCATCGGCGCACTCGCAACATCGCACATCCCCGCCATCGGCGGCGCGATCGCCAAGGGGCTCGAAGAAGATCCGTACTGGAAGCCGTTTTTCGATGGCTTCGGCCCGGCGCGCGACTGGATTCGACGGGAAAAGCCAGACGTCGCGATCGTCTTCTACAATGACCACGGCCTCAATTTCTTCCTCGACAAGATGCCGACTTTCGCGGTCGGCGCTGCGCCGGAATATCGCAACGACGACGAAGGCTGGGGCATTCCGACCCTGCCGCCGTTCAAGGGCGCGCCGGATCTCTCATGGGCGATCATCAACCATCTCGTCGACCGCGAATTCGATATCGTAACCTGCCAGGAGATGCTGGTCGATCATGCCTTCACGCTGCCGATCAAGCTCTTCTGGCCCGAGGGCGGGGGGCCGCTGACGGTCCCGGTCTGCATCAACACCGTCCAATTTCCGCTGCCGAGCGCAAAGCGCTGCGTCGCGCTAGGCCGCGCTGTCGGCGAGGCGGTCGCGGCCTGGGCCGGCGACAAGAAGGTCGTCATGATCGGCTCGGGGGGCCTGAGCCACCAGCTCGACGGCCAACGTGCAGGCTTCATCAACAAGCCCTTCGATCTCAAGTTCATGCAGAGCATGATCGACGAGCCGGAATGGGCGGCGCAGTACAGCATCCACGAGCTGGTTGAAAAAACCGGCACGCAGGGGATCGAGCTCCTCAACTGGCTCGCGGCGCGAGCCGCGGCGCCGGGGCCGGTGCACAAGGTCCACAGCAACTACCACATCCCGATCAGCAACACCGCGGCCGGAATGTTGGCGCTCGAGGCGGCGTGACGGGAGGTCGCGCGCCTTAATGCGTTGACCGGGGACCGCCCTGTGCTGAAGCATGGGGCGGTCTTTTTCTGCGCTTGCAGCGGCCCAGCCCTTCGCTAGAATCGGCCCCGCTCGATCGTCGCCCGGACGGCGAGGGAGGAATGGGCCTTCGATGACAAGCGGACGGATCACCGGCCTCTCGTCGATGGCGACCCGACACATCCTTGCGGATCTCGCTCGGGACTATGAGCAGAGAAACGGGGTCGAGGTTGAGATCCGATCCATGGGCGGCGTTGAGGCGGCGAAGCTGGTGCGCGCCGGCGAAGCGACTGAGATCGTTGTGCTGGCGTCGAAAGTCATGCGGAGCCTGGAGGCCGAAGGCCATCTCGTCACAGGGAGTATAAGCGACTTCGCGCGATCGGAGGTCGCGATTGCGGTTACGGCCGGCGCGCCGCGGCCCGGCGTCGAGAGCCTAAAGTCGGTCAGGCAGGCCATGCTCGAGGCGCGCAGGATTTGCTATTCGACGGGTCCGAGCGGCGATCATTTGAAGGCGCTATGCGAGAAATGGGGCGTTATCGACTCCGTGCTGGCGCGCGCCCTGGTCGCGCCGCCTGGCGTCCCTGTGGCCAGCCTGGTCGCGCGCGGCGAAGCCGATCTCGGGTTTCAGCAATTAAGCGAACTCATAGGCCAGCCTGGCATCGAGATCGTTGGGTCTCTGCCGCCGGAGATCCAGGCGGTCACCGTCTTCTCGGCCGGCGTGTCCACCACGTCTGCCGAGCCTGAGGCCGCCCAGCATTTCGTCGCCTACATGACTTCGCCGGAAACTGGCGAGGTGAAACGACGCTACGGCATGGAGCCCGCGTAGATCGTCGAGGCGGCCGGGTCATGCCGCCCACGCATCGCTTCGAAAGTCGGCGTCAGCGCGATTTTCATCCCCAAAACAGGGAGAAAAGGGCGAAATCAAGCGATTCCGCCCAAACTTGGCCGCGAAAAAGAAACAGCCTGACGCGCGGCGTAATGAAAATAACAGGACGGCAAGAGGGAGTTATTTTCCCGCTTACAGGGCGATCGCAGGTGGGCGGAGGACCGAAAACGGGAAGCGCCGGCCGGCCGGGAATGTCGCGTATGAGGTGTTGACGTTATGCGGCCCGCACATGGGTTCGAGGGTGAGGCGCCCGGAAATCTGTCGGTTCGGCCGAAATCGGGGCCCGTCTAGCCCGCCGTTTCAGGCGCAGCGAGTTGCGCCGCCTTCAGAATGTGATCGGCGAGGAGACGGCTCGCCCGCTCTGCGTCGCGGCTGATCGCGGCGTCGAGAATGTCGCGATGCTCCTTGGCGGATTGCGAGCGTGGGAAAGGCCTCGTCTTAAGCGAGAGCATCCGGTATCGGCGGCTGTGGTCGTACATGGCGCGCAGATAGAGCCGCAGCCAGCGTGAACTGCAGTTGGAGACCAGAGCCTCATGGAACTCCTGATTGGCGCGCTCCCAAGGCTCCCCATATGTTTCCGGCTCGGCCTCGACCAGCTCTTCGACCTTCGACAGCTTGTGATAGGCGCCGACGACGCGCGCCTCCCAGTCGAGGTCGGCGCCAGCGATCGACCGCCTGAGGGCATGACATTCGAGGAGCTGCCGCATCTCGGTTATCTCGCGCAAGTCCTCGATCGAGACCGGCAGAACCGCGAAGCCCTTCTGCCCTTCGGCGACGACAAGCCCGTCGGCAGCCAGTCGCGACAGGGTCTCCCGCAACGTGTTGACGCTCACGTCATAGGTTTTGCTGAGCTTTTCGAGTTTGAGCTTGGCGGCGGGGGGCAAGACGCCCAGAATGATGTCATGGCGGAGCAGTTCGTACAGCGTCTCGGTCAGCGTCGGCGCTCCGCCAGTCCTTGCGCTGCGCTCGTCCATTCTGTTCGCCCGATTGTCCGAATTTAACATTGGAGAATTATCCCATATTGCAAAAGTTTGTGCAATCTAATATGGAAGCGCAAAATATAGGAGACTTTCTGGATGCTCAGATGGTCGATCGCCTCCGTGTGCATGGGCGGCGCGCTGGAAGGCAAGTTTGCCGCCGCCGCCAAGGCCGGCTTTCGCGCCGTGGAGCTCTTCGAGAACGATCTGACCTTTTTCAACGGCAGGCCCCGTGACGCAAGGCAATTGGCGGCCGACCTCGGGCTCGAGATCGTAGCGCTGCAACCTCTGCGCGACTTCGAGGCCATGCCGGACCCGATGCGCCGCCGCAATTTCGCGCGGGCGGCGCGCAAGCTCGAGCTGATGCATGATCTCGGCGCACGGCTTTTGTGTCTCTGCTCCAATGTCTCGCCCGAGGCGATCGACGATGCGGCGCAGGCCGCCGCGGATCTCGCGGAACTCGCCGACCTTGCTCGCCAGCACGGCATGCGCATCGGGTACGAAGCGCTCGCCTGGGGCCGGCATGTCAAGGACTGGACGGCCGCCTGGGACATCGTTCGTGGGGCCGACCGCGACAATCTCGGCATCGTGCTCGACAGTTTTCACATCTGTGTTCGAGGCAATCCAATCGAGCCGATCGCCAGCCTACCCGCAGAATGGATCGCGCTGGTTCAGGTCGCCGACGCGCCGGCGCTGGCGATGGATCCCTTGTCGCTGAGCCGTCACTACCGCTGCTATCCAGGCCAGGGCGACTATCCGATCGTCGATTATCTCGATGCGGTGACGCGCTCGGGATATCGCGGCCCCCTCTCGCTCGAAATTTTCAACGACCAGTTCCGGGGGGCTTCCGCCGCGGCGATCGCGGTCGACGGCATGCGGTCGCTGCGGGCCGCCGGTGAAGCGCTGACGGCCAAACGCGCCGCGCGAGGCGAGGGGCCGATCGCCGACCTCGCGCCGCTCCCGCCCGCGCCGGTTGTCGAAGGCGCCGAATTCGTCGAGTTCGCGGCGAGCGACGCCGATGCGAGCGAGCTCATTGCGTTGATCGAAGGGCTCGGCTTCCATCACGCGGGACGCCATCTCTCAAAGGGCGTCGATCTCTATGTCCAGGGTGGAATCAACCTCGTCGTCAACCGCGAGCGCGAGGGCTTCGCGCATTCCTTTTCGCTGCTACACGGGCCTTCCGTCTGCGCGCTGGCGCTCCGCGTCGACTCCATCGACAAGGCGCTCGAACGGGCGAGCGCGCTCGAGTGCCAGAGCTATGTTGGAAAGATCGGGCCGGGCGAAGCGACGGTGCCCGCGGTCGCGGGCGTCGAAGGCAGCCTCATTTACTTTATTGGCCGGGACGACCGCAGATGGCGCGACGACTTCTTGGCCGGGCCGGACAAAACCGACGGGGGCGCCCTGCGGAAGGTCGACCATCTCTCCAATGTCGTGCGCCGCGGCGAGTTCCTGGGCTGGTGTCTCTTCTATCGTACCGTGCTCGGACTTTCGCCGCAGCCGCAAGTTGAGATCGTCGATCCGCATGGAGCGTTCTTCAGCCGCTCGTTACGCAGCCCGAACGGCGAATTGCGCATCGCGCTCAACATCGGCGAGGGCGGAGCGACGGGCGTCTCGCGTTTTCTCGAGGCGTTCGGCGGCGCGGGCTTCCAGCAGATCGCGCTCTCAACCGACGACATATTCGCCGCGGTCGAAGCCGCCAAAGCTAAGGGCGTCGCCTTCCTGCCAATTCCCGACAACTACTACGATGATCTCGCGACCCGCTTCGAGATCGCGCCTGACCTTCTCGCTCGCATGCGCGGGCTCGGCGTGCTGTACGACCGGGTGAAGGACGGCGAGTTCTTCCACATCTACACCGAGACCTTCCGGGACCGCTTCTTCTTCGAGCTCGTCGAGCGACACAATTACGACCTGTTCGGCGCCGCCAATACGCCCGTGCGCCTTGCCGCCCAGGCGAGCGCGACGGAAGCCGAAAAGCGCGCGGAGATCGAGTTTGAGTAAGCCTGCGGATCCAGCCCCGACGAGGGGATCCGCCGGCGCATGGCTTGCGGACTTGACGGAATGATCAACGGCGACACCAGGATCATCGCTCACGTCGGCTATCCGACGACGACGTTCAAGTCGTCGATGATCTATAATCCATGGTTCGACGCGCGTGGCATCAACGCGGCCGTCGTTCCGCTCGGCGTCAAGAGCGAGGACTTCGGGCGCGCATTTCCGGAGATCTGCCGGTTCACCAATTTCCACGGCGCGCTGATCACCATGCCGCACAAAGTCTCGATCATCCCTCTGCTCGACGAGGTCTCGACCGCGGTGAAGGTGGCCGGCTCCTGCAATGCGGTGCGCCGCAATGAGCATGGCCGACTGGTCGGCGACATGTTCGATGGGGAAGGTTTCGTCCGCGGAATGGCGCACAACGGCCGTTCGATCAGCGGCAAGACCCTGCTCGTCGTGGGCTCGGGCGGGGTGGGCTCTGCGATCGCAGCCTCGGCGGCGGCGGCAGGCGCCGCCGAGATTGCGGTCTACGACGTGAACGCCGCCTCGATGGAGGCTCTGGCTGGCCGGCTCCTACAGAACCATCCGCGCCTCAAGGTCTCCGCGGGATCGAACGATCCAGCCGGGTTCGACGTGGTCGTGAACGCTACGCCGCTCGGCATGAAGGCCGGGGATCCGATGCCGCTTGACGCGTCGCGGCTCTCGCCCTCGACCTATGTCGGCGAGGTGGTCATGAAGCACGAGACGACCGCCTTTCTGGCGGCTGCAAAGGCACGGGGCTGCGCGACCCAGATCGGGATCGAAATGCTCTTCGAACAGATTCCGGCTTATCTCGAATTCTTCGGCTTTCCCGCAACGACCGCGTCGGAATTAAGAGAGGTCGCTGAAGTCGACTATTAGAATTGGACCAAAACCAAGACATGGGAGGAACGCAATGTCCGCGGCGGCAATGACTCATGAACCGCGAGGACGGCATCAGAGTAAGGTCGCGGCCGCGAGCGGCTGGATCGGCTCGGCGCTCGAATACTACGACTTCTTCATCTATGCGACTGCGGCGTCGCTTGTCTTCCCGCAAATCTTCTTTCCGTCCAATAACCCCACGGTGGCCATCGTCGCCTCTCTGGCGACTTACGGCGTAGGCTACGTCGCCAGACCCATCGGCGCCTTCGTGCTCGGTCACCTGGGCGACACTTATGGACGCAGGAACGTGCTTTTGATCTGCCTCGTCCTGATGGGTCTCTCGACCACTGCGGTCGGACTGCTTCCGACCTATCAGCAGGTCGGAGTCTGGGCGCCGGTTTTGCTCGTGGTCCTGCGACTCGTCCAGGGCTTCGCGGTCGCAGGCGAGATATCCGGCGCGAGCTCCATGATCCTCGAACACGCGCCGTTCGGGCGGCGCGGTTATTTTGCGAGCTT
The DNA here is from genome assembly GCA_019237205.1 of Hyphomicrobiales bacterium. Lineage (GTDB taxonomy): Bacteria > Pseudomonadota > Alphaproteobacteria > Rhizobiales > Beijerinckiaceae > Roseiarcus. The sequence goes on from JAFAHO010000322.1 coordinate 24,609, forward strand.
CACCTTGCAGGGCGTGCAGGCGGGGCAAATCCTCGCGGCCGCGATTTTTCTGCCTTTGAGCTACGCGCTGCCAAACGAGGCCTTCGGGGCTTGGGGATGGCGCGTGCCGTTCCTGCTCAGTGTTCTCGTCCTGGTCGCCGGCTACATTATCCGGCGCGAGGTCGAGGAGACGCCCGCCTTCACTGCAGAGCAAGCGGATCGCGAGATTCCGAAGGCGCCGGTCCTGGACGCTTTGACCAACCACTGGCCGGACATGCTGCGGGTCGTCTGCATGGCGTTGATGAACGTCATTCCGGTGGTGGCGACCATTTTCGGCGCGGCCTACGCAGTGCAGCCGGCATACGGCGTAGGAATGGACAAAACCATCTACCTGTGGATTCCCGTCATCGGCAACATCGTGGCGGTTATCGTGATCCCGTTCGTTGGCGACCTTTCGGACAGAATCGGCCGCCGGCCGCCGATCATCGTCGGCTCGCTCGCGGCGGGCCTGCTGACCTTCGCTTATCTCTACGCCATCAGCGTCAAGAACGTGCCGCTGGCGTTCGTGATCTCGATCCTGATGTGGGGGATCGTCTACCAGGGATACAACGCGGTGTTCCCGAGCTTCTATCCGGAGCTTTTCCCGACCCGCGCGCGCGTCTCGGGCATGGCGATTGCGCAGAACATCGGGACGATGCTCACGGCTTTGCTGCCGGCGCTGTTCGCGACGGTCGCGCCCCCCGGTTCGCAAAATGTACCGCTGACCGTTGGAGCGCTCGCCTTTGGCATTACAGTCATCGCCTCAGTCGCCGCCTGGAGCGCCCGCGAGACATTCCGCATTCATCTCAACGATCTGGGTGAATCCGGGGCGCCGGAAGTCGACAGGGCCGAATACGATCGCCTGCGGCGGCAGAGCCTGGCGGCTGCTGGTTAGGTCTTCGAACCGGCCTCGCGAATGGTCGCGAGGCCTCGCGCGCCGACGAATACGTTCGGGGAGGCAAGGTATTGATCATCGACTGTCATGGCCACTACACGACCGCTCCCAAGGCGCTGGAGGCGTGGCGCAACCAGCAGATCGCCGGCATCAGGGACCCGGCCGCGATGCCGAAGGCCGCCGATCTCAGGATCAGCGACGACGAACTGCGCGAATCGATCGAGGCCAACCAGTTGCGGCTCATGAAGGAGCGCGGCGCCGACCTCACGATTTTTTCGCCGCGGGCGAGCTTCATGGCGCACCATATCGGCGATTTCGCCGTGAGCTCGAGCTGGGCCTCGATCTGCAACGAGCTTTGCTACCGGGTCTCGAAGCTCTTCCCCGACCATTTCATCGGCGCCGCGATGCTGCCGCAGAGCCCCGGCGTCGATCCGAAGACCTGCATCCCGGAGCTCGAGCGCTGCGTCAAGGATTTCGGCTTCGTCGGGATCAATCTCAATCCCGATCCGTCCGGCGGGCATTGGACGAGCCCGCCGCTGACCGACCGCCACTGGTATCCGATCTACGAAAAGATGGTCGAATACGACATCCCCGCAATGGTGCACGTGTCGACCAGCTGCAACGCCTGCTTCCATACGACGGGCGCGCATTATATCAACGCCGACACGACCGCGGTGATGCAGTTCATCCAGGGCGATCTCTTCAGGGACTTTCCGACGCTGCGCTTCGTCATTCCGCATGGCGGCGGCGCCGCCCCCTACCACTGGGGCCGCTATCGCGGACTGGCGCAGGAGCTGAAGAAGCCGCTTCTCAGGGATCACCTGCTTAACAATGTCTTCTTCGACACCTGCGTCTATCATCAGCCGGGCGTTGACCTGCTCGCCAAGGTGATCCCTGTCGACAACATCCTGTTCGCGAGCGAAATGATCGGCGCGGTGCGCGGCATCGATCCCGAGACGGGCCATCATTACGACGACACCAAGCGCTACATCGAGGCGACCGTGAATCTGACCCCTGATGAGCGCCAGAAGGTCTATGAAGGCAATGCGCGCCGGGTCTATCCGCGTCTCGACAAGGCGCTGAAGGCCAGGGGCCGCTAGGAGAGAGAGCCATGACCGAGCTTGGCGTCGTTCGCAAAACCATCAAGCGCGCCGACCGCACTCTGGTCGACAAACTCGCGCCGTTGGGCGTCGCGACCGTGCACGAGGCGATGGGCCGGATCGGCCTCATGAAGCCCTACATGCGCCCGATCTATGCCGGCGCGCAGGTCAGCGGCACGGCGGTGACGGTGCTTCTCCATCCCGGCGACAACTGGATGATGCATGTCGCAGCCGAGCAGATCCAGCCGGGCGACATCGTTGTCGCCGCGATCACCGCCGATTGCGAGGACGGCTATTTCGGCGATCTGCTGGCGACGAGCTTCAAGGCGCGCGGCGCACGCGCGCTCGTCATCGACGCGGGGGTGCGGGACGTGAAGACCTTGACCGAGATGGGCTTTCCTGTCTGGAGCAAATGCGTCAGCGCCAAGGGAACGGTCAAGGCGACGCTTGGCTCCGTGAATATTCCCGTCGTCTGCGCGGGCGCGCTGGTCAATCCGGGCGACGCCATCGTCGCCGACGACGATGGCGTCGTCGTCGTGCCCGCAGCGCTCGCTGAAAAAGCGGTCGCTGCGGCAGCGGCTCGCGAGGCCAACGAAGGCGACAAGCGGGCTAAACTCGCGGCCGGCGTGCTCGGCCTCGACATGTACAAGATGCGCGAATCCCTGGATAAAGCCGGGCTCAAATACATCGATTGAAGGCGCTCATGAACGCGATCTCTAGACCCGTCACCGGGCCGTTCGAAAAGACCAAGGGCTGGCTCGACTGGTACGCCGACCCAAGCAAGCCGCATTTCCGTGTGCCCGCGGGAGCCGTCGATGCTCATTGCCACGTCTTCGGCCCCGGCGCCGAGTTCCCTTACGCGCCCGAACGCAAGTACACCCCTTGCGACGCGAGCAAGGCGCAACTCTTCGCTTTGCGCGATCACCTCGGATTCGCCCGCAACGTTGTCGTGCAGGCGACCTGTCACGGGGCCGACAATCGCGCCATGGTCGACGCCTGCATGTCCAGCGGCGGCAAGGCGCGCGGCGTCGCGACGGTCAGGCGCGACGTGAGTGACGACGACCTGAAGCGCCTGAACGAAGCGGGCGTGCGCGGGGTGCGCTTCAATTTCGTCAAGCGCCTCGTCGACTTCACGCCGAAGGACGAATTGATGGATATCGCGGGCCGCATCGCGCGGCTCGGCTGGCATGTCGTGATCTATTTCGAGGCGGTCGACCTGCCGGAGCTCTGGGACTTCTTTACCGCGATTCCGACCACGATCATCGTCGACCATATGGGCCGGCCCGACGTGACGAAGCCGGCAGACGGACCGGAATTCGCCGCCTTTCTGAGGTTCATGCGCGAGAACGGCAATGTCTGGGCCAAGGTGTCCGGGGCTGAGCGCCTCTCCGTCTCCGGCCCTGCCGCGCTGAACGGCGAGCGCAACCCTTATCGCGATTTCGTGCCCTTCGCGCGGCGCGTGATCGAGGAATTCCCCGACCGCGTGCTCTGGGGAACCGACTGGCCCCATCCCAATCTCAAGGACCACATGCCCGACGACGGACTGCTGGTCGACATCCTGCCGCATATCGCACCGACGGCCGAGCTTCAGCGGACGCTGCTCGTCGACAATCCGATGCGGCTCTACTGGCCCGAGGAAAAAGGAGTCTGAACCATGGCTCTCGACAAGGAGTTCAAGGACATTCCCGGCACGATCGTCTTCGACGCCGAGCAATCGCGCAAAGGCTACTGGCTCAACCAGTTCTGCATGTCGCTGATGAAGGCCGAGAACCGCGCGAAGTTCAAGGCCGACGAGCGCGCCTATCTCGACGGCTGGAAGCTCACCGAGGAGCAGAAGCAGGCCGTGCTCGACCGAGATCTCAACCGCATGATGGCGCTCGGCGGCAACATCTACTTCCTGTCGAAGATCGGCGCGACCGACGGCAAGAGCTTCCAGCAGATGGCCGGCTCGATGACCGGCATGAGCGAGCAGGAATACCGCAACATGATGATAAAGGGCGGCCGCAAGATCGACGGCAACCGCAGGATCGGCGAGGACGGCGACGCGCAGCGCCCCCGGAAAGACTAACGACGGTCTCCCGACTTCTCCCGACGAAGGACGTTTTGAACATGGCCCGCATCACCGCCTC
>JAFAHO010000372.1 GCA_019237205.1 Hyphomicrobiales bacterium
CGGCGCATCCCGGTTGAAGTCGGCGCTTCAATATCAGCGACCGGCGTATGAGGCAATCAACATATAAGCAAGTCTTTATATCATTTCGAGACTGGGCGGGTTTCGGCCGGCGGCGCCGAAAAGGACCACAGTTCCAGAAAAAGGCGCCTAAGCTTTTGAGAGATCACGGGTTGAGGTCAAAAGCCCGCGGCCAGTGGATCCGCGCCTGCGGGTCGCCTCTCGACCTTGGCCGTCCGGTTCGACCGCCGTTCGCAACACTTTGATCTTTCGATGCAATCAGCGAGAAAGACCTTGGGCCCGGTCGTCATCGCCCCCGACGCCGCAATCAGGCTGCCGCTAACGTTCATATCGGATTGCGATTTGCCTACGCCAGGAATCCCCGTACAAGCAAAAAGCGAGCCGCGTTCTTGCGAGCGGCTCCGACGGCGACGGGCAGCGGGGTGTGATGGCGTTATCGGCCAAACTGACGATGCGGCAGGGCCAGGCGATGGTCCTGACGCCGCAACTGCTTCAGGCGATCAAGCTGTTGCAGATGCCGAACGTCGAATTGAGCGCCTTCATTGAGAACGAGTTGGCGAGCAACCCCCTGCTGGAGCGGGCCGAGGAGCGGGAGAACGCAAGTCATGACCCGCTCGACGGCGAACCCGGCCCGCAGACCGGAGAACCCCCTGTCGAGCCAGGCGACTGGGCGTCTGAAACGCTCGAAACCGACGCCTCGGGGCTTGCCGCCAATCTTGGCACCGAACTCGACAATGCGTTCGATTCTGATCGGGCGGCGCCCGGCGCGCCAGCGTCGCCTTCCGACGGCCTGTCCATGAATTGTTGGACTGGAGTTGGCGGCGGCGGCTTCGACGCAGGCGACCGGCCAGACCTCGAAGCTTATGTCGCCGAGGCGTTGTCGCTGCGTGAACACCTCGAGCGCCAGGCCGCCATCCTGCTCAGCGACCCGCGGGAGAGGATGATCGGGGCTGCGCTGATCGACGGCCTGGACGAGGCGGGCTATTTCGTCGGCTCACTGGCGGAGGTCGCCGAGAAGCTCGGAACAGCAGCCGAAACCGTCGAAGGGGTGCTGATCCGCATGCAGACTCTGGAGCCGACCGGAATTTTCGCTCGCAGCCTCGCCGAGTGCCTGACCCTTCAGCTGCGCGAGCGCGACCGTTTCGATCCGGCGATGCAAGCCCTGATCGAGAACCTGCCTTCGCTCGCCAAGCGCGACTTTGCGCTGCTGCGCCGGGTCTGCGGCGTCGACCACGAAGATCTCATCGACATGATCTCCGAGATCAAACGCCTGGAGCCGAAGCCCGGACGCGCCTACGGCGAGGCTCCCGGCGCGCCAGCGATCCCCGACGTCTATGTCACCGCCGCTCCCGACCGGACCTGGCGCGTGGAGCTCAACAGCCAGGCGTTGCCGCGCGTCCTCGTCAATGAGGTCTACGCTGCGAACATTCGGCGGGGCGTCAAACGGGAGGAAGACAAACACTATGTCTCTGCGCAGCTCCAGTCGGCGAATTGGCTGACGAAGAGCCTCGAGCAGCGCGCCCGCACCATTCTGAATGTGGCGAGCGAGATCGTTCGGCGGCAGGATTCCTTTCTCGTTGAGGGCGTGTCCGGTCTGAAGCCGCTCAATCTGAAGATGGTCGGCGAGGCGATCGGCGTACACGAGTCGACCGTCTCGCGCGCAACGGCGCACAAGTTCATTCAGACGCCGCGCGGCCTCTTCGAGATGAAGTATTTCTTCACTGCGTCCATCGCGTCCGACACCGGCCAGGCGCATTCGGCCGAGGCCGTCCGCCAGCGGATCCGCCAGATGATCGATGAGGAGAACCCCGGCGACGTTCTATCTGATGATGTGATCGTGGAGCGCCTGCGCAAGGCTCATATTCTCGTGGCCCGGCGCACAGTCGCAAAATACCGCGATAGCCTGAAGATCCCTTCCTCCGTCGAGCGACGAAAGCTGAAGACGTCGCCCTTCAGCCGGCGGCATCTGCGCGACGAATCGATGACCGTGGAGGCATGAGGCTCAATTTGTCTCTTGTTAAGAGCGGCTTACCGCGTCGATTGACATCGCCGCCACAGGCTCCTAACGCTTCCGTCGAAACTGTCGCTGGGCCGTGCACGCCGAGACGGAAAGGGGCAGGAGAAGGCGCGCCGAGAACCGCCGAAAATGAGCAGAAGCAAAAGGACCCTGCTCGAATCAAAGGTAAGGCCAATCATCGATGACGTTGAGAGTGTCCGGAAAGAACCTCGATATCGGGGAGTCTTTGCGTCAACATGTGCTGGACAAAGTGCAGGATATGATTGCCCGCTATTTTGATGGCTCGGTCGGCGGTCACGTCGTGATCACACGCGAGGGCTCCGGTTATCGCTCGGACTGCACCCTGCGGCTGAGCTCGGGGGTGTCGCTGCACGCGGAAGGGCGAGCCCATGAGCCCTATCCGTGCTTCGAACAGGCCGCCAACAAGATCGAAGGACGCCTGCGTCGCTACAAGCGCCGGCTCAAGGGCCACGCGGCTGTCCTCGCCAGCAGTGGCAAGCGTAAAGTCGCGAACTATATGGTGGAGTCGCCGCTCGAGGAGCAGGAAGAACCTGTTGAGGGCTTCAATCCCGTCGTCGTGGCCGAAGAAACGGAGGCGCTGAAGTCTCTTTCGGTGGCCTCCGCGGTGGCGGAACTCGATCTGACAGGCGCGCCTGTGGTTGTTTTTGAAAATGCGGCAAGCGGTCGAGTGAATATTGTCTATCGGCGTCGTGACGGCGCCATCGGGTGGCTCGATCCGCATTGAAGACGCGGGGCGAGGGTCGGTTACCGAAGATTCGGGACACAAATGTCGTTATCGCAACTCATCAAGCCGGACGCGGTGCTTCCAGCCTTGCGGGTGAACGGCAAGAAGCAGGCCTTGCAGGAAATGAGCGACCGGGCGGCGCTCGTTTCGGGCCTGCCGGCGCGCGAGATCTTCGATTCGCTATTGCAGCGCGAGCGGCTTGGATCGACCGGCGTCGGCGACGGCGTCGCTATTCCGCATGGCAAGCTCGCCAAATGCGAGCAAATTTTTGGCGTTTTCGCGCGCCTCGAACGCCCAATCGATTTCGATGCGCCGGATGGGCTGCCGGTCGATCTCATTTTCATGCTGATCGCGCCGGAGTCGGCGGGCGCGGACCACCTCAAAGCGCTGGCGATGAGCGCACGTCTTCTGCGCAACCCCTCGATCGCCGCCCAGTTGCGCGGGACACGCGACCCTGCGGCGATCTATGCGCTCCTGACAATGGCGCCGACGTCGCACGCCGCCTGACCAACCGGAGATCGATTGTGAAAGCGCGCGTGACCGTCACGTTGAAGCCAGGGGTCCTCGATCCCCAGGGCAAGGCGATCGAGGGGGCCTTGCGGTCGATGTCGATCGAAGGGGTCCATGCCGTGCGCCAGGGCAAGATCTTCGACATCGAGATTGATGGAGAGGATCACAAACGGGCGCGCGCCACGCTCGGCGAGGCCTGCGAGCGGCTGCTCGCGAACACCCTTGTCGAGGATTATGCGATCGAGGTCGCCAAGTCGCCATGAGGGCCGCCGTCATTCTCTTTCCCGGATCCAATCGCGAGGGCGACGCCGCGCGCGCGCTGCGCCGGGCGACAGGCCGGCCGCCCGCCATAGTCTGGCACGCGGATCATGATCTGCCGTCCGGAACGGATCTTGTCGTGCTGCCCGGCGGTTTTTCCTACGGCGACTATCTGCGCTGCGGCGCAATTGCGGCCCGCGCGCCGATCATGCGGGCGGTGGCCAGTCATGCAGCCCGGGGCGGACTGGTGCTCGGCATCTGCAACGGATTTCAGATTCTCTGCGAGGTCGGGCTCCTGCCCGGCGTTCTGATGCGCAACGCCAATCGAAGGTTCATCTGCAAGTTGCAACACTTGCGGGTTGAGAACGTGCGCGCGACGTTCACTCGCGGCTACCCCGCGGGGCAAGTCGTCCGGTTTGCCCTCGCCCATGGCGAGGGGAATTTTGAAGCCAACGACGAAACGCTCAAGAGGATCGAGGGCGAGAGACAAGTGGCGTTCCGTTATTGCGACGCTGACGGCAGGGTCGACGAAGCATCGAATCCCAACGGCTCCGAAAACAACATCGCCGGCGTCCTCAACAGCCGCTTCAATGTGCTCGGCCTCATGCCGCATCCGGAAAATCTCATCGACCCACTGACGGGAGGCGTCGACGGGCTGCCTCTTTTCGAGGCTCTGGCGGCGTGAAGTCGGCGAGTTTTCAACAACAAGTTTCTCGATTTTTGGAATTTTTTTGCGGATGACAGGTTCTTGTCATAGTCCGTGAACGCAAATCCGGCATTGTTGGCTGTTCACAGGACGATGCAGGGCCCATGACTGATTCGCTCGACAGGCTCTATTTTGCGGTTTTGGAAGCGCGGGACCGGAGCCCGTCGGTCTCGCGAACATCGAAACTGTTTCGCGACGGCGTGCAGAAAATGGCGAAGAAACTTGTCGAGGAAGCGATCGAGGTCGGCCTCGACGCGGTTCAGATGAACCGCGAGTCCGTCGTCCTCGAGAGCGCGGACATGCTCTACCATCTCGCTGTCGTCTGGGCCGAATGCGGCGTCAGCCCCGACGAGGTGATGGGGGAAATCGATCGACGCGAGCGCGTCTATGGCATCGCCGAGAAGCTTCCGAAGCAGGCGGGCGCCGCGCAGATCAGGCGGATGACGCCGTTCTCGTCAAGGCGCAAGGCCGCCTCCTGAAGGGTTTTAGAACTTGATCCTGAGCCCGACGGTCGGGTCGACGTTCTGGACCTCGACGTAGCCGTTCGCGAGGCCCCCATAGGCGTTTGATATCATCACGCCGGCGTAGAGATCGATGCGCTTCACCGGCCGGTAGTCGATCAGGAACGACAGCGCGTCGAGCGAGCCGGCGCAGGCGCTGCTGCTGGTGTGGACGCCGGCACCGGTGCAGGCCTTGGCCGAATAGTCGTTTTGGGCTTCGTAGTAGAACGCGCCAGTGAGGTCGATCTGGTCCGTGACGGAATATTTGACGCCGGTCCAGACGACGTTGACGACCTTATTGATTGCGTAGGCGTTATACGTGATGGCGCCTGGCAACACGTTGAAGCCGCCGAGGCTCCTGAAACCGCTTGGGTAGGTATTGCTCGGGTCTGACAGCCGGTAGTATTCGTAGCCGCCGAACACCTTCATCGGGCCGATCGTGTATTTGGCCGCGAGCATTGCGCCGGCGTTGTTCGACAGGGTCGCTTTGAGGTCGTCCTGGGTGTAGCCTTTGGGCAGGGCGGTGTAATTGGCGAGCGACACGGCGTCCCTGGTCCAGCTGACGGTGCCGTCTAGCGAGAGGGCGCCGAAGTCCGCACCGATCCCAGCCTGGTATTGGCCGTTCGAGCCGTTGCCTTGATCGTAGCCGCCGACCTGGGCCAGTCCGCCAACGCGGAAATTGCCGGTCTCCAGGCGGTATTTGAAGGCGGTGTTGGCGCGCGCGACCTCGGTGTCGCCGAAGCCCGCGAACGAGCCGGACCAGCCAAGCGGCGAGAAGGCGTTGGAGGCTTGCATCGGGTCATAGGCGTTGACGAGGTCGAGCGAGAGCGTGTTGACCCGGCCGAAGGTCAGGATGCCGTATGTCGGGTTGCTGACCCCAACAAAGCCTTGCGAATTGTCGATCTGGCCCGCGCGGCTCGAGTCGCCGTTGGAGCTTTGACGCAGAAGCGGCAGGCCGTTGTTCTCGGCCAGCGAGCGCGGGCTGTCCGAGAGCTCAAGGGAATAGGGGTCGAAGCCGAACTCGAAGTCGCCGACCAGCGACCAGCCCCCGCCGAGCGGCTCGCTCACCTTGAGGCCGA
>JAFAHO010000124.1 GCA_019237205.1 Hyphomicrobiales bacterium
TCCAGGCGGCGGCCGATCGCCAGCGCGCCGAGCTCTCGCGCACCAGCGCCTACGCGCATTCGATCGGCTGCGACAACCAGAAGTTCCTGTTCTTCGGCTCGGAGCCTCCCGCCCAGTGCAGCGAGATCAAGGGACAGATTGCGCGCATGCAGGCCAACCTCGCCGACCTGCAGGCGCGCTCGGGCGGCGGAGGCGGCCGCGCCGACCTTATCGCGCGCTACAACTCCGAATGCGTCAACGCGCCGAAACAGCCGACCAACATTTTCGAAGCGTTGTTCGGCGGGGCGCGACCGCCGAATCCATTCGAGTCGACGACCCCGGCGTCTATCCCCATGTCGCCTGATGAGCAGCAGGAGACGATCGAGAAATCGATCGAGAACGAGAAGAAGGGAGCCAACGCGCACGCCGGCTCTTACGCGGTATGTGTGCGCACCTGCGACGGCAGTTTTTTCCCCGTCTCCTATTCCGGCGCCGGCAGCCGCGCCGACAGCCTCGAGGAGGTGTGCCGGTCGCTTTGCCCCAATGCGGACGTCGCGCTCTATTCGTTCCCGTTGGGGGGGACAATCGACCAGGCGGTGTCGTCGACTGGCGAGCGCTATGTCGATATGCCAAACGCGCTCAAATTCCAGCAGTCTTTCGACTCGACATGCTCCTGCCGGCGCAGGGGCGAAAGCTGGGCGCAGGCGCTCGCCAATGCCGAAGCCAGATACGGCCACGAATCGCACGACATTCTGGTGACGCCGGAGAAATCGGCCGAGTTGTCGCGGCCAATCGTCCCCAAGACCGCCGCGGATCCCAAAGCCAGGCCTCCGAAGACCAAGGCCGCCGACTCAACGACCGCGACCGTGAGCGCTTCTCCGACCACGACCACCCCCGCGGCCGCGACAACGACGCCCGACCCCACGGCTCCCGTCCTCGACGTAAACGGCGCCAACACGGCGCTGAGCGCCGCCGCCGCGACCGTCAGCCGGGAAGCCTCGGGCATCGCCGGCGGGGACACGCAGGGCGGAACCCGCTACAGCGAGAGCCAGGGGCAGACCGTGACCGAAACCGGCCCGGACGGGGTCAAGCGGAAGGTGCGGATAGTCGGGCCAACACTTTAGCCCGGCCGATCAGCGGCAGCAGCGCCGCGAGTTCCGGACCCGACTCGCGGCCGGTCAAGGCCAGGCGCAGCGGGTGGAACAGCTCCCGGCCCCTGCGGCCGGTCAGGGACTTGAGCTCCTTCGTCCAGACAGCCCAGGTCGACTGGTCCCACGCGCCGTCGGGCAGCCGCGAAGCGGCGAGTTCGAGAAACTTCCGATCCTCGACGACAGGGGCGATCTCGCCCTCGACCACCTGCCGCCAGATCGCCGCTTCGCTAAGGCGGGCAAGATTGCCCCGCACCGCGAGCCACAAGCCTTCAGCGCCGGGCCCCGCTATTCCCAGCGCTTCGAGGCGGTCCGAAACCGCCTCGAAGGGCATATGATGGAGCGTGCGCGCCGAGAGAGCGTCGAGTTCGGCCTCGTCAAAACGCGCCGCGCCACGCGAAAGATGGGCGAGGTCGACCATCGCGGCGAGTTCGTCGAGCGAAGCGACCGGACGCACGGCTTCCGCCGACCCGACGAGCACCGCGAGCGCGGCGACCGCAAGCGGCTCGACGCCTTTCTCGCGCAGCGAAGCGATCGAGAGCGCGCCGGTGCGCTTGGAGAGGCCTTCGCCGCCGGCGTCGGTCAGGAGATTGTGATGGCCGAATCGCGGCGCAGCCGCGGCTAGCGCCTCAAATATCTGGATCTGCACGCCCGTGTTGGTGACGTGGTCCTCGCCGCGGATGACATGGGTCACCCCAAACTCGATGTCGTCGACCACCGAGGGCAGCGTGTAGAGGTAGCTCCCGTCCTCGCGCCGCAGCACTGGATCGGAGAGCGATTCGCAATCGACATGGCTTTCGCCGCGCACCATGTCGGCCCACCGCACGGTCGTCGGCTCGAGGCGAAAGCGCCAGTGCGGCTTGCGGCCGGACGCTTCGAGCGCCGCCCGCTCGGCGTCGCTGAGCCGCAGCGCCGCGCGGTCATAGACCGGCGGACGGCCCAGCGCCTGCTGGCGCCTGCGGCGCCGGTCGAGTTCTTCCGCCGTCTCGTAGGCGGGGTAGAGACGGCCCTGGGCTTTGAGTCTTTCGGCCGCCGCGTCGTATGCCGCCATCCGCTCCGACTGGCGGCGCACGAGGTCGGGCGCGACGCCGAGCCAGGCGAGATCCTTCTCGATCGCCTCGGCATGTTCCGATTTCGAGCGCTCGAGGTCGGTGTCGTCGAAGCGCAGGATGAAGCGGCCGCCGCGCGGCCGGACGTAGAGCCAGTTGAGCAGGGCGGTGCGGGCGTTGCCGATATGAATGCGCCCGGTCGGCGACGGCGCAAAGCGGACGATCGGGCCTGAAGTCATTCGCCTTCATAGAAGCGTCGCGACGGATCGACAATATCGGTGGAATTGATTCGCGAATTGGGTAAAATCGGGCAATGACGATAAGCGCTTTGGCCGCCGGGATTTGCGTTTCGAGCGGGGGGATTCATGCACTCAGCGTGGCCCTCGCGACCCGACGCTGCATGAGCGGGGATCGCCGGATGCCGCCGCCGAAGGATGCTCCCGGCGTCAGCATTGTACAGCCGCTCTGCGGGGTCGAGGCCTTTTCGCGCGAGACCTTGCGATCGATTTTCGCGCTCGACTATCCGAACTACGAGGTCATCTTCTGCCTCGCCGACGCCGACGATCCGATTGCGCCCCTCGTGCGCGGCGCTATCGAAGCCAATCCGCAGCGCCCGGCGCGGCTTCTGATCGGCGACGACCGGGTCAGCGCCAATCCGAAGCTCAACAACGTCGTGAAGGGATGGAAGGCCGCCCGGCACGAGTGGGTGATCATGGCCGATTCCAACGTTCTGATGCCGCCCGATTATATCCAGCGCCTGCTCGCGCGCTGGCGTCCCAACACCGGCATCGTCTGCGCGCCGCCTATCGGGTCGCAGCCGAAAAATTTCGGGGCCGAGATCGAGTGCGCCTTTCTCAACACCTATGAGGCCCGCTGGCAATATGCGGGCGAGGCGGCCGGTTTCGGCTTCGCGCAAGGCAAAACGATGCTGTTCCGGCGCGCGATCCTCGAAGCCGGCGGCGGCGTCGAGGCGCTTGGCGCCGAGATTGCTGAGGACGCGGCGGCGACCAAACTCATCGAGGCCCAGGGTTTCCACGCCCATCTCGTCAGCAGGCCGTTCCAGCAACCCCTCGGCGCGCGCCGACTGAAGGACGTCTGGTCGCGGCAGCTTCGGTGGGCGCGGCTGCGGCGGGCGACATTCCCGCTCCATTTCGTCCCGGAATTCCTCACGACAGGCCTACTGATGATCGGCGCGGCCGCGTTCGCGGCGCCGGAGTTCGGACTGAGCGTCTGGTTGAGCGTCGGGTTGGCCGCCCTGTTCTGGTATGCCGCCGAGGCCTTCCTGGCGTCAATCGCCGGCTGGCCGCTGAGCTGGCGAAGCCCTCTGGCTTGGACGGTCCGCGACGCGATGCTGCCTGTCCTGTGGTGCGGCGCCTGGACCGGGCACGCCGTGGTTTGGCGCGGCAATGCGATGAGCGTCGACGAACCGGTGCTTGGCGAAGCAGCGTCCGGGCCGCCCCAGCAAATGTAAGCGTCGGCCGGCCGCGCCGATTTCGGTTTCCAGGACCGACAAGGCCTCAATTCCGCTCAAAGCATCCGCTACGGCTTTCGGTCGCTGACCGCGTCACAAGGTCGCGGAGAAACTTCAGCGAAAAATGATAGATGTGTGTGGGGGAGGAGGTCGAATATGCAGTCGCATAGCGATGACGTTCGGATGCGGGTCCTCAACGCTCTGCATTGGGATTTTGCGGTGCCGCGAAACCGGCTCAAGGTCGACGTCGAAGACGGGCGGGTGACTTTGTCGGGAATGGTTGACTTGCCTTACCAGCGCTCGTGCGCCGAGTTCGACGTGCGCAACGTTCCAGGCGTCGTCGGCGTCGTCAACCAGATCCGGCTTACGCCGAAAGACGTGGATCCGGCTCCCGCCGACCGCCATTGACCCATTCGGTTGAGGCCTTCCGGCGGTGACGGCGGCGCGGGCCGGTCAAACGGTCTTCAGCATACCGCCGTCGACGAAGTAGGTCGAGCCGACGGAGTAGCTTGCGCGGTCGGAGCAGAGAAAGACGAAGAAACTCGCGAGTTCGGCGGGGTTCGCGAAGCGCTTGATCGGCGCGTGTTCGCGCGCGACGCCGTCGAGATAGGCCTGCCAGTCGCCGCCCTTTTCTGCGGTGAGCTGCTTGGCGGTCTTGATCCAGTCGGGCGTCAGGACGAGGCCGGGGTTGACGCAATTGACCCGGATGTTGCCGCCGACGAGTTCGGTCGCGAGACATTTCGAAAACATCATCAGCGCGGCCTTGGTCACATTGTAAATCGGCTCGTACCAGAGCGGCTGGACCGCGCAGATCGAGGCGTTGTGCAGGATGACGCCGCCGCCGCGCGCCTTCATCAGCGGCGCCAAGCCGCGCGCAAGCCGCACCGCCGCCATCACGTGCAAATCCCAATAGGCCTGCCACTTCTCGTCGGACGCCTCCATCGCCGTCTCGTTGCTGCCCGTGCCGGCGTTGTTGATGAGGATGTCCGCTCCGCCGAAGGCCTTCTCCGCGGCGGCGATGAGCCCGTCGGTTCCTTCGCGAGTGGCGACGTCGCATGCGACGCCTTCCGCTCGGACGCCGAATTGCTTTGCGACGCGCTTGGCCTCCTCGTGGACGCGTTCGGCCCCGCGCGCGGCGAGGACCAGATTGACGCCCTCGGCCGCCAGGCCTTCCGCGATCGCAAGCCCGATGCCGACGCTACCGCCGGAAATGACTGCTGCCTTACCCTTGAGCCCTAGATCCACGGATCCGCCCCTCCTCTCACCAGCAGGTATAGCCGCCGTCCGCCACGACGATCGAGCCGGTCATTAGGCTCGCGGCGTCGGAAGCAAGGAACAACACGACCGCGGCGATCTCGTCCGGTTCGCCCATGCGCGCCATCGGCGTGCCTTCGATCCAGGCGTCGAACGTCGCCTTGTTGGTCTTGGCGAACGCGGTCAAGGGCGTATTGATGTAGGTCGGCGCGACCGCGTTCACGCGCACCCCCCGCGCGCCCCATTCGGCGGCGAGCGACCTCGTCAGGTGATGCACGGCGGCCTTGGAGGCGTTGTAATAGGACTGCGGCTGCGGCTTGTTGACGATGATCCCCGACACCGAGCCGATGTTGACGATCGAGCCGCGCCCGGCCGCGAGCATATGCCGGCCGAACGCGCGGCAGCACCAGAAGACGCCATTGAGATTGACGTCGATGACATTGAGCCAGCGCTCGTCGGCCGCATCTTCCGCGGCAACCTCGGAGCGCGCGATGCCGGCGTTGCAGACGAGAATGTCGATCCGGCCCTTCTCCGCCATCACCCGCTGGGCAGCGCTTTCGACCTCGGCGGAGTTGGTCACGTCCATCTTGATCACGTCGGCCGCGTAGCCCTTCGCCTTCATCGCCGTCTGCGCTTCTCCCGCCCCTTTCGGATTGCTGTCGGCGATGTAGACGTGCGCGCCGGCCTCCGCGAGCGCCTCGACGCAAGCGAGCCCGATGCCCTGCCCGCCGCCGGTGACGACCGCGACGCGGCCCTTGAGATTGAATCGATCGAGATACATCGCCCAGTCTCCGGATGACCGGTCAGCTCACCCAGTCGCCGCGGTCGACGTTGAGCGTCCGCACGACGACGTAGTCGCTATCGGATGCGGCCAAGAGCACCTCCTCGCGGACGCGCTCGGCGCCGCCCGGCCAGAACGAGGTTCACTCCCTCGGCCGCGAGTCGCTCCGCGATCGCAAGCCCGATGCCGACGCTGCCGCCGTCACGGCAGCGACTCTGCCATTCAGTCCGAGGTCCATGAATGTCTTCCTTTCGCCATTAGGTCCGCCGTCCGACGGCGCCACTGAGCGGGTCGTCAGGCCTAAGGCCTCGTCCGATCGTCTTTTTCGGCTTAGAGATCGAAATTGGTGGGCAGCATCACGACATCTCGGATCGTCATGCCGCGCGGCCGCGTCAGCATGAACATCACCACATTGGCGACCTCGCTCGCGTCCAAGAGACTCCCTGATTCCTTTGCCTCTTTCAGCTTCTCCGGAGGCCAATCCGCAAGCAGCCCAGTCGCGACGGGACCGGGCGAGATCGAGCCCACCCGAACGCCATGCTTGAACACCTGCCGCCGCACCGTCTGAACAAAGCAGTTGATCGCCCATTTGGACGATGCATAGACGGGCTCCCATGGCGTCGGAAAGTGAGCCGCCAGGGAGCTCGTCACGATGATGTCGCCCGTCCGGCGCCCGATCATGTGAGGCAGCACGTCGCGGACGTTCTTCATCACCACATTGACATTCAGGTTCAGCATCCGGTCGATTGAGCCCGTGTCGGCGTCGACAAGATCGCCGCCGACATAAGCGCCGGCGTTGGCGTGCAGGATATCGAGGCGGCCCGCCGCCTCGAGGATTCTCGGCAGCAGCGTCGCGCAGTCTTTTGGGTCGAGCAGGTCGATGACCAGCGGCGTCACGGCCGCGCCGTGTTTCTGGGACGGCGCCTTCAGAGCCGCCGCGTCGCGGTCGATCATCATAACGCGCGCGCCCGCGGCCAGCATCGCCTCGGCGCTGGCCAGTCCGATGCCAGACGCCGCCCCGGTCACGGCAGCGACCTTGCCGTCCAATTCTCTCGCCAACGCCTATGTTCCTCTCTGGCGGCCGAGCGCGCCCTTGTCCTTGCGCCGGGCCGTGGTCGGTTCCTTTCCGCCCCGCGCCGGGGCCGGCCGCGCGGCTTACGCGCCGCCCTGAAGATAATCGGCCAGCGTCGCGCGCACGCCCTTGGTCCAGAGCGAACCGAGCGCGCCGGAGAACGCGTCGACATAGGCTTTCGTGTCTGCGAGATCGCCGAAGATGTCTCGCATCGCCAGAAACGCCGTTGGTTGCTGGCGAGCGGGCTTTGCCGCCGCCTGCAGACGCTCCCAATTCGGATCGTTCGGCGGAATCGTCTTTCCGCTCTCGGTTTCCCCGTAGCAATAGCGGCACCACAGCGCCGACACGAGCGCCAGGCCCTTGACGCTCGCGCCAGCCTTCAGGCGGTCGCGGACCGTCGGAAGAACGAACTTCGGCTGCCGGTTCGAGCCGTCGAGGCAAAGCCGCGAAATGGTGTCGCCGATCTTCGGATTGGCGAAGCGCTCGGCGACCTTGGTCCGATAGGCTTCGAGGTCGACTTTCGGCGGCGGCGGGACCACGGG
>JAFAHO010000352.1 GCA_019237205.1 Hyphomicrobiales bacterium
GCGCGCCGACGAGGTCCGACGCCCGCCGGCGACGGTGGCGCAGAAGCGCCAGGGGAACCGCTTCGCCCAGACGCCGCGGCTCGACGACCCGCGGCCGCCGGCCGACCTTGCTTCCGAAGTCATCGAGGCGAGGCGCGCGATGCCGGCAGGACGAAATTTTCGATGACGGTGGTAGGTGAAAACAGAGACATCGAAGCGCGACGCACACTCCTTCGTTATGTATACGGCGGCCTTCTGCTATGCACGCTGTTTACTTCAACCGCGGAAAGTACCATAATTGGACTGCAACTCACTGATCCGCGCACAGTGGGCAACTTCAACCGTACTCACGGACGGGGATGAAAATGGCAAAGAAGATCCTTTCATTCACGAAGAGCTCAACGCGAAAAATTAAGACTAAAACCGGAGGAACCAAGACGATTAGCGTAAAAAGCCATTACAATAAAATCAATCGAAAGCCTAAATAAATTTAGCCAAATGCCGCGCCCATATGCACGTCAATATGCAATCTATCGTTCCCGATCAAAGAGCGTTGTTGAGCGGGTTTTATGGGTTGTTTTCGCGATGCCAGGTTCTATAATACTTTGGTCGGAATATTTCTTCCCCAGACGCGGACAGCTTTGGGCAAGCCGCAGGAGGGCGGAGAATCGCATTCTTGAGGTATTATATACTCTAGGCCTGTATGTTTTTCTCGTCTTCGGTGTTCTTCTCGCTTGGTTTCATGCCCACTGAGAGCGTGGCCGCTAGAACCGCGTCGCGCATATCACGCGTTTCTTATTTTAACGAATCGCTGAGAAAGTATGGGCTGTGGTGCATACTTGCAACACTTTGTTTACTGTGGATATACCCTCTCGTCGGTATTTTGCTGACGGTGTTAGAGCTCGTCCTGTTCTTGTCTTTTTCGAGCTGCCGAATTCCAGACTCCGCGTTTGCAGAAGCCCAAAATGCCTTTTTCGAATCGGGACTCTCCCTGAACGGTACCGAGATTGATTTCGGCAAACTATACCAAAAAGGTGACCTAGCAGCGGAATTCGCCAATTCTACGGAATTACATTTCACTAGATTCATATTTGGGCTGTCTGCAAGAGCGCGTTTTTTGATTATCAATTTCGATTTTAGCAAAATTGTAATGACGCCGAAGTACTATTGGGTTCTGCTTGGTCGAAGTACTTCTTATGGAGAAACAACTGATATTCAAGTCGACGAGTTTGAGTATACGACGAAGGTCGATCGTCCGCGAGGCGATGATAGGGTGTTAAATCGCACTTGGCAACATGCGACGAAAAACAATGAACCCGATCGACGATATCGTGAAAACCCTGAAATGTGGGAGGTCGAGCGTCATGGTATCAACCTATACGCGGGCGAATATGAGGCCGAGCTATTTCTGTTCCCAAAACTAAGTTCTAATTCCTTCGCCAACGCCCTTCGAGCAATGGGAGCCAGGCAAGCGGATCATGATAATATCGGTAAGGAGGAAGGTACCAACAACGATCAGGTCGCTAAGGAATCTGAACACTTGGAATGGTACGACGTGCTTGAAGTTTCCCAAGACGCTCCTCTGGGAGACATTTCTTCGGCTTATCCCTCACTAATAAAGCAATATCACCCCGACAGAGTGGCAAGTCTAGGGCCAAAACTACGGGCGGTCGCGGAAAAGGAGGCGAAGGCAATCAACGACGCATACCAAACGGCGAAAAAAGTCCGAGGGGGTCGCTCACCTCAGCATTGACGATCGGACGCGCTCGGCGGAGAGCGCACCTAAAGCGCGGCGCCAAGTTCGCAGGGGGTGGACCCCCGCGCAGGCCGCCGCGTGGCGGATCGTCGTCCCCTCAACGGGAAAATCAACGCAGCCGGACAGACGAGGCCGCGTGTGAGCCTATCCCTTCGCCGCCAGCGGATGCGTTACAAGGGCGCGGTCGATCGTGAGAAGCCGCAATCCCTCGACCCGACATTGGGCGAGCAGCATCCGGTCGAACGGATCGCGAGTCATGGGCTCCGGTTCAACCGGCGTCAGCGCATGGCGTTGGTCGATTGCGACAATCCGGACGCCCAGGCCGTCGAGAAGCTCGGGCAGAGCGCCGAGCTCGTGCGTCAGCTTCAGTTTGCTGAGCCGGCATTTGATCGCGATCTCCCAAAGGCTCGCCGCGCTAAAGTGATGCTCATTGCCGACATCCAGCATCAATGTGGCCGGCGCCCGGGGCACGCTGGCCGCGTTGGACCCGATCAAAGCCAGAAGGGTATGGGTGTCGAGCAAAAGCTTCATGCGTCGGGCGGCAGCGGACGGAGGAGAAAATCCTCCGGCAGCGGATCGTCGAAATCATCGGCGATAAAAGCCACTATCGTTTCGATCCCGCGCTTCCGCTTGAATTCCTCAATCGCTTCGAGGCGAAAACCCTTGCACGGACGGTGGGGCGCCAGCTCGAAAACGGGTGAGCCGTTGCGCGTCACGACAATCGTCTCCCCCCGCTCGACCTCGCGTGCGAGCTCCGTCAGGCGATTTTTCGCTTCGCGGATGGACACGGTCTTCATAGCGAAATCGTCGCTACATGTAGCCACGATGTCCAGGACGATTTTGAGCGGTCCTTCTAAACCGGCGGGAATCGAAGGCTACGCGCGCTTCGAAACGCTCGCGTAGGCCAGCCGCGGTTTCCAGCCCCCCGGGATCGCGTTCCCCCGCAAGCCGCCGCGCGGCGGCTCGTCGTCGTCCTGCAGGAACATCACCGCGGCGGCGCAGACGAGGCCGCCAAACGACGTCATGAAGCCGACATAGAGCAGGAAGATCGCCGGAATGCCCATGCCGCTGTCGTGGATGAGCGGCCAAATCCCGAATGGATCGAAGACGAGGAGCGCGGTCGTGCAGAGGGCGCCGCCGAGCGCTCCGAGCACCCAGTGGAAAATCATGTAGCGGACGAGAGGGTCGCGACGCTTCCTAACGGGCGCGGCCTCGCTGGCCGCCAAGGGCGGGTCGCCGATCATGTCAAAATCCGCCATGGGTGACCTCCATATTCGCCCGCGCGCCCTGCCGGTCCCACGGTCTCCACCGTCGAGATCGATGCTTGGATTACCTTAGCTCCGCGGCCTCCTCGGTCAAACCGCGGCGCCGCGGCGAATGCGCGCGGACGTTAGTGTCGGCTCTTCAACGCGTCGGCGAGCCGGGTCGTCGCGGACCCTGGTTTGAGGGGCTTTTGCTGGCTTTCGTGCGGCGCCCATCCGCTCAGCCATAAGATATCGAAGGTCGCTCGCAGCCGCCCATCGGGGTCCGAAAAGCGCTCGGCATAGACCTCGGCGACGCGCGCAAGAACCGCGCGCCGGAGCGGCCGGCGGCTTCGCGCATTCAGCGAATTCGCCGCGCCAAACGCGCGCAGGTCGCCGAGAAGCGCAATCAGGTCGGCGTAGCGGACGGTCGCGCGATCGAGGTCGACCACCGGCAGCGCAAGTCCCGCTCTTTGCGCGAGCGCGCCGAACGCGCGCACATCGACGAACGGGGCGACCCGCGGCGACGCGCCCCCGAGAACCTCGCTCTCGGCAATCGTGAGGCTCTGGCGCAATTCGGTCAGCGTGTCGCCGCCCAGGATCGCCGCCATGAGGAGGCCGTCGGCTTTGAGCGCACGCCGCATCTGGATGAGCGCGCCGGGCAGGTCGTTGACGGTCTGCAGCGCGAGCAGCGAGACGGCGAGGTCGAGGCGGCCCTCGGCGACCGGCAGCCGCTCGAGGTCGCCGACCGCGGGCAGGAATGCGCCGACCCCGACGCTGGCGAAGGTCGGGGCGATGCGGATGAGGCGATCGACCTGCCCGCCGGCCGCAAGCACGGCCGCGCCGTGCGGACCGGGCGAGCCGAAATCGGCGGCCAGAGCAAAGCGCCTTTTGACGAACGAGAGCCGCTCCCCGAGGTCCTCGGCCGCGCGGGTGAGAAGAAAGTCTGCGCCGCCGCCGGGCTGCGCCCGCGCCCATGCGCGATCCAGCCGGCGGTTGACCAGCGCGCGGTCGAAAATCAGCGGCGGAGGGGCAGTCGGCGACACGGGCACGCCTTATGCGCCCGGCTCACCCCTCGCGCAAAGCCCCCTGCCGCGCTAACATCCGTCCCATGAGCGCTGATTCCGCGTTGTTCGACCACGCCGCCGGGCCGCCCTGGACCGGGCGCGCATCGGCGTTCGCTCGGCGCTTCGCCGCGGCGGCGCTCGATACGCTCTATCCGCCGACGTGTCTCGCCTGCCGCGCAGCGACCGGGGCGCATGGCGCTCTGTGCCCGCGCTGCTGGAGTGCGATGCGCTTCATCGAGCGGCCGTTCTGCGAACGCCTAGGCACGCCGTTCGAGCAGGACCTCGGCGAGGGGCTCCTGTCGCCGCAGGCGATGGCCGATCCCCCGGCGTTCTCGCGCGCCCGCGCCGTCGCCCGGTTCGAGGACGGGCCGGCGCGCACCCTTGCGCATCGGCTCAAATATTCCGACCGGGCGGAACTCGCGCGCCCGATGGCGCGCTGGATGGCCCGCGCCGGCGCCGATATCCTGGCGGACGCAGACCTCCTGGCGCCGGTGCCGCTGCATCCATTGCGGCTCTGGCGCCGGCGGTTCAACCAGGCGGCCGCGCTCGCACGCGAAATCTCGCGGTTGACGGGCAAGCGCTGCGAACTTTCCGCGCTTCTGCGCGTCAAAGCGACGCCGAGCCAGGTGGGCTTGAGCCGCGCGCAGCGGGCCGAAAACGTCCAGGGCGCCTTCCGCGCGGCCGACGGCGCGCCGGTTCGGGGCATGAACATGGTGCTGATCGACGACGTTCTGACCTCGGGGGCGACCGCGAACGCCGCCTCGCGGGCGCTCCTGCGGGCGGGCGCCAAGCGCGTGGACGTCCTTGTCTTCGCACGGGTTGTTACGGGCGCGTGACTGCCCATATACTGCCCGTATCGCCGATTTTTCCGCCGAGGGGTGCGTTCTCGATGCCGCCGATCGTCATCTACACCAAGTCCTGGTGTCCATATTGCGATGCGGCGAAGGCGCTCTTGAAGGCGAAGGGCGCTCCGTTCGAGGAAATCGCCGTCGACGGCGACCGCGTCGCCCAGATGGCGATGGCGGCGAAGGCGGGCGGGCGCTCGACGGTGCCGCAGATCTTCATCGGCGAACAGCACGTCGGCGGCTGCGACGATCTGCACGACCTCGAGGCAGCGGGCGAGCTCGAAGGACTGCTGGCGGGCTAGCGATGATCAAATACGCGCTCGGCTGCGCCGAAGGACATAGGTTCGACAGCTGGTTTCCCGACAGCGACGCTTACGAGAAGCAGCGCAAGCGCGGCCTCGTGGCGTGCCCTGAGTGCGGGGACATCCGGGTCGAAAAGGCGATCATGGCGCCGGCGGTAGTCGGCGGCGAGCGCGGCGCCGTCGAAACGCCGGCAGAAGTTCTGACGGACGACCGGCGCCGGCACGCCCGCGACATGATCGTGCGGCTGCGTCGCGAAATCGAGGCGAACACCGACGACGTCGGCGCGCGGTTCCCGGAAGTGGCGCGGGCCATCCACCAGGGTGACGAGCCCGAGCGCGCCATTCGCGGCCGAGCGAGCCTCAAGGAAGCCAAGGCCCTGATCGAGGACGGCGTAGGCGTCCTGCCAATGCCGGCGCTGGCGGACGAGTTGAACTGAAGCAAGACTAAGATCAACGCTGGCGATGCCGTGTCGCAGGCGATCCCGCCGCGGGCCGCAAATCGGCCGCGCCTATCGCGCGCTTGCTCCAGTCGATCGCGGCCGCCTCCTCCTTGAGCCAGGCGCGGAAGGCCCGCACATTGGCGGAGTCCCGCCGCCTCTTCGGGCAAACGAACGAGTAGCAGCGGCCCGAAGGCAGGGTGAGGTCGAAGGGCGCCACCAGGCGCCCGGTGCGCAGATCATCGTAGGCGAGCGCATCGAAAGCGAGCAGCACGCCGGCGCCCTCGACCGTCGCGTCGAGCGCATGATCGGAGCTGTTGAATCGAAGGCCGCGACTGACGTCGGCGTCGCTTACGCCGGCCGCCGCAAACCAGTCGGCCCAGGTCGGAATGGCGGCGCGAGCGGAGAGGCTTTCGTCATGGATCAGCGGCAGGCCTTTGAGCATGTCCGGCGACGTCAGGGGCCCGCGCTTTTCGACGAGGGCCGGGCTGCAGACTGGCGCGAGGGAGAGGTCGATCAGCTTTTCGACCTCGAGGGTCTCATCGGGCGCCGCATCGACCGCAAGGTTGCGGATCGCGGCGTCGACGCCGTCGGTTGTGAAATTGGCGTTGTTGATCGACGAGGACACGCGCACGTCGATTTCGGGAAAGGCGATCGAAAAGCGGTAGAGGCGCGGGGCCAGCCATTTCGAGGTGAGGCCGGGCGATGTGCTGATCACGAGCACGCGGGCGTCGCTGAGCCTATTGAGGCTCGACAGCGCGTCCCGGATATGAAGGAAGCCCGCCTGCAGGCCGGGGTGGAGCGCCTTGCCTGCCGCCGTCAGGGCGATCGACCGCACCCCGCGGTCGAAGAGTTTGAGGCCCAGATGATCTTCGAGGCCGCGAATTTGGTGGCTGAGCGCTCCGGGCGTGACGTTCAGCTCCAACGCCGCCTTGGTCAGGCTCAGATGCCGCGCCGCCGCTTCGAAAGCGCGAAGCGCGTTGAGCGGGGGAGGAGCGTTATGCATGAGAGTTTCTCATCCATCACCTGAGACAACATCCTTTGTCATTCAGGGATTTTCTTGCCACTGTAGCGGCGTTTCGGGCATGGCGGATGAGCATATCTCATATCAAGCCATGGTCAATCATGGGGTTGGTCCGATGGCCTACACCACGCACTGCGAAGATTTCGGCCCATGTGGCGACCGCACAGCGCCGGTCGCAAACGGCGTCGGCGCAAAGCTGGCGAGACTCGCTCGTCGTCTAAGCGATGCCTTCGCCGCGGAGCGCCAGAGGGAGCTCGACCGGGAGATTGCCCGCGTGTTGGCGCGCTCCGGCGGACGCATCACGGACAGCATGGAGCGCGAAATGATGCAGAAGATTTTCGCGTCTGACTGGCGCATGCCTGAGTAGCGGCCCGATTCCCTTCTCTCGCTCGCGGGAGAAGGTGGCCGGGCGAAGCCCGGCCGGATGAGGGGGCCGGCCCGCAGGCCCTCACCCCGCCGCTTCGCGGCGACCCTCTCCCGCAAAAGGGAGACGGGAGTGCTCTCATTTGCAAGGGTTCACGCTGATGGCCACTGAGCCTCTGTACTTCGTTGAACCTGCGCCTCACGCGCGTGCCGACAAAAGCGCCCTCGACCCGAGCCGTTGGGAGTTCCGCATGCTGCGAGGGAAGGGCAGGCGGGACATTGAGTTGGCTCTTCGTCCGGCCCGCTTGAGTGACGGCGACGCCTTGCAAACCTATGTCAGAGGGCTTTCTCCGCGGTCCCGTTACAATCGGTTCCTGGGCGCCCTGAACGAACTCCCGGCGTCGGAACTGGCGCGCGCATTGTCCGCCAACGGTCGTGACACTCTGACCCTGCTCCTAACCTCGACCGTGGACGATTGTGAAACGGTCGTGGGCGAGGCCCGGGTGGCGTTGTCCTGCGCGGAACGCGCCGGCGAATTTTCCATGTCGATTGCAGATGACTGGCGGCATCTTGGGCTCGGCTCGGCCTTGCTCGAGGAAATCGAACGCAAGGCGGCGGCCGACGGCATCGAATTGGTGTTCGGCGATACCCTGTGGACCAACGAGGGGATGATCGGATTGGCGCGAAGCCGCGGCTTCCGCCTTGGGCCAGGGTTCGAACCGCGCCTCGCGCGAATTCAGAAGCGGTTGGAGGACGCATCTCCTGACCTACCGTGCCGGAAGTGGAACGAAATCGCCGGCGGCGCCGAACTGCGCGCCGCCTGATCGGCGCCACCCCGACATTGGCGCGTCGCCAGGGCAAGCAAGCTTTCCGCCGATCCGGCCGACATCCATGATTTGAAGGATCATCTTGCGCCGCTGATCGTCCGCTGCGTGACTGCCGCCGATTTGGCGCCCGAGGCGATCAACCGGACCGATGCCGCTGGCGACAAGGGCGCGGCCGGCGTTCGGCGGAAGTGGGAATCAAGAATCGCCCGACTCGAAAACCCCATGCCCTCATTCCGCGCGGTCGCGATGCGCTCTAAAGTGGCGCAGCGCCGCGATCCGCAATTTCGAGGCGCGACGCCGCAAAGGGGGAGACGCCATGACCGCCTCACTGCCCGCCTATGGCCTCATACCCTTGCCCGGCGAGGGTCCGGAGGACGTCGTGGCCGGGCCGGACGGCGTGATCTACACGGGGCTCCTGGACGGGCGCGTTCTCGCCGTCGCGGCAGAGGATGGGGCGGTGCGCGAGGTCGCCAACACCGGCGGGCGGCCTTTGGGTCTCGAGGCGACGGCGGACGGGCGGCTCATAATCTGCGACAGTCCGAAAGGTCTATTGGAGCTCAATCTCAAGACCGGCGCGCTCAAGACGCTCGTCACCCACGATCGCGCGGAGCGGCTCATCTTTTGCAGCAATGTCGTCGCCGCGCCCGACGGCGATCTTTTCTTCACCGTCTCGACGATGCGCTACGACATTCATGACTGGAAAAAGGACATCGTCGAGAACGTGCCGACCGGGCGCGTTTATCGCCGCGCGCCGGACGGCGCGTTGACGCGGTTGATGGAAGGCTTGCGCTTCGCCAACGGCCTCGTGCGGGCGCACGACGGAAAAAGCCTCATCGTCGCCGAGACCGCCGGACGCCGTCTGCTTCGTCTCTGGCTCGCCGGCGCCAGCGCGGGGACAAGCGAGGTGATCGCGGAGCTTCCCGGCTTTCCTGACAATCTCGGCGCCGACGACGGCATAGTCTGGGTCGCGTTCGCCTCGGAACCGAACCCGGCGCTCGAAAGCCTGCACAAGCTGCCGCTCTTTCTGCGTCGGTTGGCGGCGTGCCTGCCGGAGAGCGTGCTGCCCAAGCCGTCGCGCGTCGCCTGGATCGCGGCTTACGACGAGCGCGGCGCGTGCGTGCGCGACTTCAGATGGAGGGACGGCGGCTATGCGATGGTGACCGGCGTCTGCCGCGTCGGCCGGCGCATGTGGTGCGCCGGCCTGCAAGAACGCGCGCTGATGCGCTTCGATTTGCCGGGCTGAGAAGGCGCGAAGGGCAGCGGAACGATCTTGCCACGGCTTGCCGCGCGCCGCTAATGTCGCAGCCGCCTGAAAGTTCGTGAACGCGGAGATCGCCTTAAGGCAAACATCGCGAGCCGGGGGCTTCGAGGGCCCCAAGCTCCTTAGCGTTTCGGTTGATTTGCCCGTCCCCGCGCCGCCGCCGGGGCAATGATAGGCGGACCGCGCCGCCCCCATTTCTACAGGAAATCGCCATGTATATCGCCATGAATCGCTTCAAGGTCATGAAGGGCGCCGAGAGCGCGTTCGAACAGGTGTGGCTCTCGCGCGACACGCATCTCGACCGCGTGCCCGGGTTCCTGGAGTTCCATTTCTTGCGCGGACCTGAACGCGACGATCACGTGCTCTATTCGTCGCATACGGTCTGGGCAAGCAAAGCAGCCTTTACCGCATGGACGCAGTCCGAACATTTTCGAGCCGCCCATCGTGACGCCGGCGCCAACAAGCCGCTCTATCTCGGCCATCCGGAGTTCGAGGGCTTCGAGGTAATCCAGACGATCAAGAATCCGAATGCGCGGGGTGAGGCCGCCTGAACGGCGACCGGTCGCCTTCGGGATCGACGCGTTGCGATCTCCTTGCATGTCGCTTGGCATGTCGCTTGCCGAGAGGCAGTCGTCACGGCCCGACCAGCTCGAACTGGCAGACCCGCCCGTACGATGATGGGGCGAGATCATCGGCTGCGCGTCCGCGCATCCGCTCCGCGCGCAACTCCTGCTCACGACCTTGAGCGGCCGCTGCAGACAGCGGCCGGAGAAGTCGCAGGCGGGCGGGGAGCAGGCGGTTCCTCGCGGGGCGCGAGGAATGCCCGCCATCCGCCCGAAGCCCCTAGGCGGCAGAACCAGTCGAGGCCATCGCGTTCAGTCGTCTTGCAGTTCAAGAAGACGATAGCGCTCGGAGAGTTCGAAGTTGGAGATATCGAACAGGTGGTGGTGCGATGGACGCGGCGCCTATTGCGCAATCGAGAATCCCAAGGACCGAGAGCCGAACCTCCGGGACCTTGGTGCCGGGGACGATCCGGCGCGCCACGCGACCGGATGTCATCCAGGCAAAGCTCCAGAATCGGGCTCATCAAACCGCCGAGGATAATCGTCGTTGGATTGAATATGTTCACAAGCGCTACCATGCCCTTAGAAAGCTCGCGCGCGAACGAGCGAACGGTCCTCACGGCCGCCTCGTCGGCCGCTGCAGCGCAGCGTGCAATTTCCGCACTTCCTTCAGGTCGTCGGCGCCGTTGTAGGCGCGAGCGACCGCGGCCAGATTGACCGAAGCCTCGAGACAGCCGCGCTGCCTGCAGCTACAAAGGCGGTCGTGTTTGGCGACTTGGATATGGCCGAACTCTCCGGCAGTGCCGGCCGCTCCCCGAAGAGTGCGAAAACGATGGCCGGGCAAATTGGAGGGCCTCGCTCGTCGAACTCGGGGACTCTGCGGCAGATCGCCTCGGACGACGAATGCCCGCTTCTGGAGTTCTGGCCCCTCAGCGGACCGAAGTTGAACGGCAGGAATGGATCGATTTGACCCGTTCGCCACGCCGTCGGGCCATGTCGGTCGTTGCGCATTCCCGCCGTCCAGCGCGTCACGTCCGCACAACCGGAAATCCCCGCAAGGGCGGCTCAATCCGACGGGAACCAAGTGTCGGATCCTGCCCTATTCCTCCTCCACCCGGAACTCCAACGCCTCAATCACGGTGGTGCCGATCATTGTCCGCGCCGAGACGCGGAACGGGAAGAGGATGTGGTCGCTCTCGATCGGCGCGAGCCAGACTTCGAGGTCCTTGTTGTCGGCCATGAACTTGGTCGCCGGCCGGTCGCGCCGATGGCCGGAGATCGGCACATAGCGAAAGGCGCAGACCACGACCGGCCCGTCGTATCCCTTGGCCTTCACGCTGCGCTCGCCGACGTAAGTCAGATCGATGTCGAACCGGGTGTAGCCGTCGAAGATCGGAATCTTGCGGTTGCAGGCGGCCGGCGACATGATCGGGCCGGATGTCGGCGCGGGAAAGACGAAGGCGCCGACCGGATCGACGACGTCCTGCTCGTCGTGCGGCCCGAGCGGAACGCGGTCGGGCTTGTCCTCGAACGGCGGGGCGATGTCGACGCCTTTGACCGCGTTCCCCGCAAGCGCCATGCGGATGGTGCGGGTCATGTTCGAGCTGGCGGCGATGGTGGCGAAGGTCGAGGGCGAAACATGGCCTGCGACGATCCGGCCGGCGCCGGCCGAGGCGCCTTGCGCATTGGCGAAGAGTCTCGCGAGACCCGTCACTTTTGCGTCGGCCTGAATCGAGTAGCTCTTCGGGCTGAGCTCCGCGTTGAGATTGGCCGCGCCGATCGGCAGTCCGACGAGCGAAACGCGATAGGTCGCGTGCAGAACGTCAGCGCGCGCCCCCGCAGGGGCGAGCGCGGCGGCCACCGCCACAGTCATCGCCAGGCGCGTCCATGATGATCGCGGCGTCATTCCAGTGCGAACTCCGGGTCCCGAACCTCGGGGCCGATTGAACAGCAATTGCGCATATAATCCGGCGCGAATGCGCCGACTCAGAGGCAAGGCCGCCGCGAGCAAAAAAGTCCGCAAGGCCCGCTGTCAAGACCTTGCGGTATGGCGGCGCGTCGACTTAACATCACCGCATGGTCGAAACGGTCATTTCCATTCGAACGGCGCGACTGGGCGATGAGGTCGACATCGCCTCGGTTCACGACGCCGCCTGGCGCGAGGCCTATCGCGGCGTGATTCCCGGCCGCGAACTCGAGCGGATGATCGCGCGCCGCGGCCCGTCGTGGTGGCGCCTGGCGATTGCGCGCCGCACGCCCCTGCTCGTGCTCGAATTCAGCGGGTCGGTCGTCGGCTATGTCAGCTACGGCAGGAACCGCGTTCCGGCGCTCGGTTACGGCGGCGAGATCTTCGAACTCTATCTGGCGCCGGAGTGCCAGGGCTGCGGCTTCGGGCGGCGCATGTTCGAGGCGGCGCGCAAGGATCTGGCGGGCCACGGCTATGGGTCTATCGTCGTCTGGGCGCTGGCGGAGAACGAGCGCGCCATCCGCTTCTATCGCCAGCTCGGCGGGCGCATCGTGCGCCGGGCGCATGAGACTTTCGGCGGGCAGGACCGGGAGCGCGTCGCTTTCGGCTTCGGCTGAGCGGCCGTTTCACCTATAAGCCGGATCCGGACGCGCTCGCCCGTTTCGAGGCGGGAAGGGACGTCGCTGCGAATTTGGAGTTCCGACCTTGAACCTCAATGCTGTCTCGATCGGCAAGAACCCGCCGCACGACGTCAATGTCGTCATCGAGGTGCCGATCGGCGGGGAGCCGATCAAGTACGAGATGCATAAGGAAAGCGGAGCCCTGGTGGTCGACCGGTTCCTCTACACGTCGATGCGCTATCCGGGAAATTACGGCTTCATCCCGCATACGCTCTCCGACGACGGCGACCCGTGCGACGTGATTGTCGCCAACACGCGCGCGATCGTTCCCGGCGCCGTGATGAGCTGCAAGATCGTCGGCGTATTGATCATGGAGGACGAGCACGGCGGCGACGAGAAGCTCCTGGCTGTCCCGTCCGCCACGCTCACCCAGCGCTACGCGCATGTGAGCAATTATTCGGATCTGCCGTCGATCACGATCCAGCAGATCGAGCATTTCTTCGCTCACTATAAGGACCTCGAACCCAACAAATGGGTCAAGATCATTCGCTGGGGCGACGACGAAGAAGCCCGCAGGCTCGTGCTGGAAGGCATCGAGCGGGCGAAGAAGGCGAAGGGCTCGACCTGACCGGCGGGCGCAGCCTGCTCCAGACTTTCAGTCGTCGCCGCCCAACTTCTTCAGATCGTCTCCTTTAAGGGTCGCTCGCAATATTTCGTTCCAGGTATCTTTTGCCTCAGATTCAGAAATCGTTTTATCTTTTGGCCTCAGATGAAATACGAGAGTATACGGGGTCGTGATATTCCGGCTCGTCGATGTCCAGCCAATGATTGTAAACGTGGTCAATTTTGGGTCGACTGTGCCAGCAGTTGTCTTGACCTCTATATTTGACGATTTCTTGGTTCCGTCGCGAATAGAGGCAATTGCTGCATTGATCCTATCCGGGTCGCCCTGAAGCACAAACTGTACAATTTCGTCTGCGTCATTCTTCGCGGATCCCGCCAGGTTGTACTCAATAGCCTGTTTCATGACCATAGCGCGGAAACCGACCTGCTGGTCGTCGCCAGTCACGGTTGCGGCAATAGCGGTCCTGTCTTGCATGGTCGTCCTCCCGTGCGAATTCCTCGAACCTAAAAGTTCATCTCGGCCTGAAGGCCGTCCGGACCAATCGTCAGCCTCGGCTCGCCCCGTCGGCGAGGCGGAGCATCGCGTCGAAGAACATGTTGCGCGCGCGTTCGGCGTCGACCGAGACCGCGACTTCGGTGTTGGCGAGGCGGCCCCATTGGCCGCGCCAGTCGGCGATGGTCGCGCCGGTCGTCAGCCGGCCGGCCGTCTCGACGTCGACGGCGGCCCGGCGGGTCTCAACCAGCGTCGGATCGAGCGCAACCGCGACCGCGAGCGGATCGTGCATGACGAGATGCCGCCGTCCCTGCGACGCCTCCATGCGGTCGAAATAGAATCGGGACGCATCGTCGATGAACCGCGTCAGCGCGGGCGCCATGGGCTTGCCCGCGGCGCTCGCCGCGAAGGCGGCGATGTCGTTCGCATCGAAGGTCGTCTTGCGGGTCACGTCGAGGCCGACGGCGACCGTGGGCGTAGCGCCCACGCCGCCGAACGCGCGAAAGACGATGCGGGCCGCCTCGGGATCGTGCCAGATGTTGAATTCGGCGCTCGGCGTCACGTTGCCGCCTTCGGCGTAGGCGCCGCCCATGATGACGAAACGCTTGACGAGGCTTGGCAGTTCAGGCTCGCGCATCACCGCGAGCGCGATATTGGTCAAGGGCCCGGTCGCGACAAGGATGAGCCGGCCCGCATGCGCACGGGCCGCCGCGACGATGGCGTCGACGGCGTGCGTGCGGCTTCCAGGCTCCGGCGGTTCGGGCAGCACGGCATGGCCGAGGCCGCGCTCGCCGTGGACGTGCCTGGCGTCCGCCGAGGCGGGCGAGAGCGGGTTCGCCGCGCCCGGCCAGACGGGAATGTCGCCCCGTCCCGCGAGCGCCAGCACCGCCCGCGTGTTGCGGGTCGCCGCGGCGAGGTCGACATTGCCGACGACGGTCGAGGCGCCCAGGATCTGGGCCGCCGGCGCCGCGCAGGCGTAAAGAAGCGCCAGCGCATCGTCGATTCCGGTGTCGACGTCGAGGACAAGGGGTTCGGCCTGCTGAGACATGGGCGCCATTCTTTTAGGGCGGCTCCGCGCATCCACCCTGATCCCGGTCAAACTGGAAGAGGCATTCTGACCTTCGTCGCGACCGCGTCAAACAGCCTGGCCGTTTTTTCTCCGGGGGAT
This sequence comes from Hyphomicrobiales bacterium, assembly GCA_019237205.1. Taxonomy (GTDB): domain Bacteria; phylum Pseudomonadota; class Alphaproteobacteria; order Rhizobiales; family Beijerinckiaceae; genus Roseiarcus. The sequence continues at coordinate 14,537 of JAFAHO010000352.1, forward strand.
GGCGCCAATCGCGGCGGGGGAAAGGTGGAGTGCAACCGCTTGTCGCTTCCGATCAACATGTGGCGTCCGTTGCTTTCGTTTTCGACCGCCTTCGGACCAAGAGCTCGCCACTCGTCGTTGCGGCCTGACCGTGCGAATGCTCGGCGCGCCACAGTTCATGGGTGGATGAAGCGCCCATCGCGTCGCGCTAAGGATTGTCGATGCATTCGCTCCTGGCTTCGCATCCGAATATCGCGGGTCTTGTGCTGCAAGCCGTGCGGACTTGCATCTGGCTTGCGATCCTCGTCGCCGTCTTTGCGCCGCTCGAACGCTTCTTTGCGATTCGGCCGGCCAAACTCTTCCACAAGGGCTGGGCGACCAACCTCGGTTGGTATTTCGTCAATAGCCTCGTTCCGATCTTCCTGCTTGGACCGCCCGTGGCCCTCATTGCGACCGTCATCCATGCCGTCCTGCCAGCGAGCCTGACCGGCGCGGGGGCGGGTCTGCCGCTCTGGGCGCGGATGATCGCGGCGATGGTCGTGGGCGAGATCGGCTTCTACTGGGGCCACCGCTGGAGCCACGAGATTCCGCTGCTTTGGCGTTTCCACGCGGTCCACCACAGCGCCGAACACGTCAACTTCCTGGTCAACACAAGAGCCCACCCCGTCGACATGGTGTTCACCCGCCTCTGCGGCCTGACGCTGCTCTACGCGACAGGCCTCGCCTCGCCGGTGGGCCCGAATCCGACTCTTGTTCCCGCGCTCGTTCTCTTCGTCAGCGCGCTCTGGAGCTTCTTCATTCACGCCAATCTCAGGTTGCGCCTGGGTCCGCTCGAAGAGGTGCTTGCGAGCCCCGCCTTCCATCACTGGCGCCACACCCGCGACGACCATAAGGATCACAATTATTCCGCGATGCTCCCCGTCATGGACCGCGTGTTCGGCGCCTTCTACCTCCCGCGCGAGTGGGCGGCGGCCTACGGGACCGACACGCCCGTGCCCGACGGCCTGATGGGCCAGCTGCTCGAGCCCTTGGCGCCCAGCCTCAAGGCGCGGCCGCCGGGAAGCGGGACTGCGACCGCGACCTAAGCAGATTCTCAGGCGGGCCAACGGGTCGACGGAGACCGATTCATCGGCCTGCGCCCAAAGCCGGATTTGACGCGAATCACCTGAGGGCGGATTCTGCCGAGACGGGCGCGATTGGAGCCGGACCGGAGCGATCGATGAGTGATCAATATTATAGTGCAATTCAAGAGCAGTGGACCAACATCTGTGGATTGTACATGACCTACAGTAGTAAAAAGCCAATCATGTTGTATGACATCCACGAGAAGAAAATCTACGCTTATCCATATAAGGAATTTAAAGCAGAATTAAGCGAAAAGTCCCAAGTGTCTCTGGAAATAGACTACAAGTCGACGTCTGTTCGTGGCGGCATGATAGTGTTTGTCAGAGACGACATAGAACGGAAACTGGTCTCGTATGTGATGAACATTGATGCGGCGACCATTCAATAACGACCGCGCGTTTGGTGACCAATTCATTGGCGGCATTGGCGGGCCAATGGTTGATCCGTGGGGGCGGCCGAGCAAGTCTGCTTAGACGGCTGCGGGCGCGACAAACCCCCGCCGCGCCTTGCCGAGCCAGCGCGCCATCAGAAGAACCGCCACGACCGCAAGACCGGTCGCAAGGCCGATCCAGACGCCGACCGCGCCGAGCGGGGTTGCAAATCCCAGCGCCACGCCGACCGGCGCGCCGATCGCCCAATAGCAGATGAGCGCCATGACCAGGGGCACGCGCGAATCATGCAGGCCGCGCAGCATATTGGCGAGCGTCGCCTGGCTCGCGTCGAAGATCTGGAAGATCGCGGCGACCCTGAGCAGCGCGATGGCGATCCCGACGGTCGC